>CBDUPF010000009.1:0-29785 GCA_965369035.1 uncultured Aliishimia sp.
GGGTTTGACGGGCTCGTGCTGGTGCTGTTCGGCGACACGCCCTTCATCCGGGCCGAGACGCTGACCGCGATGCGCGACGCGGCGGGCAGCCACGACGTGGTCGTGCTCGGCTTCGAGCCTGCGGATCCCGGACGATACGGCCGGTTGATCCTTGATGGCGGCCAGTTGCAGCGGATCGTCGAGTTCAAGGACGCGACAGATAAGGAGCGCGCCGTAACCCTCTGCAATGGTGGACTTATGGCCTGCCGGTCACAGCTTCTGTTCGACATGATCGACGCGCTGTCCGACGACAACGCCTCCGGCGAATACTACCTCACCGACATCGTCGGCACCGCAAGGGCACGCGGCCTGTCCGCCACGGTCGTCACCTGCACCGAAGAAGAGACCATCGGAATCAATACCCGCACGCAACTCGCCTTGGCAGAAGGATTTTTCCAGAACCGCGCCCGAGCGGAGGCGCTGGAGAACGGCATCACGCTGGTCGCGCCGGAAACCGTGTTCTTCGCGCAGGATACGGTGATCGGCAGGGACACGCTGATCGAACCCAACGTGGTCTTCGGTCCCGGCGTCACGATCGAGACGGGCGCGCATATCCGCGCCTTCTCCCACCTCGAAGGTTGCCACGTCAGTCGCGGCGCCGTCGTGGGTCCCTATGCCCGCCTGCGCCCCGGCGCGGAACTGGCCGAGGACGTGCGTGTCGGCAATTTCGTCGAGATCAAGAACGCCGAGATTGCCGAAGGCGCAAAGGTCAACCATCTGACCTATATCGGCGACGCGACCGTGGGTGCACGCGCCAATATCGGGGCGGGCACGGTCACGTGCAACTACGATGGCGTGATGAAGCACCGAACGCAGATCGGCAAGGACGCCTTCATCGGCTCTTCCACCATGCTGGTGGCTCCGGTATCGGTCGGAGACGGCGCCCTGACCGCGTCCGGTTCCGTCATCACCCAGAACGTGCCCGCTGATGCCATCGCCATGGGGCGCGCGCAACAGGTCAACCGGGAAGGCCGCGCGAAGAAACTGTTCGAGATGCTGCGCGCCCGCAAGGCAAAAATTAATCAGGACTGAAAAAATGTGTGGAATCATTGGTGTATTGAGCGATCATGAAGTCGCTCCGATCCTGGTAGAGGCGCTGCGCCGGTTGGAATACCGCGGCTACGACAGCGCCGGGATCGCAACCGTCAACGCAGGAAAACTCGATCGGCGCCGCGCGCTTGGGAAACTCGTGAACCTCTCCGACCTGCTGGTGCACGATCCGCTGGCCGGTCGATCGGGCATCGGTCACACGAGGTGGGCCACGCATGGCGTACCGTCGGTGGTCAACGCCCACCCGCACCAGTCAGGCTCCGTCGCCGTTGTCCATAACGGAATCATCGAGAATTTCCGCGAATTGCGCGAAGAACTGCGCGACGCCGGCATGACCTTCGAATCGGACACGGATACCGAAACCGTCGCGATGCTGACGCAGAAATACATGCAGGAAGGCTCCACCCCGGTGGAGGCTGCCTTTCGTGCCATCGACCGGCTGGAAGGGGCTTTCGCCCTGGCCTTCCTGTTCGATGGCGAGGACGATCTGATCGTGGCCGCGCGCAAGGGCTCCCCGCTGGCCATCGGTCACGGGGTCGGAGAGATGTACGTGGGATCCGACGCGATCGCGCTCGCACCGCTGACGGACCAGATCACCTTTCTGGAAGAAGGCGACCGTGCCGTGGTCACCCGTGCCGGGGTCGAGATCACCGACCGGAACGGACAGCGCGCAAATCGCGACATGCGCCGGATCGCCGTCGACACGACACGAATCGACAAGGCAGGCCACAAGCACTTCATGGCCAAGGAAATCGCCGAACAACCCGCGGTCATTTCCGCGGCCATCGACCATTACGTGACAGCGGAAGGCGACGGGATCCGGGACCACGGCGTGGAGTTCGCCAATGTCGAGCGCATCGTGCTCGTGGCCTGCGGAACGGCTTACTACGCGTGCCTCACTGCGAAATACTGGTTCGAGAAGCTGGCGCGGATCCAGGTGGAGGTCGATATCGCCTCCGAATTCCGCTACCGCGAGCCGCCCATCGGGCCGGGGACACTCGCCATCTTCGTCTCGCAATCGGGCGAGACGGCCGACACCCTTGCCGCGCTGCGCTACTGCGAGGGCAAGGCGGCTCAGATCGTCGCCGTCGTCAACGTGCCCGAAAGTTCCATCGCACGGGAAAGCGACCTCGCGCTGCCGATCCTGGCCGGTGTCGAGGTGGGCGTAGCGTCCACCAAGGCCTTCACCTGCCAACTCACGGTGCTGCTGGCTCTTGCACTGAAGGCCGCCAGCGTCCGCGGACAGATCGACGCAGCAACGATGGCCGAGCACGTCCGCACCCTGCGCACGGTGCCCGGGCTGATCAACCACGCGCTGGCCGTGGGCGACCGCATCCGCGATACCGCGCGTCAGCTCAGCGAGTTTCGGGACGTGCTGTTCCTCGGTCGCGGCCTTATGTTCCCACTTGCGCTCGAGGGAGCTCTGAAATTAAAGGAAATCAGTTATATACACGCCGAAGCGTACGCAGCCGGCGAACTGAAGCACGGGCCCATCGCGCTGATCGACAAGCAGATGCCCGTTGTCGTGCTGGCCCCGCATGACGGGCTTTTCGACAAGACGGTCTCGAACATGCAGGAAGTCATGTCACGCAAGGGCAAGGTGATCCTCATCTCGGACGCACGGGGGCTGGCGGAGGCCGGGGATGGCACCTGGGCGCAGATCGAACTGCCGCAGTCGGCAGAGATCGTGGCGCCGATCCTTTATGCCGTGCCCGCGCAGCTTCTCGCCTATCATACCGCGATCGCCAAGGGCACGGACGTAGACCAGCCGCGCAACCTGGCGAAGTCCGTCACGGTCGAATGACCCCGGACCAAGCGCTGGCCGCCATCCGCGCCCACGCCGATCCCGAACGGGCCGCACAGGCGCGCGCCTATCACAAGGCCGACCGGGTCTACTTCGGCGTGGCGAACCCGGTACTGAACGATTTGGTGCGCGACTGGCGCAAGGACCTCGACGCCGTCGGCCGGGTCGCCCTTGCCGATGCGCTCTGGCGGACCGACATCTACGAGGCGCGCCTCGCCGCTGCGAAGCTGCTGACGACCGCCCGCATACGGCCGGACGATGGCGCCGCATGGGATCTGATTCGCAGTTGGGTGCCCGATTTCGACAGCTGGGCCATTGCCGACCACGCTTGCATGGCCGGGCAGAAACGGCTGCTACAGGATCCGTCGCGCGTCGATCAGGTGGAGGACTGGACGCGGTCGGATCACATGTGGACACGTCGCGCGGCGCTCGTCGTCACCCTGCCCTGGACGAAGCAGAACCACCCCAAGCCGCTGGACCTCGCGATTCGCGACCGGGTGCTGAGCTGGGCCGCCGCCTATGTTCCCGACCGCGAATGGTTCATCCAGAAGGCCATCGCCTGGTGGCTGCGGGAGCTGTCGAAACACGATCGTCCGCGAGTGCAGGCGTTTCTGGACAAGCACGGCGCCGACCTGAAACCCTTCGCGCGAAGAGAGGCGTCCAAGTACCTGACTTAGCTATGTTGTCCGGCCGGAAATCCGCGGCTACAGAACCCGTTGATCACTTCGCGGAAAAGACCTCGACCTCGACAAGATCGGCCAGCGGGGCTTCGAGCACGCGCAGCGCCGACAGCGACATGCGGCTGCCGGCCGTCGAGGGGCCGTCGATCGGGATCAGCGTGAGTTGCACCGACCTGCCGTTGGCGGGATAGACCACGCGGCCTCTCACCTCCTCCCGCACCAACGGTGTCTTCAACCAGAAGCCGGGCTCCGACGGCGCGCCGAGCGAGGCGACGGTGGTGCCCAGTGCCCGTTCGCTCGTCGCGACCGGGACCACGCGCGCCGCGGCCTGTTCCTCGGGTGTGGTGGTATCGAAATCGGCTTCCGTGCGTGCCGACGCCGGCGGAACCGCGCCACCCGGGCGGGAGTGCGGCCGAACATTCCCGTCAGCGCCTGCATCGCCTGCCGTCGGATCGGGCACGGGCGCACACCCGGCCAACATCGCCACCAAGGGCACAATGACGTTCCAGCGCATCATGCAGACAGATAAGCACAGTGCCGCCGCGGTCACAATCGGCTCAATCTCTCTTGCCGCACCCCGTCCGCATCTTTACCTATGACCGTATGACCTTTCCGCTGACAGATCCCTTCCAACGCGCCATAACCTACCTGCGCGTTTCGGTGACCGACCGCTGCGACTTCCGCTGTGTCTACTGCATGTCGGAGCACATGACGTTCCTGCCCAAGAAGGAACTGCTGACGCTGGAAGAGCTGGACCGCATGTGCTCCACCTTCATCCGGCTCGGCGTGCGCAAGCTGCGCGTGACCGGCGGGGAGCCGCTGGTACGCCGGGACATCATGACGTTTTTCAACGCGATGGGCCGGCACCTGGATGCCGGGCGGCTGGACGAGCTGACGCTGACCACCAATGGATCGCAGCTCGAACGCTTCGCGCAGCCGCTCTTCGATGCCGGGGTGCGGCGCGTGAATGTCTCGCTGGATACGCTGGACGAGGCGAAATTCGCCGATATCACACGCTGGGGCCGTCTGCCCCAGGTGCTCCGCGGGATCGACGCCGCGCAGGCCGCCGGACTGCGGATCAAGATCAACGCCGTGGCTCTCAAGGGCTTCAACGAGGGTGAGCGCGGCACGATGACCGAATGGTGTGCCGAGCGCGGGATGGACCTGACCTGGATCGAGGTCATGCCGATGGGCGATATCGGCAACGAGAACCGGCTGGGCCAGTACTGGTCGCTGGACGAGGTGCGCGCGGCCTACGAGGCGGATTACACCGTCACCGACCTCGCCGAGCGCACCGGCGGTCCCGCCCGCTACATCCGGCTGGAAGAGACCGGGCAGAAGATCGGCTTCATCACGCCGCTCTCGCACAATTTCTGCGAGAGCTGCAACCGGGTGCGGATCACCTGCACCGGCGAGATCTACATGTGCCTGGGCCAGGAGGACATGGCCGACCTGCGCCCTGCCCTGCGCAACAACCCGCAGGACGACGGCCCGCTGGAGGACGCGATCCGCGCGGCCATCGCGCTGAAACCCAAGGGGCACGATTTCGACTATTCCCGCCAGAGTCTTGGCGGACAGATGTCGCGCCACATGAGCCATACGGGCGGGTAACGCGAACCCATGCGCCCGACGCCCCTTTACCGGGCCTATTCCGTGGCGACGCGGGTGGCCCTGCCGGTGGCGGGCTGGTTGGAACGACGCAAGGTCCTTGCCGCTGGCATGGGCGCCGACCGCGCGGCCGAAAAACTGGGCCATGCCTCGCTGCCACGCCCGGAGGGACGCCTCATCTGGTTCCACGCGGCTTCGGTCGGCGAATCCCTATCCGTTCTGTCGCTGATCAGGCGCATGGGCCAGGTGTTGCCGGATGCGGAGTTCCTGATCACCTCCGGCACACCGACCTCCGCCGAGCTCGTTGCGCGCCGGATGCCACCGCACAGCCGTCACCAGTTCGCACCGCTCGACGCGCCGGGCCCGGTGAGCCGGTTCCTCGCGCATTGGACGCCGCAGGCCGCCATCCTCGTCGAATCGGAGCTTTGGCCGCAGATGCTGATGCGAACGGACGAAGCAGGCGTGCCGCTGGCGCTGGTCAACGCGCGGATGTCGCCGAGATCCGTGGCGGGCTGGCGCAAGCGGCCGAAAACGGCGCGCATGATCCTGCAGGTTTTCCGGCTGATCCTGACCCAGACCGAGGAGCTGGCCCGTACGATCGTGGAGCTGGGCGCAGATCCGGGACGCGTTCGTCAGGGCGCAAATCTCAAGGCCCTCTCCGAGCCGCTGCCGGCCGATGCCGCAATCGTCGCGGCGATGACAGACCGGCTTGCGGGCCGTCCGGTCTGGGTCGCCGCCTCCACCCACCCGGGCGAAGAGGTCGTGGTGCTTGACGCACATGCGCGACTTCTGGCCGATCATCCCGACCTCTGCCTGATCCTCGCGCCGCGTCATCCCGCGCGGGGGGACGAGGTTGCCGGTCTGATCGCGGCGCGGGGATGGCCTGCCCCCCGGCGCAGCGCGGGAGCCCTGCCCGAGGGTCCGGTCTACCTCGCCGACACCCTGGGGGAACTCGGTAGCTGGTACGCGCTGGCACCCTTCGTCTTTCTCGGCGGCTCGCTCGAACCCGTGGGCGGTCACAACCCCTACGAGGTCGCGCAGGCGGGAGCGGCGGTGCTCTCCGGTCCGCATGTCTTCAACTTCACAGACACGTTCGCGGCAATGGCCCAGGGTGGCGGCGCACGAATGATCGCGGATGCGGAAGACCTCGCCCGACAGGCCGATATCTGGCTCTCCGACCCTGGGGCCTGCGACGCCGCACGCGGCGCTGCGCGCGCCTTTTGCGACGGTCGGATCAGCCAGCTCGACGCGACTGCGGAAGAGCTTGTCGATGCCCTGGACCTGCGCCGTGCCTGAACTTTTCGTCACGAATTTCAACCGCAATTTCACCGGGGTGTCGGCGACGGCGGCCAATGTCATCCGGCAACAGCGCGACCGCTATGACATGCGGCTGGTGGGCGTGGAACTGCCCGGTTGCCCCGCGCCGGTGCCGTTGCGGCTTGCCCGTGCGCTCGCCGCCCGCAAGCCCGAGGGCAAGCCCTTCGCGATCTGGCACCTGCGCCGCAACACGGAAATGCGCGCGGGCATCTGGACCCGGGACGTGTTGCGCCTGCCGGTACGGCTGGTTTTCACCTCCGCCGCGCAGCGCCGCCATTCCGCGTTTCCCCGCTGGCTGATCGGCCGGATGGACGCGGTGATTGCCACGACCGACCGGGCTGCGGAATTCGTCCCGCATGTGCGCGCGGTCGTGCCGCACGGGGTGGACACCGATCTCTTCCACCCGGCGGAGGATCGGGCAGCCGCCTGGGCCGCGCAGGATGCGGGCGGGACCATGGCGATCGCCACGATCGGCCGGATCCGGCCCGAGAAGGGGACCGACCTTTTCGTCGAGGCGATGCTTCGGCTCCTGCCCGACCTGCCGGGCGTCGTGGCGCTGGTGATCGGACGCGCGGGCGGACGGCATGACGGCTTTCTCGACGGGCTGAAGCGCAGGGTGGCCGAGGCCGGCATGGCCGAGCGCATCCGCTTTCCCGGAGAGGCGCCGGCGGACAGGTTGCCGGAGATTCTGCGTTCCCTGTCGCTGGTCATGCAGCTGCCGCGATACGAGGGGTACGGCATGGTGCCGCTCGAGGCGATGGCCTCCGGCGTGCCCTTCGTGGCGTCCGATGCGGGGTATTATCGCGCGTTCTCGGCGCAGGGCAGGACCGGCCAGGTGGTGCCGCTGGACGCCCCGGCCGAGGCCGCCGACGCCGCGCGCGCCCTGCTCTCCGACCCTGCGCGTTACGATGCCGCCGCGCGCGCAGCCCGCGAGATCGCGCTTGAGCGGTTCAGCGCCCGGGCCGAGGCGGACGGCATCGGTGCGGTCTATGACGGGCTGTGGTCCGGCGGCTGAGGGATCGTCGCCAGCTGTCCTCACCGACTGCGCGGACACCGCCATATTCGTGAGTTGTCATATGCGAATGCGCGAATACTATGGTGTGATCAGACATCAGGGAGGACAAATCATGAGACGTCTACTGGCCACCGCCCTTGCGGTATTCGTGATGCTTACCGGCGCGGTCGGCGCGCAGGATACGGAACGCTACGGAAAGCAGAAGGTCGTCTACCACATCAACTATGACGGCGGGTCGGAATCAAAGGCCTACAAGGGCGCAATGCGCAACATCCAGAACCACATCAACGCCGTCGGGGCCGAGAACATGGACATCAAGGTCGTCCTGCACGGCAACGGACTTGGGCTCCTGAAATCCGCCAAATCGGACGAAACGGTGCAGACCGCGGTGGCGTCGCTGAAGGGGCAGAATGTCGCCTTCAACGTCTGCAACAACACGCTTGTAGGCCGCAAGATCAGCTACGAAAACGACCTTTACGACGTGTGGGAGGACGACATCGTGCCGTCCGGTGTTGCCGAACTCTCCCGCCTGCAGCAGATGGGATACACCTACATCAAGCCGTGACCGGCTCGCGGGGCCCGGATCCACATCCGGGCCCACCGTCTCGACCCATCCGGTCCGGCGTGGCCTGATCAGGCGGCAGGCATCCGGCGCTCGACCACCTCGGCCCACCAGCTGCAGCCCGCCGGAATCGCCTCGTCGTTGAAGTTGTATTCCGGGTGGTGGACCATCGCCGTGTCGCCATTGCCCACCAGGATGTAGGCACCGGGCCGTTCCTCCAGCATGAAGGCGAAATCCTCGCCGCCCATGACCAGGGGCGCCTCGTCGCACTGACCGCTGACATTGCGGGCCACCTCGCGGGCGAAGTCTGTCTGCTCGTCGTGATTCACCATCACCGGATAGTTGCGCTGGTAGTCCACGCGGGCGACGCCACCGAAAGTCTGCGCGATCCCCTCGCAGATCTCGGTCACGCGCTTTTCCGCCAGGTCCCGCATTTCCGCCGACATCGTGCGCACGGTACCCAACAGTTTCACCCGCTGCGGGATCACGTTGAAGGCATTGGACGAGGTCTGGAAGGACGTCACCGACACCACGATCCGGTCGATCGGATCGGCGTTGCGGCTGACGATGGATTGCAGCGCCGCTACCGCGTGGGACGCCATCAGCGTCGTGTCCACCGTCTCGTGCGGCTTGGCGGCGTGTCCACCGCGCCCCTCGAACTCGATCTCCAGCAAATCGGTCGCGGCAAAGAACGGACCCGTGCGGATGGCGAATTCGCCCACCGGACGGCCGGGCCAGTTGTGCATGCCGTAGACTTCCTGGATGCCCCAACGCTCCATCAGCCCGTCGTTGCACATTTCACGTCCGCCGCCGCCGCCTTCTTCCGCCGGCTGGAAGATCACGACGCAGGTACCGTCGAAGTTGCGCGTCTCCGACAGGTATTTCGCCGCGCCCAGCAGCATTGCCGTGTGCCCGTCATGACCGCAGGCATGCATCGCACCATCGGTCTTCGACGCGTAGTCGAGGCCCGTCTGCTCGGTCATCGGCAGTGCGTCCATATCCGCGCGCAGCCCGATCACCTTGCCCGAGGTGTCCGATTTCCCGCGGATGACGCCGACCACACCGGTGCGCCCGATCCCCTCGACCACCTCGTCGCAGCCGAAGGCCCGCAGCTTTTCGGCCACCAGCGCCGACGTGCGATGGGTATCGAACAGCACCTCGGGATGTTCGTGGATGTCCCGGCGCCACGCGGTAACTTCGGGTTGAAGTTCAGCGAATCTGTTCTTGATAGGCATTGCGCCCTCCTTCTGAGTTCAAAGTGACGGTCCCAACTTCATCTCCGATCCGTCGAAGAATCGGGACAGTCTGAAGCGTTTCATGTCATGCCCGGGGTCACGCCCCATCGCGAGGTCCGCCAAGACGCGTCCCATCCCGGGGCCGATACCGAAGCCGTGGCCGGAAAACCCCGTTCCGATCACCAGCCCGGGCACATCGGCGACCGTGTCGACCACCGGAACCTCGTCCGGCATCACGTCCAGCATTCCCGCCCAGGCCCGGTCGATTCGCACCGGCCCCAGGTTGGGGAACAGCGCCGCGAAGTCCTCGGCCACCCCGTGCAGCTTGGCCATGTTCGGGCGCGGGTTCAAGACACGGATCTTCTCGAACGGGCTCTCCTCGTCGGCTTCCCAGGTTCGCGGCGTCAGCCAGTGATCGGGATACCCCGCCGGTGCAATCGGCAGGTACCGCGTGCCAAAGGGATCGCGGCGCAGTTGCGGCATGTAGCCGCGCAGGGCGCGGACCGCGTCCGGCCCCAGGTAAAGTTCGTGAAAGGAGCGTGCGGCCAGTGTGTAGCCGCCGTCCTCGCGCCGCCGCCATGCGACCGTGTCGTCCACGTTCCCGGCCATACCGATGTCGGGCAGTGGCTGGGTCGCGCCGACAGATGCACGTACCGAAAGCTGCGGGATCGTCACGCCATGGGCGCGCAGGAACAACGCGGACCAGGCACCGCCCGCCACGACAACGCGCGTGCAGGCAATCGCCCCGGCCTCCGTCACGACCCCCGCGACCGCGCCGCCCTGCATGTCCAGCGTCCGGACGGCGCAGTTTTCGACCAGCACCGCACCCGCCCGTGCCGCAACACCGGCCAGCGCGGGAACGGCGACAAAGGGTTCCGCCCGCAGGTCGCTCTCCGTGTGCAGCGCGCCGGCATAGCTGCGTGACAGCCCCGGCGAGAGCGCGGCCGTTTCGCGACGGCTCAGCAGCCGCGATCCGGTGCCGGCCCCCTCGGCGGATTTCAGCCATTTGCCATACCGGGCCACTTCCTCGGCCGTCTTGGCGAGATAGGTGACGCCGACCTGCCGCAGGCCGATATCCGCGTTGGTGTCCCCCGCAAGCTCGCGCCAGATCCGGTTCGATTCAACCATGATCGGCAGTTCGTCCGGGTCGCGCCCGGTCTGACGGATCCAGCCCCAGTTGCGGCTGGACTGCTCCCCCGCGATGCGTCCCTTCTCGCACAGCACCACCTTCTGGCCCGCCCGTGCAAGGAACAGCGCCGTGCAGACGCCGATGATGCCGCCCCCGATGACAACGACATCGGCAGCCTTTGGCGGCGGGCCGGGCCACGTAATCGGGGTCGACTCGGTGATCAGAGAATTCATGGCCGCACCCTACGCGCGGCAGTGCCGAGGGCAAGCCGGGAAAAACCGGGCCGCACCCCTCAGCCGCGCCCTGCCTCCACGACGATCCTACTCGCCCTGTGCCTCCGCCCGCGATTTGCCGGAGACATTCATCGCCAGCGTCGCGGCCATGAAGGCATCGAGGTCGCCATCCAGCACGCCCTTGGTGTCGGAGGTCTCGTGGTCGGTCCGCAGGTCCTTCACCATCTGGTAGGGTTGCAGCACATAGGACCGGATCTGGTTGCCCCAGCCGGCCGACCCCTTGGCCTCGTGCGCCGCGTTGATGTCGGCGTTCCTGCGGTCGAGCTCCAACTGGTACAGACGCGATTTCAGCGCCTTCATGGCGATGTCGCGGTTCTGGTGCTGGGATTTTTCGGAGCTCGTAACCACGATGCCCGTGGGGTGGTGCGTGATCCGCACGGCCGAGTCGGTGGTGTTGACGTGTTGCCCGCCCGCGCCGGAGGACCGGTAGGTGTCGATGCGGATATCGGCGGGGTTCACCTCGATATCGATATTGTCATCGACCACCGGATAGACCCATACGCTGGCAAAGGAGGTCTCCCGCGTGCCCTTGCCAAAGGGCGAAATCCGCACCAGCCGATGCACGCCGCTTTCCGATTTCAGCCAGCCATAGGCATTGTGGCCGGAGATCTTGTAGGCCACGGACTTGATCCCCGCCTCGGCGCCGGCCTCTTCGGATTGCAGCTCGACCTTGTAGCCCTTCTTCTCCGCCCAGCGGACATACATGCGCGCCAGCATCTCCGCCCAGTCGCAGGCCTCGGTCCCGCCTGCGCCTGCGTTGATCTCCAGGAAGGTGTCGTTGCCGTCCGCCTCACCGTCGAGCAGCGCCTCGAGTTCCTTCTGTGCCGACATCCTCGCCAGTTTCGACAACGCCGCCTCGGCGTCGCTGACGACCTCGGCATCCTCCTCCATCTCGCCCAGTTCGATCAGCTCGACATTGTCCTTGAGCTCGGTCCGGATGCTCTCGTAGGTCTCCATCGCATCGACAAGCATCTGCCGGTCGCGCATCAGCTTTTGCGCAGCAGCCGGATCGTCCCAAAGCTTCGGATCCTCCACGCGCGCGTTCAACTCCTCCAGCCGATGCTGGGCCGTGTCGATATCCATGCGCTGCCCCAGAAGGTTCAGCGATTTCTCGATCTCGGCGACAATGTTCTGGGTTTCCGCACGCATGGCCCGGGATGTGCCTCTTTTCAGTCAGGATTTGCGACGTGATAGAGCACCGTTCGATACTCCACAAGCAGTGCCGGCCGCGGGACGGCGGGCGGGGCGAATTTGCGTGGACCACGCAAAGAGCGACGGCCGTCGCTCCCTGCGGACCGCCCTCAGTAAAGACCGCCCGAACTCAACGATCCGAAGCTTGCCTTGGGGCCCACCGTCGTGGTCCGTCCGGTCGATGTCGTCACCTGCTTGGCACGCCTCGCCCCGCCGGCCTCGTCAAACAGCAAGAGGTCGGATCCCATGGCAAAGCCCCCGTCGAAGGTGATGCCGAAGATCGGCTCCTCGCCCTCGCGGAAACACTCCGCCACCACGTTCTCGCCGGAGGCCGCGTCGGACAGGCGCGCGCCGGAGATTCTGTCGATCTTGATGAACTGGCATCCCTCGGGCACCTTGAACGCGCCGCCGCCATATTTCACGATGGCCTTGGACATGAACCGCTGAAAGACCGGCGCGCAAAGCCGCCCGCCCCCGGCCCCCCGGCCCATCGGGCGCGGCGTGTCGTATCCGATGTAGCACCCCGCGACGATATTGCTGGAAAACCCGACGAACCAGGCGTCTTTCTCGTCGTTGGTGGTCCCGGTCTTGCCCGCGATGGGCACGGGCAGGTTCACCGCGCCGGCGGCCGTCCCGCGTTCCACCACCCCCTTCATCATGGAGGTCAACTGATAGGCCGTGACGGCATTCATCACCCGTTCGCGGTTGGACACGATGCGGGGCGCCTGCCCCTGCGGCAGGCTCTCCTTGCCGCAGTCCTCGCAGACGCGCTGGTCATGGCGGTAGATCGTGCGTCCATAGCGGTCCTGCACCCGGTCGACCAGCGTCGGCTCCACCCGTTCGCCGCCATTGGCGAACATCGAATAGGCCGCAACCATCTGGTAGAGCGTGGTTTCCTGCGAGCCCAGCGCATTGGCAAGCACCGGCTGCAAGTGATCGTAAACCCCGAACCGTTCGGCATAGGCGCCGACCGTCTCCATCCCGATTTCCTGCGCGAGCCGCACGGTCATCAGGTTGCGCGACTTCTCGATCCCCGTCCGGAGCGGGGCCGGGCCGTAGAACTGGTTGGAGGCGTTCTTGGGTCGCCAGATGCCCTGGGGCGTATTGATCTCGATCGGAGCGTCCACGACGATGGTCGCCGGGCTGTACCCGCTGTCGAGTGCCGCGGCATAGACGAAGGGCTTGAAGGAGGAGCCCGGCTGTCGCTTGGCCTGCGTCGCACGGTTGAAGACGGAATGCTGGTAGGAGAATCCGCCCTGCATGGCCAGCACGCGCCCGGTATTGACGTCCATCGCTACGAAGGCGCCCTGCACGCGCGGAACCTGGCGCAGCGTCCAGCGGATGAACGCGCCGGAATCATCGTCGGTCATGCGCCGGACATGCACGACATCACCGGGCTTGAAGTTGTCGAAGAAGTCGCCCTGGATCCAGGAGATATCCTTGCGCGGCACCACGTGGGGCTCGCCCTCGCGCAGCTTGACGCCCTCGATACCCAGCCGCAGCTGCTGTTCTTCCACCCCGAGCACCACGGCCACCTGCCATTTGCCCTGCAGCGTCACGTCGCGCGCCACGTCGACCGAGGCCAGCGCCTCGCGCCAGGCAGCCTCGTCCTCCAGTGTCTCGGGCGGGATCTTCTTGCCGGTCCCGCGCCACCGGCCCAATCCGCGGTCGTAAAGCTCCAGCTGCTGGCGCAGCGCCTCCGCCGCGATCGGCTGCATCTCGTTGTCGATGGTCGCGCGGATCGTCAGGCCGCCGGAGAAGAATTCGCCTTCCCCGAAATCCTGCGACAGCTGGCGGCGGATCTCGTCGGTGAAGTAGTCCCGCGGCGGCAGCGTGCTCTTGAAATCGGCGAAATCGCCGTTCTGAACCGTCTTCAGCGGCGCGTTCACCTCCGATTCGAACACGGTCTTGGTCAGGTAGCCGTTCTCGTACATCTCCTTCAGCACGAAGTTGCGCCGCGACAGCAGGCGGGTCTTTTCGCGCACCGGATGATAATCGGACGGCGCCTTGGGCAGCGAGGCCAGCGTCGCGGCCTCGTGCGGGGCCAACTGGTCCAGCGTCTTGTTGAAATAGGTCTGTGCGGCAGCGGCCACGCCATAGGAGTTCTGGCCGAGGAAGATCTCGTTCAGATACAGCTCCAGGATCTTGTCCTTGCTCAGCGTGTCCTCGATCCGGCTGGCGAGGATGATCTCCTTGATCTTGCGCTCGATCTGCCGGTCGCCCGACAGCAGGAAGTTCTTCATCACCTGCTGGGTGATGGTCGACGCGCCCCGCACCGTGGCGCCGCGCGTGCGCACGGCCTCGATCACCGCAGCGGCGATGCCGCGCAGGTCATACCCTTCGTGGCTGTAGAAGTTCTTGTCCTCGGCCGAGACGAAGGCCTGCTTCACCAGCACCGGAATGGTGTCGATAGGCGCAAAGAGCCGCCGTTCCTGCGCGAACTCGTCGATCAACCGCCCCTGCCCCGAATAGATCCGGCTGATGGTGGGCGGTGCGTATTGCGCAAGGCTCTCGTGGCTCGGCAGATCACGCCCATAGATGTAGAACACGCCCGCAGCCGCCAGCGCCACCATCGCGATCCCCATCGTGACCGTGGTGAAGATGCCTCCGAAAAAGGAGAGGATGAACCGGAACATGAAGCCTCGCGGACCTGGGGGTGAACTTGGGCCGGTATACGCGTCCGCCCCTTCACGGTCAAAAGGAACGCAGCGGCCCGGACGGCGGCAAACGGCCCATCGGCGCGGCATTCACCGGATCGTGATGGGCCGGCCCGCAGCGCCGGGAGGTCTGGAGGGCCCCGCCCTCCAGGGCCTGCGTGGCCTGAACGCGATACCATCGAATGCGGGCGGCACGCCCGCTCCGCTCAGGTCACGCCCCGTTTGGCCATGAACCGGGCGAGCCGCGCCAGCCCCTCCTCGATGTCTTCGGTGCTCCGGGCATAGGAAAACCGCAGGAACCGTCCGCCCCGTCCCGGATCGAAATCGAGCCCCGGCGTGACCGCGACACCCGCCTCCTCCAGGATCTCCGCGGCAAAGGCCAGGCTGTCGTCCGTCCAGCGCGACACATCGGCATAGACATAGAAGGCGCCGTCGGGCGGCGCGATCCGGTCGAATCCCGCCGCCGCAAGCCCGTCGATCATCAGCGCACGATTGGCGCGGTAGACCTCGAGGTTCGCCTGCAACTCGTCACCCGAATCCAGTGCGGCCAGGGCCGCCACCTGCCCCATGTGGGGCGCGCAGATGAACATGTTCTGTGCCAGTCGTTCCACCACCCGCACGTGGTCGGGCGGCACCACCATCCAGCCCACTCGCCAGCCGGTCATCGAGAAATACTTGGAAAACGAGTTGATCACGTAGGCCTCGTCCGAGATCTCCAGCGCCGTCACCGCGCGTTTGTCGTATTCGATCCCGTGATAGATCTCGTCCGAGATGAAGGCCGTGCCTGCCTTGTCCGCCGCCGCCATCAGCGCCCCCAGCGCGTCGCGGTCCAGCATCGTGCCGGTCGGGTTGGCCGGCGACGCCACCATCAGCCCGTCGAGCCGTTGTCCCGCCAGGTCCTCCGGCACCAGTTGGTAGCCGTTCTGCTCGGCCGCCTCGATCACCACCGGCTCCAACCCGACCGCCTTCAGGATCTGGCGGTAGGACGGGTAACCCGGCGCGCCGATCCCGACCCGCTCCCCGTTGTCGAAGAGCGCCGTGAAGGCCAGCAGGAACGCACCAGAGGAGCCCGGTGTCACCACCACGCGCCCAGGGTCCAGTTCGACCCCGTACCACTCGCCATAAAGCCGCGCGATCCGTGCCCGCAGCTCCGGCAGGCCCAGCGCCACGGTATATCCTAGCGGCTCCGCCCCCAGCACGCCGCGCAACGCATCGACCGCGGCACCCGGCGCGCCCGTTCCCGGCTGCCCCACCTCCATGTGGATGATCCGCCGCCCTGCGGCCTCCGCCTTGCGCGCGGCCTCCATGACGTCCATCACAATGAAGGCATCGACGGCGCCACGCTCCGATTTCCGCATTGAAACCCTCCTCGGCCTGCTTCACCCTTCGGCCATGGCGTTACACCCCGCATTCACGGTCGCGTCAATCGTCCGCACCCTCGCGGCGCTTGCCGTTCTTCTCGCGCTGAGCCTTCCAGCGCGGGCGGTCACACTGTTGCGTGACGCCGATATCGAATACGGCCTGAAACAGCTCGCCGCCCCGGTCCTGCGCGCCGCAGGGCTCAGCCCGAACCGGGTCAAGATCCTCGTCGTGGACGATGGCACGCTCAACGCATTCGTGGTCAGCCAGGACGCGATCTTCCTCCACTCCGGCCTGATCGGCAAGTTCACCTCTGCGCGTGAACTCCAGGCCGTGATCGCGCACGAAGCCGCGCATATCGCCAACGGGCACCTGACCCGCCGGCTGACCAACCTGCAGGCGGCAAGACGCGCTGTCGGCCTCGGCATGGCGCTCGCCGCCGTCGCCGCGGCGTCCGGCGGTGGTGACGCGGCAGCGGGCATCGCGCTTGGAACGACCAGCTCCGCACAACGATTGTTTCTCCAGCACACCCGCGCCGAAGAGGCCTCCGCCGACCAATCCGCCGTGCGTTTCATGCGGAGCGCAGGCGTCAGCCCGCAGGGACTGGTCGACGTGATGGAGATCTTTGCCGGGCAGGAATACGCGCCCGAAAGTCGACAGGACCCCTATGTCCGTTCGCACCCACTGAGCCGGGACCGCCTGCGCGCGATGAAGGCCGCGGCGGGCACGTCCGACCTTCCTCACGACAAGACGGCGGCCTACTGGTTCGCACGGGTCAAGGGCAAGCTCACGGCGTTCCAGCGCAGCCCGAAATGGACGCTCCGCCGGGCGGGCGAAAGCGGCTATGCCGACATCAAGGCGATCCGCCAGGCTGTTGCCTATCATCGCCGCTCGCAGACGAAACAGGCCATCGCGGCCATCGACGGCGCCATCGCCGCGCGCCCCAAGGATCCGTTCCTGCATGACCTCAAGGGCGAGATCCTGATGCAAAGCCGCAATTTCAAGGCCGCCGTCGCCGCATATGGCCGCGCGGTGCAGCTGGCCCCGAACGAGCCACTGGTGCTTTCGGGGTACGGACGCGCACTGCTCGCGACAGGTCGAACCAAGAACGCGCTGGAATATCTCGAGAAATCCAACGGTATCGACTACCGCGACGGTCACATGCTGCGCGACCTCGCCCGGGCCTACCAGGAAAACGGCCAGACCGGGATGGCCGCCCTTGTGACTTCCGAAAGATATGCGCTTGCCGGACGTCTCGACGACGCCGGCATCCACGCCAGGCGCGCCTCAGACCTGCTGCCCGACGGCTCCGGCCCTTGGCAACGGGCTCAGGACGTGCTGATTGCCTCCGAACGCCATGCCAAGAAAAGGAACCGCTGATGCTGCGCTCGCTGTCCGCCTCGATCTTCGCCCTGTTTATTGCCCTGCCCGCCGCGGCGGTCGACTTCGACGCCATGACGGCGGAGGAACGCGCCGCGTTCGGCGAGGCCGTCCGCGAATACCTCATGGAAAACCCGCATGTCATCATGGAAGCCGTCCAGGTGCTGGAGCAGCGCCAGGCGGACGCCCAGGCCCGGGCCGACCAGTCGCTTGTGTCCGACAATGCCGCGGCGATCTTCGATGACGGCTATTCCTTTGTCGGCGGGAATCCGGATGGAGACATCACGCTGGTCGAGTTCCTCGACTACCGTTGCGGCTACTGCCGGCGCGCCCACCCCGAAGTGGCCAAGCTGCTGGAAACGGACGGCAATATCCGGCTGATCGTGAAGGAGTTCCCGATCCTGGGCGAACAATCCATGCTGGCCTCCCGCTTTGCCATCGCCACGAAACAGGTCGCAGGCGACGCGGCCTACAAAGCTCTTTCGGACACGCTGATGGAATTCTCCGGCGATTTCACCGTACCCGTGCTGGAGCGGATGGCGAACACACTTGGACTGGATGCCGCGGCGATCACGGAGCGGATGAATGCCGATGAGGTGACCCAGGTGATCAGCGATACACGCAACCTGGCCCAGCGCTTGCAGATCACCGGCACCCCCACCTTCGTGCTGGAGGACGAATTGCTGCGCGGCTACCTGCCCTACGAAGACCTCGCCGTCATGGTCGAAGACAAGCGCGGCTAGGATTGGCTCTCGTGACAGGTCCGGGTCGTCTGACGGTCAGCTTGTTCATGGGTCGCGAGCGGGTTGCGCGCGACCCTAAACAACAGCGTCAGCAACCGTTTGCAGGCGCGTGTTCAGTGACCGGTTCCTCGGCCGCCTCCAGTTCCGCGGCCTTCCTTTCCACCTGCTCCACAATATGGTCGATCATGGTATCGTTGCCGAGCCGGTGGCTCTGCTTGCCGGCGAGATAGACCATCCCGTGCCCGGCCCCGCCACCGGTGAAGCCCACATCGGTCATCAGCGCCTCGCCCGGCCCGTTCACCACGCAACCGATGATCGACAGGCTCATGGGCGTCTTGATGTGCTCCAGCCGCTTTTCCAGGATCTCCACCGTCTTGATGACGTCGAACCCCTGGCGCGCGCAGGACGGGCAGGAGATGATGTTCACCCCACGGTGCCGCAGCCCCAGCGATTTCAGGATCTCGTAGCCGACTTTCACCTCCTCGACCGGATCCGCCGAAAGACTCACCCGGATCGTGTCGCCGATCCCCATCCAGAGCAGGTTGCCGAGCCCGATGGCGCTCTTGATCGTGCCCGTCGTCAGCCCGCCGGCCTCGGTGATGCCGAGGTGGATCGGCGCGTCCGTCGCCTCCGCCAGCTTCTGGTAGGCCGCGGCGGCCATGAACACGTCGGAGGCCTTGCAGGAAATCTTGAACTCGTGAAAATCATTGTCCTGCAGGATCCGGATGTGGTCGAGCCCGCTTTCGACCATCGCGTCCGGCGTGGGCTCCCCGTATTTTTCCAGCAGGTGTTTTTCCAGCGACCCCGCATTGACCCCGATCCGGATGGAGCAGCCGTGGTCGCGCGCCGCCTGGATCACTTCGCGCACGCGGTCGGGCTTGCCGATGTTGCCCGGGTTGATGCGCAGGCAGGCCGCACCGGCCTCCGCCGCCTCGATCCCCCGGCGGTAGTGAAAGTGGATGTCTGCCACGATGGGCACAGAGCTTTCCGCCACGATCTCGCGCAGGGCGCGGGATGACTCCTCGTCCGGAACGGAGATACGCACGATATCGGCCCCTGCATCGGCAGCTGCCTGAACCTGCGCTATCGTCGCCTTCACGTCCGTGGTGGGCGTGTTGGTCATGGTCTGCACGGTGATCGGCGCGTCACCGCCCACCGGAACATTGCCCACCATGATCTGCCGGCTTTTCCGCCGGTAGATGTTGCGCCATGGGCGAATGGGATTGAGCGACATGGGGCGAACTCCCGCGCTGATGCATCTTCTGCCGAACCGGACACCCCTAGCCGGACGCGGCAAGCGGATGACCCTTCACGCTCTCAGGTATTCGGGCTCAGTTGCTCTGGCAAGGGAGCTTGGGCAATTTGTTGGGATCGGCGGCTTGCAGATCCGCAAACATGCGGTTGAGCGCGCTGTCCTGATCTCCGGGCAGCACGATCTTGAACTTGTCGACGAGTGCCGCCTGTTCGAGGGCGAGATTGCCGGTAACCTCACCGCGTGCGCCGACCGGTCCGTAGCAGTCCGTGCCCATGGCGAAATAGATTGCGCCGGATTCGCCTGTCCGCAGCGTTGGCGGAACCTGCATCGCCGGAATGTCGTAGGTATCGCCCGGCTCCATGATCCCCTCGAACAGCGTGTTCCCTTCGGCCGAGCGCACCCGAACCCAGGACGGATAGGCGGCCACCATGCGGATGTTGGGCCCCAGATCCTCGACCACCTGCGGCACGGGCACCGGAAGCTCCGGCATCTCTTCCGTCAATTCGGCCACGTCATTGGCGTGAAGATCGGGCTCCCAGATGCCTGCACGGGCAAAGGCGCCGGTTTCCTGCGGGTTCAGCGTGGAGATCGGGGCATCGCGCGCCACCAGCACCGGCACGTCCAGCGCCTGCGGCCGGTAAAGGCGGTCGAGCGCGGCGGAACGCGTCATGTCGAGTCCCGCGCCGTCGCGGATATGCGGCGCGTCGGTCGGTGACCCGTCGGTGGTTTCCTCGGTGACCTCGGCTGTTCGGGCGCCCGCCAGCGGATCGATGTCCGATTGCACGACCGGCGTCTGATCCACCGGGGCCATCTGAACCCGCTGCACCTCCTGGAGAACCGTCCAGCCGCCATACCCGATGGCACCGATCAGCCCGACAAGAACCAGCATGGACCCGATGGCACCGGGTTCGATACGCGAGAAAATCCCCTCTCCCACCGGAACGAAGGGGGTCGCGGGGGCGGAGAACATGTCGCGTCCCTCGCGCGGAGTCAACCGGTCCTCGCGGGACGGCTTGCGAATGACGGAGGCCTCGGCGGACATGCCATGTGCGACCGTGAAGCCGCTTTCGGCGCAGAACCCGGCAAAGGCCTTGTCCGGATCCATGTTGAGATAGCGGGCGTAGGATCGCACGTAGCCGGCGATGAAACCGGGCGTATCGAAGGCTTCGGGATCGCAGTTCTCGATCGCGGCGATATAGGCTGCCTTGATCCGCAATTCGCGCTGCACATCAAGCAGGGATTTGCCCATGGTGGCGCGCTCACCGCGCATCACATCGCCCAACCGGAGTTCGAAATCGTCAAAACCCTTTGGTTCTACGATATCGTCTTGCTCATCGCTGGACGATCTACGACCGATCATCGCGTGTGCCCTATCCCCGTTTGCGGCCTCTCACGCCTGATACCTGTTTAGGTCTGCCTGTCGATTCGGCGCGAGCCCTGTTCTTTGGTTTTTATTAACACAGGCGCAATCAGAAAACACGCGGATTGGCGTTATCCCGCCAATTCAGCGCGATTCAGCGCACAGTGTGACCAAAGCTCATCCATGGCGTGCACAAGGGCGTCAATCTCCTTGGGGCCATGAACCGGGGATGGTGTGAACCGCAGACGTTCGGTGCCGCGCGGCACCGTGGGGAAGTTGATCGGCTGGGCATAGATTCCGTGCTGTTCCAACAGCATGTCGGAAATTGCCTTGGTGTGGACCGGGTCGCCGACGATCACCGGAACGATGTGCGACCCATGGTCGATCAACGGCAGACCAAGCCCCTTGAGGCGGGTCTTGAGGATCGATGCCTGGGTCTGGTGCTGCTCGCGCAGGTCCGTCGCCGTCTTGAGGTAACGGACCGAAGCGGCGGCACCCGCGGCAACGGAAGGCGTTAAGGATGTGGTGAAAATGAAGCCCGGTGCATAGGACCGGATCGCGTCGCACATCCGCGCGGAGGCCGCGATGTAACCGCCCATCACGCCGAAGGCTTTGGCGAGCGTTCCGTTCACGATGTCGATCCGATGGACCAGCCGGTCGCGTTCGCTGACGCCGCCACCGCGCGGGCCGTACATGCCCACCGCATGCACTTCGTCGATATAGGTCAGCGCGCCGAATTCCTCCGCCAGGTCGCAGATTTCCTCGATCGGGCCGAAATCGCCGTCCATGGAGTAGACCGACTCGAAGGCAATGAGTTTCGGCACATTCGGATCGTCGGCTTCGAGAAGCGCGCGCAGATGCGCCATGTCGTTGTGACGGAATATGCGCTTGGACCCGCCATTGCGACGGATTCCCTCGATCATGGAGGCGTGGTTCAGCTCGTCGGAATAGATGATGAGGCCGGGGAACAGCTTCGGCAGTGTCGACAGGGTCGCGTCGTTCGCAATGTAGGCGGACGTGAACAGCAGCGCCTGTTCCTTGCCGTGCAGGTCGGACAGTTCTTCTTCCAGACGCTTGTGGTACACGGTCGTCCCGCTGATGTTGCGCGTCCCGCCGGACCCGGCCCCCGTCGCGTCCAGAGCCTCGTGCATGGCCTCCAGCACGACCGGATTCTGGCCCATGCCGAGGTAATCGTTGCCGCACCACACCGTGATCGGCCGCTCGGTCCCGTCGGGGCGGGTCCAGATCGCGTGAGGATAATGACCGCGGCGACGTTCGATATCGATGAATGTCCTGTAGCGGCCCTCTTCGTGAAGACGGTTCAGCGCTGCGTCCAGCTTCGCGTTATAATCCATCTACGTCTCCCCGGCTTTTCCGCAGATTAGAACAATTCTGAGCAGTCCTTTGCTATACCGCATCGCGTTTTCACGCAACTTTCAATCCTCGGACATTGGGTCGCACGCGGGCACAGGCGTTATCCGGGCGCGCTATGGAGGTTTTCCGGACTATCGCGCGTCCTGCACAGGCGTCTAGAATTGGGTATTGCCGATGCCACCAATTCCTTCGGTTTCTTGAGAGACGACCGTCCATGACCGATTTGTCGCCGCACATATTCCTGATGCTGGGCCTGTCTCTTCTCACCGCGCTCGGATACGCGGTGGCGACCTTCGGGATGAAGCTTGCCTCCAGCGGTTTGGGCTGGGTGGGAGTCGCTATCATCCTGGCCGGATTCGCTGCCGCCGCCATCGCGGAGATCATCCTGCTGCAGCGCGTCGACCTCGCCCGGACCTACGTGATCATCCTTGGCGTCGAGTCGATCCTGATCTTCTCCCTGGCGCTCTGGATCGGCGAAAGCCTCTCTCCGGTCCGCATCGCGGGCGCGGTCCTGGTCCTCGCGGGGTTGACCCTGACACTGGCTTGATCGCCCGGGCTGGACAGTCGTTCCATCCTTGCTAGGGTCCGTCGACCACGCAAGGAGATTTGCCACATGAGCCTGCAGGCCACGCTCGACAAGATCGACACCGACCTGACCGCGTCCATCGACCGCCTGATGGACTTCCTCCGCATCCCCTCGATATCGACCGATCCGGCCTACAAGGCCGATTGCGACAGGGCCGCGGAATGGCTGGCCGGGAATCTGCGGTCGATCGGCATCGACGCGGAACGGCGGCCGACGACCGGGCACCCGATGGTGGTGGGACATGTGGACGGGCCGGCGGACGGGCCGCACCTGCTGTTCTACGGACATTACGACGTGCAGCCGGTCGACCCGCTCGAGCTCTGGACGCAACCACCCTTCGAGCCGGTCGTGGCAGATGGCGCAAATGGCCGGATCATCCGGGCGCGCGGCGCCTCGGACGACAAGGGGCAGCTGATGACCTTCGTCGAGGCCTGCCGCGCGTGGAAGGACATCCATGGCGAGCTGCCCTGCCGCATCACGTTTTTCTTCGAGGGCGAAGAGGAATCGGGCTCCCCGTCCCTCATCCCCTTCATGGAGGAGAATGCGGACGAACTGCGCGCCGACCTGGCGCTCATCTGCGACACGGCGATGGTGGCACCCGGCGTGCCGTCAATCTGCTCGCAACTGCGCGGCATGCTCAAGGACGAGTTCACCATCATCGGCCCGCGCATCGACCTGCATTCGGGGCATTACGGCGGGCCCGGACTGAACCCCCTGCGCGAGATGTCCCGGATCGTCGCCAGCTTCCACGATCCCGAAACCGGCCGGGTCGCAGTCGAGGGATTCTATGAGGGCGTGCACGACATATCGGACGAGCTTCGGCGCCAATGGGCCGGGGCCGGTTTCGACGAGGCCGCGTATCTCGACCATGCGGGCTACACCCAGGCGCATGGGGAGAAGGCGTATTCGACGCTGGAACAGCAATGGGCGCGCCCGACGCTGGAGGTCAACGGCATGTGGGGCGGCTACCAGGGGGCCGGCACCAAGACGGTGATCCCGTCGGAGGCGCATTGCAAGATCACCTGCCGGCTGGTGGGCGACATGGACCCGGCGGCACTGCGCCGGAAGATCCGCGCGCATGTGGAGGCAAGGCTGTCGCCCGACGCCAAGGTGCGCTGGGACCAGTCGCTCGACGGATCGCGCGCCTCCGTCATGGACATCACGCGTCCGGAGTTCGAACGCGCCCGAGCCGCGCTTTCCGACGAATGGAACCGCGAGGCCGTCTTCGCGGGCATGGGGGGGTCGATCCCCATCGCCGGTTTCTTCAAGACCATCCTGGGGATGGAAAGCATGCTGGTCGGCTTTGCCAACGAGGACGACGCGATCCACAGCCCGAACGAGAAATACGATGTCGAAAGCTTCCACCGCGGCATGCGCAGCTGGGCCCGGATTCTGGCGGTGCTGACGCGGTGATGGGCGCGCCATGCATGACCGGCGACAATGCCAGACCGGACCATGACGGGAGAAGAACGGCGACATGATCCCTGGATTCGCCAGCGAAACCCTTGAGGTGAACGGCCAGAAGATCGCCTTCTCCCGCGGCGGCTCCGGCCCTCCGGTCCTGCTGCTCCACGGCTTTCCCCAGACCCGTGCCATGTGGCACGCGATAGCTCCGGTTCTGGCCCGCGATTTCACGGTGATCGCGGCCGACCTGCGCGGTTACGGCGACAGCGCCAAGCCCGCAGGCGTGGAGAACTACAGCTTTCGCGAAATGGCCGCGGACCAGGTTGCGCTGATGCGCGCGCTGGGGTTCGACCGGTTTCACCTCGTGGGCCACGACCGGGGCGGGCGCACGGCCCATCGGCTGGCACTCGACGCGCCGGAGGCGGTGCAGTCTCTGACGGTGATGGATATCGTGCCGACACACCTTCTGCTCGACAATCTCACGAAAGAGGTCGCGACGGGCTATTACCACTGGTTCTTCCTTGCGCAGCCCGAGCCCTTCCCGGAGCGGCTGATCGGGTCGGACCCGGATTACTATTTCGAAAGCTGCCTGCTCGGCTGGGGTGCGGCGCAGCTTTCGGAATTCGACCCGCAGGCGCTTGCCGCCTACCGGGCCAGCTGGCGCAACCCCGACACGATCCGCGCCATGTGCGACGACTACCGCGCCGCGCTGAAGGTCGACTTCGCGCTCGACGCCGCGGATCTGGGCCGGCGGGTCGCCTGCCCCGCGCTGGTCCTCTTCGGGGCGGACGGGGCAATGGCGCGCGCTTACGACGTGCCCGCGACCTGGGGCGACCGGCTGGCGGACATCCGCGCGGCGGCGATCCCGGGCGGGCATTTTTTTCCCGATACCGCGCCGGACGCCACGGCGGAGGCACTGCGCGGGTTCCTGCGCGAGGTCTCGGGCGCCTAACTGGCCGGATAGACGAAGCAGCGGTCGCGCGGCACCCGCAGGAACAGCACCGTGCCCGGCTTCGGCAGGAAGACGTTGGGCACCGTCACCTTGAGCTTTACGCCGCTTTCCATCAGCCGGAATTCGACAAGGCTCTCGTGGCCCAGAAATCGCGCACGCTCCACCTCGGCACGGGCAGACCGGCCCTCGCTGGGCGTCGGTGCCGGCGGAGCGCCCCGATCGAAGTCGATCCGCACATGCTGCGGGCGAAACACGATGTCGACGACGGTGCCGTCCGCAACGCCGGGCGCGAGGAAACGCCCGAAGGGTGTCGACGCCAGCGCCCCTTCGACGCGTGCCTGCAACTCGTTGACATCGCTGAAGAAAGCCACCGCGGCCTTGTCCACGGGCCGGGTATAGACGTTGTAGGGGGCGCCCTTTTGCACGATCTGGCCGTCCCGCATCAGCGCGATCTCGTCGGCCATGCGCATCGCCTCCTCCGGCTCATGCGTGACCAGCAGGACGGCCGTGTCCTCCTCACGCAGAAGCGCCAGAGTGTCGTCGCGGATCCCGTCGCGCAACCGGTTGTCGAGGCCCGAGAACGGTTCATCCATCAGCATGATCCGCGGTCGCGGTGCCAGCGCACGGGCCAGTGCCACGCGTTGCTGCTCCCCGCCGGACAGGCTGTCGGGATAGGCGTCGATGAACCGGGCAAGCTCGACCCGTTCCAACATCTCCGCCGCGCGTGCGCGCTTTTCATCCTTTGCGCCAGTCAGCCCGAAGGCGACATTCGCTCCGACCGTCAAATGCGGGAACAGGGCAAAATCCTGGAACATCAAGCCGATCTGGCGACGTTCCGGCGGCACCCGGAAGACAGTGTCGCAGACCAGCGACCCATCAACCCAGATCTCGCCCGAATCCTGCATCTCCACCCCGGCGATCATCCGCAGCGTGGTGGACTTGCCGCAGCCCGACGGACCCAGCAGGCAGGTCACCTGCCCCGGCATCACGGTCAGCGATACGTCGTCGACCACGCGCCTGCCGCCCAGCGTGCGGACCAGGTTGCGGATTTCGAGCCGCGGGCTCGTCGTTTCGAATGTATCCGCCTGTGCGTTCACCGCTGGTATCCCGATCAAAACGCTTAGGCTTTACCAGCCGCGCCGCGCGGCTGCAACCGGCAGGGATCGCGACGCGGCGCGCGATGCGTGCCGTTCGGCCAAGGCAACAACAAGATGCAATCGACCAGAACCGGCGCCGCTTCGGTCGTCAGGATCTCGGCGCCAAGGGCCAGCGCGCCGCGGTTGCGACGCATTCGGCTGCGCGTTGCCCGGCCGTTTCGGCGGCAAACAGGTTCTCTGCCGCGCCCACACCCTACATCGACAGGTTCACGGCCCCGCCATCCAGGAGCAGGTTCTGGCCCACGATGAATCCCGCGTGCTGCGAGCAGAGGAAGGCGCAGGCCGCGCCGAACTCCTCGATCGTGCCGTAGCGGCCCGCCGGGATCGTGGCCGACCTTCGCGCGCGGGCTTCGGCAAGGGAAATCCCCTCCTTCTCGGCAACCGGACCGTCGAGCGCGTTGGCCCGGTCGGTGGCGTGAATGCCCGGCAGCAGGTTGTTGATCGTGACACCCTTCGGCGCCACCTGCCGCGCCGTGCCCGCGACATAGCCGGTCAGACCGGCGCGGGCGGCGTTCGACAGGCCAAGCTGCGGGATCGGCGCCTTGACCGATTGCGAGGTGATGTTGACGACCCGCCCCCACCCGTTCTCCATCATGCCGGGCAGAAGCGCCTTCATCAGCGCGATCGGCGCCAGCATGTTGGCGTCGAGCGCCTTGATGAAATCGTCGCGGTCCCAGTCCGACCACAGACCCGGCGGCGGCCCGCCGGCATTGTTGACAAGGATGTCCACCGCGCCGGCGGCATCGAGCAAGGCCGCCTGCCCCTCGGAGGTGGTGACGTCCACAGCCACGGCGTCCACCTTGACACCGAAGCGGCTGCGCAGGTCGTCCGCCGACGCCTCCAACGCCTCCGATCCGCGCGCGTTCATCACCAGGTCCACGCCCGCTTCGGCCAGCGCCTGCGCGCAGCCAAAGCCCAGACCTTTCGAAGATGCGCAAACCAGCGCTTTTTTCCCCTTGATCCCGAGATCCATGCCAACCTCCCTCTGAGTCGGGCGCAGACTGCCCCGCCGCGACGCGGATTGCCAGCAAAACGCCGGGACGTTGACCCAATGTCGGCATGTTTCTAGTGTATCGGTTCAGCAGCAATGGTACCGGCCCGACGCCGGAGTGTAAGAACGATGTCCGAGCCCGAGGCCCCAACCCAGTCCGTGCCGGTGATCGACGGACGCATGTTCGTCGTCACGAACGGCGCGAATCTCGGTGACGGGCTGTCCTTTGCCGAGGATCTGGTTCTGGACGATATCTACCGGCTGTCAGAGACGGCCCTGCGCAAACGGCTGACCCTATGCCCCGAAGGCACGCAGTTCCGCATTGCCCCGGACACGGAGATCGGGCAGCCCGGCGCCGTCGTCTGCCTCGACAGCGCCCTCACGCTGATGACGCTCCAGGGTGATACGACGGACGCGCTCGTGCTGGTGGAACTCGATGCTGAAGGGCACGTCGCCGCGAGTTACCTGGTTCCGCTGGCTGCGCTCAAGCCGCGGACGGATTACGCGCTGGTCGGGATCGACACCGACGGGGCGCGCGCCAGCCTCGCGCAGATCGCCTGCGTGTCTTTCACGCGCGGCACCCATATCACCATGGCCGACGGGTCCCAGCGCCGGATCGAGACGCTGGCGGTCGGCGATCGCGTGCTGACCCGCAACGCCGGCGCACAGCAGATCCGCTGGATCGGCCAGGCGACCGCGCGCGCCGCAGGCGAGTTGGCGCCGATCTGTATCCGGGCCGGCACGTTGAACAACGCGCACGATCTCGTCGTATCGCCCGATCATCGGCTGTTCATCTACCAGCGGCGCGACCGGATCGGCGCGGGTCGGCCGGATATCCTGGTCAAGGCCCGCCACCTCGTGAACGGCGACAGCGTCACGGTGATCGAGGGCGGATATGTCGAATATTTCCAGCTGCTTTTCGATGACCACCACATGATCTTTGCCGAAGGCATCGCGGCGGAAAGCTTCCTCTACGATCCGCTCACGGCGCCCGCGCTTCCGGACGACCTGACGCTGGAACCGGCGAAGCGCCCGAGATCGGTGAACAGCTTCCCCGGCCTCGACGTCAACGAACAGTTGCTGGACCGGCCCGATGCGGTAGAGTTGCTGCGCCGATCCTCGACCACCGGTTGACGCCACCCGCGCGCCCCTTACGATTGACGCAAATCAAGGCGGGTCGGGGCGAACCGGACCACACTTCGCCAAACCAGCACGTTCCAGGAGGACTCAATGACCCTGCCCTTCAACCGTATCCTTGTTGCCACTGACATGTCGGCCCGCTCCGACCGCGCAGTGGAGAGGGCCTTTCAGATCGGGCAGGCGTTCGAGTTGCCGGTCAACGTCCTTTTGGTGCTCGATGATGCTTTGCCGCCCGATCTGCTGGCGCCGCTGCACGACAAGGTGGAGAAGCAACTGGATGCGCTCTGCGCGCGCAACGCGGACGGCGCCAAGTATACCGTCAGCATCCAGCCCGGCGATCCGACCGAGGAGATGCTGAAGGCCGTCGACAAGCAGACCCTGATGATCATGGGGCCGCACCGTCCGCGGCCGTTCCTCGATGCGTTGCGGGAAACCACGATGCAACGTGTCACGCGCCGGACGGATGCGACGGTGCTGCTCGCCACGGTGCCTGTCGTCGGACCATACGGCAATGTCCTGTCGCTGGTCGACTATGGCCCCTCCGCGACCGCGGCGCTGTCGCTCGCGGCGGAAATTTCGCCGGAGGCGTCCCTGACCGCCGCGCACGCCATCAGCGTGCCTTATGCGGGCATGCTGGAAACCACTGGCGCCGTGCAGATGGACCTCCAGACCAGTTTCCTCCTCGAAAGCGAGGAACAGGACAAGTGGTGGCGCAAGAACACCGCCCTGCCCAGCCGACTTGAGCGAAAGACCGTCATGACGCAATCGCCGCCGATGGGGCTGGTCCAGGAACTGACGCAGGGGGGCAAGTACGACCTGATCACCGCCGGTGCGCATGGGCGTGTCGGCGCGGCGCGGTCGATCCTGGGGTCGCTGGCGCTCGATCTCATCCGTAATCCGCCCTGCGACGTCCTGCTGACGCGCGCCTGAGCGCAGCCCCCGGATGACCGGCATGTCCCAAGGCGGGCCGCCGCACCTGCGCCCGCGTTCGCGGATTGCCCTTTCCGCGCGGCTCGCCTAAAGCACGGGCCCATGTTGGACACCACCGCAAATCGCCCTGCCCTGCCGCCGGAAATCGCCCGGCGGCGCACCTTTGCCATTATCTCGCACCCCGATGCGGGCAAGACGACGCTGACCGAGAAATTCCTGCTCTTCGGCGGTGCGATCCAGATGGCGGGACAGGTGCGCGCCAAGGGCGAGGCGCGGCGCACGCGGTCGGATTTCATGCAGATGGAAAAGGACCGGGGCATCTCCGTCTCGGCCTCCGCGATGTCGTTCGACTACCAGAATTTCCGGTTCAACCTGGTCGATACGCCGGGTCACAGCGATTTCTCCGAGGACACTTACCGCACGCTCACCGCGGTGGATGCCGCGGTCATGGTGATCGACGGCGCCAAGGGCGTGGAAAGCCAGACCCGGAAGCTCTTCGAGGTCTGCCGCCTGCGCGACCTGCCGATCCTGACCTTCTGCAACAAGATGGACCGCGAAAGCCGCGACACGTTCG
>CBDUPF010000010.1:0-29457 GCA_965369035.1 uncultured Aliishimia sp.
TTCGGATGCGGCAATCAGGCGGGGCTGACAGAACTGCCCGGCGTGTCGGTCATCGGTGGAACGGACAACCCGGCGCGCGAAGGGCTGGTGTCCGTCGCGGTGGAGAACATGCCCGCTGTCGATATTGTCGCCCGGCTCCGCGAGGCCGGTATTCGCGCCCATGTCCGCAAGCCCGATCACTATTCGGGAAACATCCTCGAACCGCTCGGGCTTGAAGGCTGCGTGCGGATATCTCTCTGCCACTACAACACACATGGCGAAGTGTCGGAATTCCTCGCCGCCATGGCCGCGATCACCGGCCTGGGGAGTAATTGAACCTCATCCTGAATTAAACGACGCAGAAGTTTGCTTTTGCTGGATTTTTGACCCTCGGCATATGTTGGTAAGTGGTCGGAAACTCTTTGACCGCAGCCGCTTGATTCCGCCGCGCGAAGGATGGCCGGACTGCATGTCCGGTTAAGAGGTCGTCAAGATTGTCGTGGTAGGTTGGGATCGTGCATCGGGGACGGTGAAACAAGCACAATCCGCTCTGCATTTCCCTTGTGGACAAGTCAGGTCCCGTTTTCCACAGAAGATCACAATTTGGAAAGAATGGGGAGGTTTTGGCCTTCTCGTTTCCGGTTAAATCACTTGTTTCGGAACCTTTTTTCGAGCTTATCTAATGTCAGATGCCGCGAATTCAGTGGAAAACTCGGGGAAAACTCGACACCATCGAAGTTCAGGATTAGATTGAACTATGCGTGTTAAATGCATGACATTATATAGATTTTTTGATGTATACCCCAGAGAACCTCGCCGAGTGCTGGAGTCGAGCGCCGAACGAGCCGAGCGCGACCGCTCAGCCCTGGCCCTTGAGATACTCCATCAAGGCAGGGCGGACGTTCATCACACCCCGATGGCGGGCATCGCAGATCACCTTGCGCACATCCTGCAGGTTCGACCTCCGCAGCAGGCTCTTGACCGGGCCGATGGACGCCGGCCGCATCGACAGGGTTCTGATACCGATGGCCGCGAAGGCCAGAGCCTCGACCGGCCGCCCCGCATCCTCGCCGCAGAAACTCAACGGAGTTTCCGTTTCGGCACAGCGTTCGACGATCCGCTCCAGCAGGCTCAGGAAACTGACGTTCAGCGTGTCGTAGCGCCGCCGTACCCGCTCGTTCTCCCGGTCCGCGGCAAAGAAGAACTGCTTGAGATCATTTCCGCCGATGGAGATGAAGCCGACCTCCTCGAAGAACCGGCGCGGTGCGAATGCAAGGCTCGGCGTCTCGAGCATCGCGCCGACCTCGAGCGTTTCCGGCAGACGATGCCCCAGGATCCGCTCGCGTTCGAGCGCCTTGTCGACCTCGGCGCGGGCAGCGGTGTATTCCTCGTACTGCGCAATGAACGGAAACATCACCGTCAAAGGCCGCCCGTTCGCCGCGCGCATCAGCGCCTGCAACTGCATCCGCAAGACGCCCGGTTTGTCGAGCCCCACACGAATGGCGCGCCATCCCATTGCCGGGTTGGGTTCGTCCGTGGGCCGCATGTAGGGCAGCACCTTGTCCGACCCGATATCGAGCGTGCGGAACACGACCCGCTTGCCGCGGGCCGCATCGAGCACGCGGGCATAGATCGCGCTCAGCTCGCCCCGGCGGGGCATCGTGTTGCGTATCAGGAACTGCAACTCCGTCCGGAACAGGCCGACGCCCTCGGCTCCCGACCCCACCAGCGACGGCAGGTCGGCCAGCAGCCCCGCGTTCATGTGAAGGCCGACGGTCTGCCCGCAAAGCGTTCTTGCCGGCTTGTCCCGGATGCAGGCATAGCGCGTCTGCGCCTCCGCCTGCATCGCGATCTTGTCGCGGAATGCGGACACCACGCTGTCGTCGGGGCGAAGATGCGCCACGCCCTGGTCGCCATCGACCATGATGTGATCGCCGTTCAGCGCCTCCGTCGTGATGCGTTTGGCATTGATCACGAGCGGAATCGCCAGTGCCCGGGCAACGATCGCCGCATGCGAGCCGACCGAGCCTTCCTCCAGCACGATCCCCTTCAGCATCCGGTCGTATTCCAGCAATTCGCCAGGCCCGATATTGCGCGCGATCAGGATCGGATCGTCCGGCATCTCCGCGCCGGTGTCCTTGCCCTGCCCGGTCAGGATCCGCAGCAGGCGGTTCGACAGGTCGTCGAGATCTGCAAGCCGTTCGCGCAGGTAGGTATCCGTCGCCTGGCTCATCCGGGCGCGGGCGAGCGACTGTTCCTTTTCGACGGCAGCCTCCGCGGAGAGGCCGCGTGCGATGTCCTCCTCCATGCGCCGCATCCAGCCGCGCGAATTGGCGAACATCCGGTAGGTCTCGAAGACCTCGGCCTGGTCCTTGTCGTGCCGGGCCATCGCCAGCATCTTGTCGACGCCCACGCGCAGGGTCTCGATCGCGTCGCCCAGGCGCTGCATTTCGCGTTCGGGATCGTCGGCCACCGGGTTGACCACGACGACCCGCGGATCATGCAGCCAGACATGGCCTTCCGCCGTCCCCTCCTGACCGGTCTGCCCGCGGAACATGACCGGTTGCGTATGGCGTGCCGACATGGCCGCACCTTCGCCGACGAACACGCCCAGTTCCGCCATTTCCGCCAGGACCATCGCCACGACTTCGAGGGCATAGACCTCGTCGGCGCTGTATTCCCGCGCCTCCTTGGACTGGACGACCAGCACACCCATAGCCTCGCCCAAACGCTGGATCGGGACACCGAGAAAGCTGGAAAAGATCTCTTCCCCGGTCTCGGGCATGTACCGGAACCCGCGTGCGTCGGGAGCCTTGGCGGTGTTGATGACCTGCCGCCGCCGCGCCACGCGACCCACCAGCCCCTCGCCCAGTTTCATGCGCGTCTGGTGCACAGCCTCGGGTTTGAGCCCCTCGGTTGCGCAAAGCTCCAGCGTTTCCTCGTCCCGAAACAGGTAGATGGAACACACTTCGCAGCCCATGGACTCCGAAATCAGCCGGGTGATCTTGTCGAGCCGCGCCTGACCCGGATCATCGCCCGCCATGAGGTCACGGAGCCGTCCAAGCAGTTTGCGGCTTTCGGTTTCTAACCCGTCGGGCATGCGGGTCCATCCCCCTTGGTCATTCCGGGCGAGCATAGACCACACAGGCCCCGGAAACGAAACGCGATTCGTGCCATAGCGGAAAATTTTTCAATCATGGCGGGTATAGTTGCCAGAACCTTGATCAAATTCACGCCGAAACCATTTGAAAAACCGAATGAAAATCGCGCTAAGACGGCGCGCGGCAGCGAAGCGGGTGCACGCTCACCAATCCGGCAGGCCCATCCCGAGTCCAGGGCCGAACAGCATCGCGGCGCGGCCAATCGCGCGGGGCGCCCCGAATTCCGGCGCCGTCGCGAACCGGCAGTTCAGGCGGCTTTTTCCAGTTCGAACGCGTCGTGCAGCGCCTGAACGGCAAGCTCCATGTACTTGCGATCGATCAGCACGCTGATCTTGATCTCGGAGGTGGTGATGACCTTGATGTTGATCCCTTCGCGCGAAAGGCATTCGAACATCTTGGCCGCGACCCCGGTGTGGGACCGCATCCCGATGCCCACCACGCTGACCTTGGCCACGTCGGTATCCGCGACGACGCCGGCGAAGTTCAGAACACCCTTGTCCTTGGCTTCGGTCATCGCCTTCTCCGCCCGCGCGACCTGATCTGTGGGACAGGAGAAGGTCATGTCCGTGCGCCCCTCCTCGGCGATGTTCTGAACGATCATGTCGACCAGAACGCCCGCGTGGCTCAGCGTGCCGAAGATGGTCGCCGCGATCCCGGGCCTGTCGGCCACGCTGACCAGGGTCATCTTGGCCTCGTCCCGGCTGAACGCCACGCCCGCAACAACATTGCTTTCCACGATCTCGTCCTCCGCACAGACCAGCGTGCCCGCCTGGTCGTTCATCTCGTCGTCGAAGCTCGACAACACTCGCAGCTTCACATTGTACCGCATCGCCAGTTCCACCGACCGCGTCTGCAGAACCTTGGCCCCCAACGAGGCGAGTTCCAGCATTTCCTCGAAGGATATCCGATCCAGTTTCCGCGCCTTGGATTCGATGCGCGGGTCGGTGGTGTAGACGCCGTCGACATCGGTATAGATGTCGCACCGCTCCGCCCCGAAGGCCGCGGCGAAAGCGACGGCGGTGGTGTCCGACCCACCGCGGCCCAGCGTGGTGATCCGGCCTTCCGGGCTGATTCCCTGGAAACCGGCGACCACTGCAACCCGCATGCCTTCCGCGAACTTCGCATTGATGTTGTCGGTCGGGATCTCCTCGATCCGGGCGGATCCATGGGCCGCAGTCGTCTTCAGCGGGACCTGCCAGCCCTGCCAGGACCGCGCGGGGACGCCCATCTCCTGCAGGCGCAGCGCCATCAGGCCGGCGGTCACGTTCTCGCCCGAGGAAACCACGGCGTCATATTCCCGCGCGTCGTAGAAGCGGGAGGTCTCGTCGACCCAGCCGACCAGCTCGTTGGTCTTGCCCGCCATGGCGGAGACGATGACGATGACGTCATAGCCCTTGGAGACCTCCACGCCCACGCGTTTCGCCACCCGCGCGATCCGGTCGAGCGTCGCGACGGAGGTTCCGCCGAACTTCATCACCAATATGGGCATGCCGCACCCCGGCCCGTCAGAAAACTTCGCCGCCCTTTACGCCGCGCCCGGCGCAGGCGCAAGAGCGCGTCCGTCGCAGCGAGAGGCTCAATAGGGGTGGTCGCGGCCGTCCCAGGTGCGAAAGCAGCCCGTACTCTCCGGGCCAAGCTCCTCGAACCGTGCAAGCAGGCCCGAGACCGAGGCTGCGATGGAGATGTCGGCCGACCCGCCCCCCATGTCCGTGCGGACCCAACCGGGGTGATAGATGCCGACCGACACGCCGTCCTCCGCGAGATCGGCAGCCAGATTGCGGCCCAGGTTCAGCACCGCCGCCTTCGACGCGCGATAGATGTAGCTGCCGCCCGGGGCGCGGGACTGCGAGGCCATCTGGCTGGAAATGATGGCGATTCTGCCGCGTGCCGCCCGCAGGTTCGCAAGCAGCGTCTGCACTGTCAGGAACACGCCGGTCACATTCACGGCAAAGGTCCGGGCCCACATCTCGGGCGCGTATCCGTCCTCGAGCCGCTGCCCCTTGTCGGGATAGATGCCCGCGTTGCAGACCAGCAGGTCCACGGGTGCGCCGTCCAGCGCGTCGCGAAGCCGGGCGAACTCCTTTGCGCGGGTCACATCGAGCGACAGGTCCGCGTCGTTTCCGCGCGCTGTCCCGATCACCCGGTGTCCCGCCGCGCGGTAGGCCTCGGCAAGGCCCGCGCCGATGCCCCGGCTGGCTCCTGTGATCACGATTTGCATGGGATCAGTTGGTCTTGCGCGTCGGCATGAAGGGAAGCGGCATGACCGGCACGCCATCCTCGACAAGGCTGCGCGCCTCCTCCACCGTGGCCTGCCCGTAGATCGAGCGTTCGGGTGCCTCGCCCAGATGCATCGCGCGCGCCTCCGTGGCGAAGCTGTCACCCACGAAGTCGGAGTCGCGTTCGACCCGCTTGCGCAGTTCGGCAATCGCGCGCTGCACGTCGGGATCCGGCGCCACGGCCATCGGGTGCTGCGTGCGCCGCTGCGGTTCGGCGGGTTTCGTCTTGGCCACGGGTTCGGCAGCTTTCTTGCGCCCGGTCGTCACGCGCGGCGACATCATCGCCTTGCTGACTTCCCCCGATCCGCAGATGGCGCAGGTCACATGGCCCGATGCCACCAGCGTTTCAAACGCCGCGGACGATTTGAACCAGCTGTCGAAACTGTGTCCTTCGTCGCATCTGAGTGTGTACTGGATCATGTCGCGCAGTCCCGCCCCTGACATCCGAGACATAGTCGATCCGCGCGCGCGATCAAGAACAGAACCCCTTTCAACCCAACAACTTAGGGTCGAAATCGCGTAAAATGCGGGCCAGTTCGGGCTCGGAGACCATTTTCGCGGCACGGTTGCGGGAGACCCATTTGCGCTTGCGCTGTCCGGCCTCGGGGTACTTGTCCTCCAGATGCTTCACCTTGACCGGAAAGACCATCGCCACGCATGGCAGGTCGTCGGCCTCTTCGAAATACTTCCTGTAGGAGAACAGGCCCAAGCACACATCGTCGTAGTTGCCCACGACGCCGGCTTCTTCCCAGGCTTCCTGCATTGCGGTTTCGGCGGGGGTCTTGCCGTCGATCGGCCACCCCTTGGGAATGATCCAGCGGCCGGTCTTGCGCGAGGTGATCAGCAGCACGCGCAACTTGTCCTTCTGGTAGCGGTAGCAAAGCGCGGCGAACTGGCTGCGAACATCCCATTTCACATCACATGGAACGGACAAAGGAAGCTGTTTGATCATTTGCATCGACATTGTTACCGCTCTGTCACTATCATTCTTTTGCGACGTTTTTAGCACAAATAGGACCGGTTATCCACGCTTCCACCTTGCTCGCCACCATTCAGGACCGTACGGACGTGTTTCGGCTTGTTCGATACCATCACCTCGGGAATAGTCGCCGCGCAATGGTTAAATTCTCTTTTACGCGCCATGTGATGGCCATCCTGGTCTGGTTCTTGTCGGGCTTGGCGGCACTGGCCGAGGACGCGAAACCTGACCTGACGGTCTTTGCCGCGGCGAGCCTGGCAGAGGCGCTGGAGGCCGCACTTTCGGACTGGCCGGGAGAGGTGCGGCTATCCCTTGGTGGCAGCGGCGCAATGGCCCGTCAGGTCGATCAGGGCGCGCCGGCGGACGTGGTGATGCTCGCCAACCCGGACTGGATGGACTGGCTGGAGGCGCGCGGCCGCCTGATTCCGGACAGCCGCCGGTCGCCCTTTGCAAACACTCTGGTTCTGGTTGGTCCACCGGGGGCTCCGCCGCTGTCATCTCTCGCGGCAGAGGAGGTTATCGCCCGGCTGGGTCCGGACGGACGCATTGCCATCGGTGAGCACCGGTCCGTGCCCGCGGGTCAGTATGCGCAGGCCTGGCTGGAGGCAAAAGGCCTGTGGGAACCGCTCCTCCCGCGGCTGGCCGAAGTCGAGAACGTGCGCGCCGCCCTCGCATTGGTTTCCCGGGCCGAGGTTGCGCTGGCCATCGTCTATGCCTCCGACCTCGTGGCCGCACCTGGATCGGCCAGCGCGGTCTGGATGATCCCGAAAGAAGAACAGCCCGACATCCGCTATTCCCTGGCCGCGGTGACACCGGGCGGGGTGGCCCTGGTCGACTGGCTGGGCGGTCCCGTGGCGCTCGAACATTTTCGCTCCCACGGGTTCACGGGGCTTGCAGATTGATGCTGGATGACGCCGGTTGGACCGCGCTCGCCCTCTCGCTGCGCGTGTCGGTCGTGGCGACGCTGGCAAGCCTGCCCGTCGCGATCTGGGTGGCATGGCTGCTGGCACGGCGCGAGTTTCCGGGCAAGGCACTGGTCTCCGCCCTCGTGCACCTCCCGCTGGTGCTGCCGCCGGTGGTTACCGGCTACCTGCTGCTGGTGGCATTCGGGCGCAATGGCCCGCTGGGCCAGTTCCTGGAAAACACGCTGGGCATAACGTTGGCCTTCCGCTGGACCGGGGCGGCGCTCGCCGCCGCGATCATGGGCTTCCCGTTGATGGTGCGGGCGATCCGCCTCGCGATCGAGGCGGTCGACCCAAGGCTCGAAGAGGCCGCGGCGACGCTCGGCGCGCCGCCTTGGGCCATGTTCTGGCGCGTCACGCTGCCACTCGCCCTGCCCGGGCTGCTTGCCGGCACGGTCATGGGCTTTGCCAAGGCGATGGGCGAATTCGGCGCGACGATCACCTTCGTGGCCAGCATTCCCGGCGAGACCCGCACCCTGCCCTCGGCGATCTATGCCTTGCTGCAGATCCCCGGACAGGAGGGGCCGGCCGCGCAACTGGTGCTTTGGGCCGTGGCCGTCTCGGTCGCCGCCGTGGTCCTGTCGGAATGGCTGGCCCGACGACTTGCCGCGCGGATCGGAGCGGCCAATGCGGTTTGAGCTATCGCTCCGCCATCGCTTTCCGGACCGCGCGCTCGACCTGAGCCTGTCCGGGGGTCCGGGCGTCACGGCTCTGTTCGGACCCTCGGGCGCGGGCAAGACCACGGCCATCAAGGTGATGGCCGGGCTGATCCGCCCGCAGGAGGGACGCGTCCGGCTGGGCGACCGTACGCTTTTCGACAGCGCCACGGGCGTTTCGCTGCCACCGCACAAGCGGCGCCTCGGCTATGTCTTTCAGGACGGGCGCCTCTTCCCGCATCTGACGGTTCGGGAGAATATCCGGTTCGGCCAACGCTATGGCACGCACGGCCCCGCCCTGTCCGAAGACGCGCTGGTCGAGCTTCTGGGCATCGGCAACCTGCTTGATCGTCGTCCGGCCACGCTGTCGGGCGGGGAGACCCAGCGCGTCGCCCTGGCACGCGCCCTGCTCGCAGGACCGGACATGTTGTTGATGGACGAGCCGCTTGCGGCACTCGACACGCCCCGCAAGGAGGAAATCCTGCCCTATCTCGACCGGCTCAAGACCGAGATGCAGATGCCGATCCTCTATGTCACCCACGCGGTGGAGGAGATCGCCCGGCTGGCCGACCACGTGGCGCTGCTGGAGGCTGGCCGGATCACCCGGCAGGGCCCGGTGTTCGACGTGCTGTCCGATCCGGAGGCGATGCCGCTCCTTGGTGTGCGGGAGGCGGGCGCAATCCTGCGCGCCCGGGTGCTGGAGCATCTGGGCGACGGGCTGACCCGGCTCTCCGCCGGGCCGGGGCATCTGGAGCTTCCCGGTGTCACGGCTGCGCCCGGAGAGACGCTGCGCCTGCGGATCCTCGCCACCGACGTGATGCTCTCGACAGTGCACCCGCAGGGGCTTTCGGCCCGCAACATCCTGCCCGTGACCATCGACAGCCTGCAATCGGGACGCGGGCCGGGCATCGCCGTGGTGCTGCTTCTGGGCGATCAGCGATTGCTCGCGCGGGTGACCAGCCGGTCCTGCGAGGAAATGGCGCTGGCGCCGGGACAGAAGATCTTTGCCGTCCTCAAGGCCACCGCCGTTTCCCGCAGCGGGATCACGACCTGACGGGATCCCCGCTCACCGTCGGACCACGCGGATCCTGAGTTCCCGGCGCAGGGCATCGGCAAGGTCGCGTTCCGGCATGTCGGTCTCGATCGCCATCCGTCGCAGTGCGAAATGGATATGCGCCATCTCGGCATAGTAGTTGATGTAGGCGTAGTTGATCGCCGCCCCCGCCGCCGCGCCGAGGATCGGCACCGATTGCGCGGCCAGCTTCTGACCCATGGCGGCAGCGAGCCGCGGCGCCACGGTCGCGATGATCTTGTGCAGCGCCGCGCCGTTGAGCGCGACACGCGCCGACAGAAAGGCGGTTTCGGCACCGTCGTCCGTTTCGAGCGGCCCGGCGGAGCCGAAGACCGTCAGGCAATCGAACTGAACGCTCTCTTCGGCGGGATCGAACCCTTGTTCCGCCGCCACGCCCTGGATGACGCGCATCAGCAGCGTCACCGTGACCGGCAGTTCCGCCAGCGCCGTTGGCGTACCGCCAAAACCGCCGGCCGCGCCCATCGCCGCACCGACCGCGGAATTGACCCATCCCGGCTGATCCGGGACGGTGGAACGGCTGGAATGCGCAACCCGCGCGGAGTGTTCCAGGGCCCGCCGCGTCGCGCTGTTGAGCCCGCTGCGCACCGGGGCCGGCAGCCGGTCGAGCCATTTTTCCGCCTTGCCGCCCAGCGCATTGATCAGTTCGATCGCCCCGCCGGACGCCTTGCCATGCCGCACGGCGAGGTCCCGTATCTGTGCCGCCACCTCGGGCGGAATATCCATGTCCACACCATCCATGCACAGAAGATCGGAGCGCGAGGCCCCGCTTTCAAGCGTCCCAGCGTTCGACACGGCCCGTGACCCCCTCCCACGCATCTTCCTTGAGCGCACGTCCCAGCACCCGCTCGGGGTTGGTCGGCGGCGGCATCTCCACCCCGATCAGCTTCGAGAACCCGAACCGCCCGTAATAGGGTGCATCGCCGACCAGCATCACGCGGTCCCAGCCGACTTCGGCGCGTGCAAGGCTGTCCTCGATCAGCAGTCTGCCCAACCCTTCGCCCTGGCGCGTCGGGTGAACCGCCACGGGACCCAGGAGCAGGGACGGCACCGTCCCCACGCGCACGGGCCAGTACCGGATTGCGGCGGCGAGAATGCCCAACTCGTCGCGCGCGACCAGGCACAGGTCCCAGACCGGATCGATCCCGTCGCGCAGCCGGTAGGAACTCAGCGCCTCCCGACCCGGCGCGAAACAGAGGTCATAGAGTGCCTCCACCTCCCAACGGTCCGCGGGCTGTTCCGTCGCCAGTCGATACACCTGCCTCGAGTCCTCGCGCGCCTGTCCCGGCCGCCTGCCGTCAATCGCTGGCCTTCGCCCTAGCATGCGGTTACGTCTTTGCCAAACCGAACCAAACCGGACGGATCCACAGATGTTCTACCGCCCCGAGGACGGCCACGGCCTTCCGCACAACCCCTTCAACGCGATTGTCACGCCACGCCCCATCGGCTGGATATCGACGCGCGACGCGGACGGGGTGCGCAACCTCGCGCCCTATTCCTTCTTCAATGCAGTGGCCTATGTGCCGCCCCAGGTCATGTTCGCCTCCACCGGGACGAAACCCGACCAGGACGGAACCAAGGACAGCGTCGCCAATATCCGCGCCACGGGGGAATTCTGCGTCAACATCGTGTCGGAGGCGTTGAAGGACGCGATGAACGCATCCTCGGCCACGCTGCCGGCCGAAAGTGACGAGTTCGAGGCGGCGGGGCTGACCGCCGTGCCCTGCGAAACCATCGGCTGCGACCGGGTGGCCGAGTCCCCTGCCAACCTCGAATGCCGCCTGACGCAGATCGTGAAGCTGGAGGGAAAGTCGAATTTCGTCGTCTTCGGCGAGGTCACGGGTATCCACATGCGCGACAATTGCCTGAAGAACGGGCGGTTCGACATCACCACCTACCGCCCGCTGTCGCGGCTGGGCTACCGCGACTACACGGTGATTCGCGATCTTTTCGAACTTGCCCGCCCGGACGACTGACCATTGGCATTTCGACCCGCGGCATGGTAGAAATCCGCGAAGCTGATGGAGGAGACGATGGACCAGACTCTTTGAATCCCTGCCACGATCCAGTGATTTTCAAAGGAGAAGTCCATGCCTTTCGCTCTCCCCGACCCCGCTCGCGCGCATCCCATCACTCTGCCCGACGGCACACTCCATGCTGGGACCGTCTACCTGAAATCCGTGATCGACCATCCGCGCATGGAGATCGGCGAGTATACCTATGCCTCGGATTTCGACCCGCCCGAACCGGGCGGATGGGCGGCGCGCCTTGCGCCCTATCTCTTCGATTTCGCCGCGGACAGGCTGGTTCTCGGCAAATTCTGCCAGATCGCTCACGGCGTGCGCTTCATCGGCGCCTCCGCCAACCATGCGACCCGCGGCATCACCACGTTCCCCTTCGCGGTCCTCGATCCGGAAACCATGCTGGGCTACCAGCCCGACCGGCGCGATATCGTGGTCGGCCACGATGTCTGGCTGGGCTACGGCGCCATGGTGATGCCGGGAACACGGATCGGCAATGGCGTGATCGTCGGCGCGGGGTCGGTCGTGCGCGGTGACGTGCCCGACTACACGGTCGTGGCCGGCAATCCCGCACAGGTCGTGCGCCGCCGTTTCACGGACGATGAAATCGCAACGCTCAACCGGATCGCCTGGTGGGACTGGCCTGCCGAGCGCATCGCGGCGGCGCGCGCAACGCTCGAAGCGGGCGATGTGGCAGCGCTGGAGGCGCAAGCGCCCTGACCCCGCGGCCGCCTTGCCAAGCCTCGCGGCCCTTGCCACTCTGTCCCTGAACCACACCAGGGACATGACATGACCGACACCATGATCGCCGTGATCGGCGGCTCCGGCATCTATGACATCGACGGGCTGGAGGAGGCGCGCTGGCAGGCCGTCGAAACGCCGTGGGGGGCGCCGTCGGACGAGATCCTGACGGGCATCCTCGATGGTGTGAAAATGGCCTTCCTGCCCCGTCACGGGCGCGGGCATGTGCATTCGCCGTCCTCCGTGCCCTACCGCGCCAATATCGACGCGCTGAAGCGGTTGGGCGTCACCGACGTGATCTCCGTCTCCGCATGCGGATCCTTCCGGGAGGAGTTGGCACCGGGTCATTTCGTGATCGTCGACCAGTTCATCGACCGTACCGTCCTGCGGGAGAAGAGCTTCTTCGGCGCGGGGTTCGTGGCCCATGTCTCGATCGCGCACCCGACCTGCCCGCGTCTTTCCGACGCCTGCGAAACGGCGGCACGGGATGCCGGGATCGACGTCCATCGCGGCGGCACCTACCTTGCCATGGAAGGGCCGCAATTCTCGACCCTCGCGGAATCGAAGATGTACCGCGACGCCTGGGGCTGCGACGTGATCGGCATGACCAACATGCCCGAAGCCAGGCTCGCCCGCGAGGCGGAGCTCTGCTATGCCTCCGTTGCCATGATCACCGATTACGACAGCTGGCACCCCGATCACGGGGAGGTAGATATCTCCGACATCATCGCCACGCTGTCCGGCAATGCCGACAAGGGGCGCGAACTGGTCAAGAGGCTGCCCGCACTGCTCGGTGCGGACCGCGCGCCTTGCCCGCATGGCTGCGACCGGGCGCTCGAATACGCCGTGCTCACCGCTCCGGAGAAACGCGACCCCGCGATGATCGCGAAACTCGATGCGGTGGCGGGCCGGGTGCTGGGCGGCTGACCCGCCCCGCGCCTCAGGCCTCCCCGCCCGCCAGCAGGTCCTCCAACTGTTCGCGTCCGAGCCCGCCCAGCACGGCCTTGCGGCCCACCACCAGGCCCGGCGTGGCGAAGAATCCCAGGCGCGCCGCGGCCGCCGCGCTCTCCCGCAGGCGCGCCGCCGCCTCCGGGCCGTCCATCTCGCGCAGCACCCGCGCCCCGTCGAGCCCCGCACGCGTGGCGACCTCCCCCATCCACGCCGGAAGCGGGCGTAAACCGTCCGACAAAAGCTGCCGGTGAAAGGCCACGTAGCCGCCCTGCAGCGCGGCGGCTTCCAACGCCCGTGCCGCCAGTTCGGAGTTCGGTCCCAGCAGGGGCAGTTCGTGCCACGAAACAGACATCGCCGCCCCGCCCGAGGCCAGCCGATGCAGCCGCGCGATCAACTCGCGGCAATAGGGGCAGAAGAAATCCGAAAACACCGCCACCGGAACGCCGCCCGAATGATCGCGGTGAACAACCGCTTCGAGACGGTCCGCAGGCAGCGGCTCGGGGCCAGGTTCCAGCCCGATGGTCAACAGGTCGGAGCCGGAGAGCCCGCTGACTTCCCCGGCCATTGCAAACTCCCAGCCCGGCGCGCCCGCCACGGCTGCGAAATCCAGCCCCTCGGAACGCACCCCGAACCGTTGCCAGCCGGCGACGAGCACCGCCGCGCCCGCAACCAGCATCAGTTTCCTGCGCCCCTCCGCTGCCATTTGACTTGCCTTCGCCGCGTGATTTCAGGCACATCTTGCGTGTTTCGTCGCCGCGCTGCAACGCGTTCGCATGCGGCATTGCACCCGAAGAGACCGATCCAGAGGACGCCTCATGCCCCGCACCGCCCGCGTCGAAGACTACATCCGGACGATCGTCGATTTTCCCCACGAAGGGATCATGTTTCGTGACGTGACCACGCTGTTCGCCGATCCGCGCGGGTTCCGCATGGCCGTGGACCAGATGTTGCACCCCTTCGCCGGGATCCGCATCGACAAGGTCGTGGGACTTGAGGCGCGCGGCTTCATCCTCGGCGGGGCGATCGCGCACCAGCTTTCGGTGGGGTTCGTGCCGATCCGCAAGAAGGGCAAGCTTCCCGGCGCCACGATTTCCCAGGCCTATACGCTGGAATACGGCGAGGCGGTGATGGAGGTGCATGACGACGCGATCGAGGCCGGCGAAAAGATCCTCGTGGTCGACGACCTGCTTGCCACCGGCGGCACGGCCGAAGCGGGGATCAAGCTGGTGGAGCGGTTGGGCGGCGAGATCATCGGCTGCGCCTTCGTCATCGACCTGCCCGACCTCGGCGGACGCGCCCGGCTCGAAGCGATGGGGATGGATGTTCATGCCCTCTGCGCCTTCGAAGGCGACTGACACTTGCCGCGTTTCGGACGATCATGCGGCCAGGTGGTGGCCCCTTGGAAATTAAGTGCGCGCCACGCGGAACTCGAGATGTCGTTCAGCCGCGCAGGACGGCTCCGGGGTTCATGATGCCCGACGGGTCGAGGGCGGACTTGATCGCCCGCATGGCGGCAAGCTTCGCGGGATCGCCGTAGCGCTCCAGATCGTCGACCTTCAGCCGCCCGATACCGTGCTCGGCGCTGACCGACCCGCCGACCTCGTGGACAAGGTCGTGCAGCGCGCGCTTGATTCCGTCGCGTTCGTCCGTGTAGTCGGCACGGCTTTTCCCGGCGGGCGGAAACACGTTGTAGTGCAGGTTGCCATCGCCCACATGGCCGAAGCAGTTGACGCGGAACGCGCCCAGGCCCGCGATCAGCGCGTCTGCCCTCCGGATGAACTCGGGGATCGTCCCCAGCGGCACCGATATGTCATGGCTGCTGACCGCGCCGATCCGTCGGTTGGCCTCGGGAATATGCTCGCGGACCGACCAGAAGTCCTGCGCCTGCGACTCCGACTGCGCGATCAGACCATCGCTGGCAAGTCCCGCCTCCATCGCTTCGCCGAACAGTGTCTCCAGCGCGGCTGCGGCGTCCTGCCCGCGCGGCAGGCCCAGGTCGATCAGAACGCACCAGTCAGGCGCGGGATCGAACGGACGGCGGATATCGGGCAGTTTCTCCGCGAGGAACTCGAACCCCTGCCGGTGCATGAGTTCGAAGGCGCTGATCCCGTCGCCCAGCAGCCCGCGAGCCAGCGCCAGCAGCTTCAGCGCCGCACCCGGATCCGGCACGACGATCAGCGCCGTGCCCGTCACCCCCGGCGGCTGCCAGAGCTTCAACGCGGCGGCGGTGATGATGCCCAGCGTACCCTCGGCACCGATCAGGAGGTTGCGCAGATCGTAACCGGTGTTGTCCTTCCGCAAGCGGGAGAGCCCGTTCCAGATCGTGCCGTCCGGCAGCACCGCCTCCAGCCCGAGGCAAAGATCCCGCGCGTTTCCGTAGCGCAGTACACCCGTCCCGCCGGCGTTCGTCGACAGGTTTCCGCCGATCCGCGCGGTGCCCTCGGCGGCGAGCGACAGCGGGAAGAGGCGGTTCTCCGCCGCCGCAGCGGCCTGCACATCCGCGAGCACGGCCCCGGCCTCGGCGACAAGCACGTATTCATCCGGATAGACCGCGCGGATCCGCGTCATCCGCTCGAGCGAGATCACCAGCGGCGGGACACCGTCCTGCAGAAGTTGGCCGCCGACAAGTCCGGTTCCGCCACCATAGGGCACGACGCCCACGCGATGGCGGGCCGCGTGCCGGACGAGAGTCGCCACCTCCTCCACCGTTCGCGGCAGTGCCAGCAGACCAACCTCCCCGCGCCAGCGCCCGCGCGGTTCTTCGACGTAGCGCGGATCGGGTTGGCGCAGAACATCCTCGGGCAGGTCGGCCAGGAGCGCGGCCTTGAATTCGTCATCGGCAGGATTGAGCGTCATGTCTCCGACAATCGGTGAATTCCGGCAGGTTGCAAGCGGTCATTCGGTATCGCGCAGCCACTGCGGATAGAGAACCATGATCGTCGGGCGGGACGGCAGACGGTCCAGCGACACCTCGATCGACGGGCCGGGGACGCGAACGACCTGGAACTCGTCCCGCATGCCGGTCAGGAACGCTTCCAGCGTGCCGTCACCGAACCAGTGCATCGGGATCACGATGGAAGATTTCAACCGCTTGAGCACCCGGGTCATCGTCGGCAGGTCCAGCGTCATGCCACCGTCCACCGCCGCCATCACCACGTCGAGCCGCCCGATCGCGGCGTATTGCTCGGGCGAGGGTTCGTGATGCAGATGCCCCAGATGCCCGATGCAGAGGCCCGCCATCTCGAAGATGAAGATCGAATTGCCCTTCGTCTCGACTCCGGTGCCGAACGCGCTGCGGATATCGGTGGGCACGTTGCGGATCAGAACCTCGCCCAGGTCCAGGCTGTGCTCCACTCCTGAGCCGAATTCTTCGCCCCAACCAGGCAGGACATGCGGGATTGCCGGATCGGGATGCGCCGTCCAGTGGGTGGAATGGGCGTGGTTCATGGTGACGACATCGGGGATCATGTCGACATTGCCCAGAAAGCCGGTGAAATCGGTCACCATGTTGAGCCCACCCGCGCTGCGGATCAGGAACGATGCGTGGGCGATGTAGTGCAGACGCACGGTCTCGTCGGCCAGGGGGTCGGACCAATTGGCCTTGTGCAGGTATTCGATCCCCGGTGCCGCATCGGCGAGCGCGATGCAATGGCTGGGCGTGCGGTCCGGCTGCTGCGCCAGCGTCGGTGATGCGGCAAGCAGGAAGAGGGCGAGAAGCGTTGCGAAATGGCGCATGGGCAATCCTTTCCCGCAGAAGATTAGCGCACGCCGACAGGAAGTCAGCACCCTTCTGCCGCTGTCTCGCATCATGTCGGGGAAGATCGCCGCGGTTGCCCAGGCGGTGGGCTACCCGATCTCGGCCCGACCGCGCCGATCGCCGCGCAGCGCGGCATAAAGCACATGGCTGCGCCAGCGCCCGTCGATCTGCAGGTAGCTTTGCGCGACGCCCTCGTACTTGAACCCGCATTTCTCGAGCAGACCGCGCGAGGCCTCGTTCTCCGGCAGGCAGGCGGCCTCGATACGGCTCAGGTCAAGTCGGGTGAAGGCATGGTGCAGCATGGCGGCAATGGCCTCGCGCATGTACCCCTGCCGGGCAAAGGGCGCCCCGGTCCAGTAGCCGAGCGTGCCCGACTGCGCCGGACCCCGGCGGATGTTGTCGAGCGTTATCGCGCCCATCAGCGCCTCGTCCTGGCGCCGGATCAGGAAAAGCGGCACTGCGGTGCCCGCATTGATCGACCGCTGCGCCCAGTAGATACGGTTGGTGAAGGCCTTGCGGCTCAGATGATCGTCAGCCCAGCGCGGCTCCCACGGAACGAGGTGCTCCTCGCTGGCGAGTCGCAGGGCCACCCAGGGGCGGAAATCGGAATGCTGTGGCAGGCGCAGCGTCAGCCGCTCGGTCTCGATCCGGACTTTGCGGCGCCCAAGCAGCATCAGGCAGCGCGCCTCTCCTGCAGTTGCGCGAGACTGGGAGCGGTCTCCACCGGCCCGTAGAGCGCCAGAGCGACCGGGGCGGAGGTGACCAGATGTTGGGAGAAGTCGCGGACATCGCCCGTGGTGACCGCGTCGATGCGGGCGATGGTTTCCTCGAGATCGGGCACGCGGCCCCAGATCTGGATCATGCGTGCAAGGCGTTCGGCCCGGTTCGACGGGCTTTCGAGCCCCATCAGCAGGCCCGCCTTCATCTGCGCACGGGCGCGGGCGACCTCGGCCGGGGCGATGTCCGCGGCCGCGCGCTTCATCTCGTCGATGGTCAGATGCGCCAGTTCCGGCAGTTCCGGCCCCGAGGTGCCGGAATAGATCGTGACCATCCCGGTATCCGCATAAGCGCCCGCCTGGGCGAAGATGGTGTAGCAGAGCCCGCGGTTCTCGCGGATTTCCTGGAACAGCCGCGAGGACATGCCACCGCCCAGAAGCCCGGCATAGACCTGAGCGACATAGATCGAATCGTCGCGGTAGCCTGGCCCCTCGAAGGCCAGCGCGAAATGCGCCTGCTCCAGCGTCTTGATGTTGCGGACCTCGCCGCCCGCGAATTTCCCCGGCTCCGCGGTTCCGCCACTGCGCGCCGGAAGATCGCCAAAGAACTGTTCAGCCAGGCGACAGAGGACATCGTGATCGACCGCACCCGCAGCGGAAAGGATCATCTGGTCCGGGCCGTAATGCTCGCCGACGAACGTGGACAGGTCATCGCGCGAGAACGCGCTGACCCGCTCGGTCGGCCCCAGGATCGTTCGGCCAAGCGCCTGTTGCGGATAGGCCTGTTCCTGGAGCCAGTCGAAGATGACGTCGTCCGGCGTATCCAGCGCCTGCCCGATCTCCTGAAGGATCACGCCGCGTTCAATCTCGATCTCGTTGGGATCGAAGACCGGGTTGCGCAGGATGTCCGCGATCACATCCACGGCCAGCGGCACGTCGGCCTGCAGCACGCGGGCGTAGTACGCAGTGACTTCGCGCGATGTATAGGCGTTCACATAGCCGCCCACATCCTCGATCGCCTCGGCGATCTGCAGCGCGCTGCGCCGCTTGGTTCCCTTGAACGCCATGTGTTCCAGAAAATGCGCGATCCCGTTCTGCTCGGGGCGTTCGTGGCGCGCGCCTGCCGTGACCCAGATGCCGACGCTGGCGGAGGCGAGTCCTGGCATGTGTTCGGTCACGACCCGGAAGCCGTTGGAAAGCTGATGCATCTGGAAGGTCACTCGGCGATCGACTCCTTGATGTGTTCCATGAGCGCGGCAAGGTCGTTCGGGACCCGGGTCAGGCGTTCCGGCCTGTCATACAGGTCCGCCATGCGCGGGGGAAGAGGGGGACGGACACCGGTCGCCGCTTCGACCGCGTCGGGGAACTTGGCCGGGTGCGCCGTTGCCAGCGTGATCATCGGCGTGGCGGGGTCAAGATGCTCCTCCGCGACCTTCACGCCCACCGCTGTATGTGGGCAAAGAAGCTCGCCCGTCGCCTGCAGCGTGGCCGCGATCTGGGCAGAGGTCTCCTCCTCCGAGGCGCGTCCGGAGGTATAGACCTCGCGCAAGGCTTCCATCGCGCCCTGGCTGATCTCGAACCCGCCGGATTTCAGCTCTTCCATCAGCTGCGCGACCGCACCACCGTCGCGGCCATAGGCGTCGAAGAGCGCGCGTTCGAAGTTCGAGGAGACCTGGATGTCCATCGAGGGGCTGATCGAGGGGATCGTGTCCCCCTTGTGATAGCCCTGTCCGCTGAGCGCCCGGTGCAGGATGTCGTTCTGGTTCGTGGCGACGATGAGCCGGTCGATCGGCAAGCCCATCCGCCGCGCGATATAGCCGGCGAAGATGTCGCCGAAATTGCCCGTGGGCACTGTGAAGGACACGCTGCGATGCGGGGCGCCAACCGCCACGGCGGACGTGAAGTAGTAGACCACCTGCGCCAGCACCCGCGCCCAGTTGATCGAATTGACGCCGGCGAGCTTCACCCCGTCGCGGAACTCGAAGTCGTTGAACATGTCCTTGAGCCGCGCCTGGCAGTCGTCGAAATCGCCCTCCAGTGCCAGCGCATGCACGTTCGGTGCGTCAGGCGTCGTCATCTGTCGCCGCTGCACCTCGCTGACCCGCCCGTGCGGGTAGAGGATGAAGACATCGACGTTCTCCAGCCCGGCGAACGCCTCGATCGCCGCAGAGCCCGTATCGCCGGAGGTGGCGCCCACGATCGTCACCCTGTCGCCGCGCCGTTCCAGCTCCGCCTGGAACAGCTGGCCGATCAGTTGCATGGCAAAATCCTTGAACGCCAGCGTCGGCCCGTGAAACAGCTCCAGCAGGAAATGCCCCTGGTCCAGCTGAACCAGCGGCGCGCGCGCGACATGGCCGAACCCGGCGTAGGCGGACGCGATCAACGCCCGGAACGCGTCGTCGCCAAAACTCTCGCTGACGAAGGGGCGCATGACGTCGAAGGCCGTCTCCTCGTAGCTCTGGCCGGCCAGCCTCGCGATCTCGGTCTCCGTCATCTGCGGGATCGACCCGGGCACGTAGAGCCCGCCATCGCGCGCAAGGCCTGTCAGCATCGTGTCGGCGAAGTTCAGCACCGGCGCCGCGCCACGGGTTGAGACGTATTTCATCGGATCAGCCTTCCTTGGCTTTGCGCCGGGTGCGCAGGACGAAGAGCAGGGTCATGCCGACCCAGATCGCGGCCAGCGAGAACCAGGTGAGGGCATATTGCATGTGATCTTTGGGAATCCCGGTCGTGTCGACAGGCCAGGGCGTCACGCCGAGGTCGGTTTGCGGCGATTCCCGCAGAATGAGCAGGATCGGCCTTGTGTCCAGCACCTCGGCCATGGCCGGCACGTCGCGCGCATACCAGAGTTCCGCATCGAGGTCCGGCGCGGGCGTGAAACCGTCGGCCTCGCGCGGCCAGTCGAGATTGCCGGCAAGCGTCATCGGCCCATCGGGAAGGTCCGGCAGCGCGGTATCGACCGGAGTCCAGCCGAGGTCGACGAGAATGCGCGATCCGTCCACCGTCTGAAACGGCACGATGTGGCGGTAAACCGCACCGATCTGCCTGCGGGAGGCCAGCATCCGCGCCCGCGGGCCGTCGGGAAACGTCCCCGCGACCGTGACCGGCAGGTACCGGTCCGCCTCCGGCGAGGGGGATTCGGGCAGCGGCACGGGGTCCGCGGCTATGCGCGCCTCGATCCCGGCCAGCAGATCCTGTTTCCACGCGAGCCGCTGCACCTGCCAGATGCCGAGAGCCAGCAGGATGGCCAACCCACCGCCGCCGATCAGCAATGCGAATGCTACTCGTCTCATTCCCGCCCTGATTTCCCGGACCCGTTCCATGGAAAAGGCGCGCGAACCCTCTGTCGCGCGCCTTGCCTTTTGTCACCGGCACCTTGTGTCAAGCTGCCGAAACGCTTGTCAGATGCCCCAGATGTAGACCGCGAAGAACAGGAACAGCCAGACCACGTCGACGAAGTGCCAGTACCAGGCGGCGGCCTCGAAACCGACATGACGCTCGGCGGTGAAGTGCCCCATCATCACCCGTATCAGGCAGACCGTCAGGAAGATCGTCCCGATGATCACGTGTGCGCCGTGGAAGCCGGTGGCCATGAAGAAGTTCGAGAAGAACTCGTCGCCGCCAAAGGTCCAGTCGTGGTGCAGCAGCAGCTCACGGTACTCGTAGGCCTGCAGCGCGGTAAACGCGATGCCCAGCACGATGCCGATGGCCAGCCCGTTCACGATGTCCTTGCGCGGCCCGCCATGGACCAGCACATGGTGCGCCCAGGTCACCGCACAGCCCGAAAGCAGCAGAACCAGCGTGTTGATGAGCGGCAGGTGGAAGGCGTCGACCGCGTAGATCTCGGGGGCGACGTATTCGGTGCCCGCATACGTCTCCATCGGGTACATGGCGTGCTTGAAGAACGACCAGAACCAGGCGGAGAAGAACATCACCTCCGACATGATGAAGAGGATGAAGCCATAGCGAAGGCCGATCCGCACCACCGGGGTGTGATCGCCGGTATTGGCTTCCTTCACGACCTCGGACCACCACGCGAACATGGTGTAGAGCACGCCCACGAAGCCGAACCAGAACAGGTATGGCGTGACGGCGTGCATCCAGAACACGGCCCCCACCAGCATGAGGAAGCCGAAGACCGCGCCCGCGAAGGGCCAGATGGAGGGGTTCAGAATGTGGTAGTCATGGTTTTTTGCATGCGCCATTTAGGGTCCCTCTTGGCTTGGCGTCAGTTCGTGTTCGTTGGAACGTCCCGCTCGACGGCGGCATGACCTTCGGGCAGGTCGATTTCGTGGAACGTGTAGCTCAGCGTGATCGAATGCACGTGTTTTCCTTCGCGATCGTTCACGATTTCGGGGTCGACAAAGTAGCTGACCGGCATCTGCACCCGCTCGCCGGGCTCCAGAACCTGTTCCTCGAAGCAGAAGCAATCGATCTTCACGAAGAAGCCGCTCGCGTCATAGGGCGCGATATTGTAGCTGGCCGACCCGGCCACCGGACGATCCGTCGGGTTGTAGGCCTCGTAGAACGCCAGGCCGGTTTCGCCGATGCGGATCTCGGTCTCCCGCTGCACCGGCTTGAACTCCCACGGCATTCCACGCTCGAGCGAGGCGTCGAACCGGATCTTGATCGTCTGGTCGAGAACGGCGTCGGCACCGGCCTCCGCAACCAGCGGCGTTCCGCCGAATCCGGTGACACGGCAGAACCAGTCGTAAAGCGGGACCGAAGCCCAGGCGAGGCCACCCATCACGACGACGACCGCCACCAACTGCACCACCGTCTTGCGCGGGCCCTGCAAGCTCATTGCGATGCCTCCGCAGCACTGTTGGGCAGTTCGAAATCCCCGCGCGTCACCTTCACGAAGGTCAGCACGAAGACAAGCGCGATGAACCCGGCAAGCAACAATCCGACGCCGACATTGCGGCCCCGGCGACGCTGATGAAGCTCGTGTTCCTTGCTCAAAGCCATGCCCAGCCTCCGATGCCCCAGGTTTTCAGCGCAGCTTCCGCGAGGATGGCGCCGAAATGCAGGAAGAGGTAGAGGAGCGACAGGCGGAAGAACCGCTTTTCGACCGCGTAGCCGTCCGCCTCCGCATCCGTCTCATCACGGCGCCAGATCGCAACAGCGCCCTTGAGGAACAGCGCGTTCAGCACCACCGCCACGGCCAGGTAAAGAGGACCACCAATGGAACTCGCCGCCGTCGCCAGCGCCAGCACCGTCAGAAGCACCGTGTAGATCAGGATATGCACCCGGGTGGCCCGGCGTCCGTGGGTCACGGTCAGCATGGGCACGCCCGCATCGTCGTAGTCGGACCGCATGAACAGCGCCAGCGCCCAGAAATGCGGGGGCGTCCACATGAAGATCAGCGCGAACATCAGCCACGCCTCGATCCCGACGGACCCGGTGGCGCAGACCCAGCCGATCATCGGGGGGAAGGCACCCGCGGCACCGCCGATCACGATGTTCTGCGGCGTCGAGCGTTTCAGCCACATCGAATAGACGACGGCATAGAAGAAGATGGTGAAAGCAAGAAGCGCCGCAGCCAGCAGATTCGCCGCAAGCCCCAGCATGACCACCGACAAGCCGGAAAGCGCAATGCCCACGGCCAGCGCTTCGCCCGGCTCGACCCGGCCCGACGGGATCGGACGGCGCGCGGTGCGCCGCATCACCGCGTCGATATCGGCGTCCCACCACATGTTGAGCGCTCCCGACGCGCCTGCGCCGATCGCTATGAACAGAATCGCACAAAACGCCTCGACCGGGTGCAGCGAAACCGGTGCGGCCAGAAGACCGACCAGCGCCGTGAAGACGACCAGCGACATGACACGCGGCTTCAGCAGGGCGAAGTAATCGCCCAGCGTCGGTTCATAGCCGCGTGAAATGTTCGTGACGTCCGTCATTCTCTTCCCTGCACCGAGGGCGCACCGAAGCGCGCCCTGCTGTCAATCCCTGGCCGGCCCGCGCGGGCCACCGGGATCAGTTGGCGGCTACCCTGTAATCCCGCGGTTTCCCCGCATATTCCTCGATCGCGCCGTCGAGCCATTCGTCATATGCCTCCTGGCTGACCACCTTCACGGTGATCGGCATGTAGGCATGGTCCTTTCCGCAAAGCTCGGAACACTGGCCGAAGTAGATGCCTTCCCGCTCCGCCGCGAACCACAGTTCAGCCAGACGCCCCGGAACCGCGTCCTGCTTCACCCCGAATGCGGGAATCGTCCAGGAGTGGATGACGTCCGCGCCCGTGATCTGCATGACGACCGTCTTGCCGACCGGCACGACCACGGCGGTGTCGGTGGCCAGAAGGTACTCATCCTGGCTATAGCCGTAATCTTCCAGGTCTTCGCGTGCCAGAAGGAAGCTTTCGAAGCCGAATTCGTGATCGACATACTCGTAGCCCCAGAACCACTGGTAGCCGGTCACCTTGATGGTGATGTCTGCCTCCGGGATCTCCTGCTGCTTGAAGAGAACCGGGAGGGAGAACGCGCCGATGAACACGAGGATGACGATCGGCACCACGGTCCACACGATCTCGACAGGCGTGTAGTGGGTGAAGCCCGCGGGCTTGGAATTCGCCTTGCTGTTGTAGCGCACGATCACCCAGGCGATCAGCGCGGTCACGAACAGCGTGATGGCGGTGATGATGACGAGGATCATGCCGTCCAGCCACTGGAGGTCGCGTGCCAGTTCGGTCGCGGCCGGCTGGAAGCCCATCTTGCCGTCGACCGGTCTCCCGATCACCTCGAGATTTTCCTGAGCCCATGCGGGTGCTGCGGCGAAGGCGGCCGGCAGTCCGATGCCTTTGAGAAGCTTTTTCATCTGCGGTCCTGATCCAGACTGATCACTGTTTGCGACACGGGACGTCGGACGCTCGTATGCCCTGCCCGTTGTATTCTGGCCTGCTAACAATCATATTCTCGTCGCGAGATAAAGAGTTATGGTTGCGTCAATCGGACGCTTCTTCCGGCTCGACCCCAGCAGCGGAAAGGCCACCATCATGACGGATGCGCCCTTTGATCCCTTCGTAACCCATGTGGACAAGGCGGCAGCGCTTCGACAGTTGCGCACGGCAACGGATGGCGCGGACGACGGAGAATTGTTTCTGGAACGTCGCCGGTCCGAAGCGCTTGTCTTCGATGACGGTCGGCTCAAGACGGCGAGTTACGACGCGGCGCAGGGATTCGGTCTGCGCGCGGTGGCCGGCGAAGCGGTGGGATATGCGCATTCCACGGACATCTCCGAATCCGCGCTGCGCCGGGCCTGCGACACGGTGCGGCTGGCCGTGACCGAGGGGGGCGGCACGCTTTCTGCCGGGCCAAAGCCCACCAATGCGCGGCTTTATACCGATGCCGACCCCATTGCCGGAACCGAGTTCGGCGTGAAGGTGGAGACGCTGCGCGAGATCGACGCCTTTGCCCGCGATCTGGACAAGCGGGTCGTGCAGGTCACGGCCACCATCGCCGCAAGCCACCAGGAAGTCGTGATCCTGCGTCCCGATGGACAGGCGGTCTCCGACTGGCGCCCGATGACGCGGTTGAACGTGTCGGTGATCGTGGAAGAGAACGGCCGGCGCGAAAGCGGGACTGCCGGCGGTGGCGGCCGCTACCTGCTGGCGGGCGGCGTGATGGAGCGGGAAGACTGGGAGGCCAAGACCCACGAAGCATTGCGTATCGCGCTGGTGAATCTCGCTGCCGAACCGGCGCCTGCGGGCGTCATGGATGTGGTCCTCGGCCCCGGCTGGCCAGGCATCCTGCTCCACGAGGCCATCGGTCACGGGCTGGAAGGCGATTTCAACCGCCGCGGCTCCTCCGCCTTTGCCGGGCTCATGGGCCAGCAGATCGCGGCGCGCGGAGTCACCGTTCTGGACGACGGCACGATTCCCGACCGGCGCGGATCGATCAGCGTCGATGACGAGGGGACCCCTTCTGCCCGCAACGTTTTGATCGAGGACGGCATCCTCGTCGGATACATGCAGGACAGGCAGAACGCACGGCTGATGGGGGTCGAGGCCACGGGGAACGGGCGTCGCCAGAGTTTTGCCCATGCGCCGATGCCGCGGATGACAAACACATACATGCTGGGTGGTGATTCGACCCCCGAGGACATCGTCGCCGACCTGAAGGACGGCATCTATGCCGTGGGATTCGGCGGCGGCCAGGTGGACATCACCAACGGGAAGTTCGTGTTTTCCTGCACCGAGGCCTACAGGGTGAGGAACGGTGTGGTCGGTGCCCCGATCCGGGGCGCGACGCTCATCGGGGACGGCGCAACGGCGCTGCAGAAGATCCGCGCCATCGGCAACGACATGGCGCTCGACCCGGGGATGGGCAACTGTGGCAAGCAGGGCCAATGGGTGCCCGTGGGGGTAGGTCAGCCGACACTCATGATCGGCGGTCTTACCGTGGGCGGGTCGGCGGCCTGAGCCCGACTCGCACCCGGAGGGCCCGGAACGGCCATTCTGTTTGCGATCATGCTCACCGGAATCGTAACCTTTTTTGCCCCCCTCAAACCGGCTTTTCGTCCAATGGTTGAAAGTCCAATGGCTTAGCCAAGACCCGCCTCCCCGAAAATAGTGAGGATTCTGTTTAGCAGTTGTTAACCTCGAACTCGGTAGATTGATCCAGCAACAGGTCGGAGCGTGCGGATGGCCGGGGACTCACATCCTTCTTCCACTCACCCCCCACTCCCACCCACCACGGAAGATATCCGGTTTTCACACCTTCGCCTGTTGCGTTCACGCCGGGTTGGCGCTTCCACCTACCACAGACTGCTGAACGAGCACGGCAACGCGCAGGACGCGCTTGCGGCCCTGCCCGAAATCGCGCGCTCCAGCGGTGTCAGGAACTACAGCGTCTGCCCCGAAGGCGTGGTGGCCGCCGAACTGGAGGCCGGCGACCGGATCGGCGCACGACTCCTGATCCATGGCCACGACAGCTACCCCGAACCACTTCTCGACCTTGCCGACGCACCGCCCGTCCTTTGGGCTCTGGGGCGCTGCGAGCTTCTCTCCCGTCCGTTGGTATCCATTGTCGGTGCGCGCAACGCGTCGTCGCTGGGCACCAGGATGGCCGCGGCACTGGCCCGCGATCTGGGTGCTGCGGGATACGTGATCGTCTCCGGACTGGCGCGCGGTATCGACGCCGCGGCGCATCGGGCCGCCCTGCCCTCCGGAACGATCGGTGTTCAGGCCGGCGGCGTCGATGTGATCTATCCGACCGAGAACACCGAACTGTCCGAACAGATGGCCGAGGAGGGGCTGCGCCTTTCCGAACAGCCGATCGGGCTGCAACCCATGGCGCGGCACTTTCCCGCCCGCAACCGGATCATCGCCGGGCTCGGCCGCGCCTGCATCGTGGTGGAGGCCGCAGCGAAATCGGGCAGCCTGATCACCGCACGCGACGCGCTCGACATCGGGCGTGACGTGATGGCGGTCCCCGGCCATCCGTTCGACGCGCGCGCGTCCGGCTGCAACATCCTGATCCGTGACGGCGCCACTTTGATCCGTCGCGCCGATGACGTGATCGAGGCGATGGGCCATTTGACCCTGCACCCGGGTCCCGACGCCCGGACCGCGCCCGGCCGACAACGAGGCGCCAACCCGCGCGCCCCAGCGGCGGACCCTGCACCGGTGTCGTCGGCGCAGCGCGACGTGAGCCGGCTTCACCGAGAGATCCTCGACCGGCTGGGCCCGACCCCGGTCCCGGAGGATCAACTGATTCGGGATCTTGCCGCCGACGCCGCCGTTCTGGCGCCGGTCTTGACCGACCTCGAACTGAGCGGAGAGATCCAGCGCCATTCCGGCGGACTTCTCAGCCGGGCGGTGTAACGCACGGCCGACAGCACTCCGAAAGCGGGCGTCCATCGCCCGCATTGACATTACCCCAAAGCGACACACATCTTGCGCCGCCAAAGAGTCGCGTCACAATTTCCACGAGAGGTCGTCCCGCAAATGCCTGTAGTTGTTGTCGAATCTCCTGCCAAAGCCAAGACGATCAACAAGTATCTGGGTGACAACTACACCGTTCTCGCCTCTTACGGCCACGTCCGTGACCTGCCTCCGAAGGATGGATCGGTCGATCCCGACAACGAATTCGACATGCTTTGGGAGGTGGCCAGCGACAGCAAGAAGCACGTCAAGGCGATTGCCGACGCGCTTCAGAAGGACGGCGAGCTGATCCTCGCCACGGACCCCGACCGCGAGGGCGAGGCGATCAGCTGGCACCTGCAGGAAGCACTGACCAAGCGGCGCTCGATCAAGAAGGACACGCCCGTCAGCCGCGTGACCTTCAACGCGATCACCAGGGACGCGGTGGCCGAGGCGATGTCGCATCCGCGCCAGGTCGACATGCCGCTGGTCGAAGCCTATCTGGCGCGCCGGGCACTCGACTACTTGGTGGGCTTCAACCTCAGCCCCGTGCTGTGGCGCAAGCTGCCGGGCGCGAAATCGGCGGGCCGGGTGCAGTCGGTCTGCCTGCGTCTCATCGTCGAGCGCGAGATGGAGATCGAGGCGTTCCGCCCCCGCGAATACTGGTCGGTGACCGCGATCCTGGCCACCCCGCGCGGCCAGGAGTACGAGGCCCGTATGACGGTCCTGGCGGGCGACAAGCTCGACCGCTACAGCATCGAGAACGCGACCCAGGCCGAACTGGCCGTGCAGGCCATCACCTCCCGCGACCTGACGGTGCAGTCGGTCGAGGCGAAGCCCGCGACCCGCAACCCGTCGGCCCCCTTCATGACCTCCACGCTGCAGCAGGAGGCGAGCCGCAAGTTCGGCATGGGCGCCCGCCAGACGATGAGCGCGGCCCAGAGGCTCTACGAGGCGGGCTACATCACCTACATGCGGACCGACGGGATCGACATGGCGCCGGAGGCCGTGCACGCCGCGCGCGACGCGATCAAGACGCGCTATGGCGCCGAATACGTGCCCGGCAGCCCGCGGATGTACAAGAACAAGGCGAAGAACGCGCAGGAAGCGCACGAGTGCATCCGGCCCACGGACATGAACCTTGATGCCAAGGGCATCAAGGTGACCGAAGACGATCAACGCAAGCTCTACGACCTGATCTGGAAACGCACGCTGGCCTGCCAGATGGAAGCTGCGCGGATGGAGCGCACGACCGTCGATATCGGCAGCGCCGACGGCCAGGTCGTGCTGCGGGCCACCGGGCAGGTCGTCCTGTTCGATGGGTTCATGCGCGTCTACGAGGAAGGGCGCGACGACGATGTGGTCGATGATGACGACAAGCGCCTGCCCCAGGTTTCCGAAGGTGAGGCGGCGGAGAAACGTTCGATAACGCCCAACCAGCATTTCACCCAGCCCCCGCCGCGCTACACCGAGGCGACACTGGTCAAGCGGATGGAGGAGCTCGGGATCGGCCGCCCGTCCACCTATGCCTCCATCGTGTCCACGATCCAGGACCGGGAATATGTCCGCAAGGAAAAGAACCGGTTGATCCCGGAGGACAAGGGCCGGCTCGTCACCGCGTTTCTGGAGAACTACTTCCGCCGCTACGTGGGATACGACTTCACCGCCTCGCTGGAGGAGGAGCTTGACGACGTCTCCGCGGGGCAGCGCGACTGGAAGGACGTGCTGGGCCGGTTCTGGCGGGACTTTTCCGCGGCCCTCGCGGAAACCTCGGAGCTGCGCATCACCGAGGTGCTGGAAAAGATCAACGAGGTGCTGGAGCCGCATCTTTTCCCGCCGACCGAAGACGGCAGCGACCCGCGCCTCTGTCCCAATTGCGGCAAGGGGCGGCTCAGCATGCGGACCGCGCGGTCGGGCGGTGCCTTCATCGGCTGCTCCAACTACCCCGAGTGCCGCTACACCCGCCCCTTTGGGCCGCCGGGCCTGGAGGACACCGAAATCGGTCCCGACGGCAAGCTGCTGGGCTACGACGCGGATGACGAGATCCGGCTGTTCAAGGGGCGCTTCGGGCCTTACGTCCAGCGTGGCCAGGTGACGGAGGAGAACAAGAAACCCCCGCGCAGTTCCGTGCCCAAGGGCTGGGAACTCGACACCGTCGACCTCGACCGCGCGCTGCAACTTCTGTCGCTACCGCGCGAGATCGGGCCGCACCCCGAGGACGGCGAGATGATCGAGGCCGGCATCGGCCGCTATGGCCCCTTCGTCAAGCATGGCAAGCTCTATGCCAACCTCAAGGACGTCAACGA
>CBDUPF010000011.1:0-27395 GCA_965369035.1 uncultured Aliishimia sp.
CTCCTTGGTGGCGCGCAAGGTCAGCGGCGCCATCCCACCAAGTTGAGCGGCCAGTTCGGCGGCGCGGGACAGCAGCGCCTCCTCATCCGGCAGCACCTCGGACACGAGGCCGGCGGCCTGCGCCTCGTCCGCCTCCATCAGCCGGGCGGTGAAGATCAGTTCGCGCACCCGGCCCGCCCCCAGCAACTCGGTCAGCCGCGCAAGGTTGGCCGCGTTCAGGCAATTGCCCAGCGTCCGCGCGATGGGAAAGCCGAACTTCAGCCGCGAACTCGCGATGCGGATGTCGCAGGCCGCCGCGATCGATGCGCCGCCCCCGGTGCAGGCGCCGTGGATTGCGGCGATGGTCGGCAGCGGGCAGGTATCGACCGCCTCCAGCACCCGGTTGATCTCGGCCTCGTAGTCCAGCGCATCCTGCGCGGTCTCGAAGGCACGGAATTGCGTCATGTCGGTCCCCGCGGCGAAGGCCTTGCCCCCCGCGCCGGAGATGACCACCGCCGTGACCGAGCGGTCGGTGGGCACGCCCGCGCAAAGCTCCGCCAGACGCGTGTACATGGCGAAGGTCATGGCGTTCCGCGCCTGCGGCCGGTCGAAGGTGATCCATAGCGTGCGGTCGCGGACCTCTGATCGGATGTCGTCGGTCATCGGTAGAAATACTCCACCAGGAACAGGGGAACCGAGGGCACGTAAGTGCAGAGCATGAGGACCGCCAGCAGCACCAGGATGAACCAGATGTTGACCTTGGACACTTCCCAGATGTTCGCCCGCGCCACCGCACAGGCGGTGATCAGGACCGAGGCGACGGGCGGTGTCTGCTGGCCGATGGCCAGGTTCAGCGTCACGACCAGGCCGAAATGCACCGGGTCGATCCCGGCCGCCGAAATCAGCGGGATGACGATGGGCACAACGAGGATGATTGCCGCGGCCGAGTGCAGGAAGAACCCGATCACCAGGAAGAAGAAGTTGAGGATCAGCAGGATCAACCACTGCTCGTTGGTGATCGACAGGATGCCCTGCGCCAACTCCTGCGGAATTTGCGCGCGGGTCAGGAAGCCGCCCATCAGCACCGAGGCGGCGACCAGCAGCATGACGACGGCGGTCTGCATGCCGCCGTCCAGCATCGCCCGGCGAAGGTGCTTGAGATCGAGGTTGCGGTACCAGGCCGAGACCAGCAGCGCGGCGATCACCGCCAGTCCGGCGGCCTCGGTGGCGGTGACGAAGCCACCGAAAATGCCGCCGAGGATGATCACCGGCAAGGTGAAGGCGGGCAGGGCATCAACGAAGGTCTCGCGCACGCGGCGGGTGTTGAACGCCTCTTCGGTCGGAAGGTTGTAGCGCCGCGCAAAGATATAGGCGACGGCCATCAGCCCGGCGGCGCCAAGCAGCCCCGGCACGACGCCCGCGACGAACAACTGCTCCACGGAAGTATTTGCGGACGCTGCATAGAGGATCATCGGAATCGACGGCGGGATGATGATCGCAAGCGACGCCGAGGACGAGGTAACGGCGGCCGAGAGCTCCTTGGAGTACCCGCGCTTGCGCATCTGCGGGATCAGGATCGACCCCATGGCGGCAACATCCGCCACGGCCGAACCGGAGATTTCCGCGAAGAACAGCGACACGCCGATATTGACCATGGCGAGGCCGCCGCGAATGAAGCCGATGATCGCCGACACGAAGTTGATCAGCCGGTCGGTGATGCCGCCGGCATTCATGATCGCACCCGCCAGCACGAACATCGGGATCGCGATCAGCGAGAACTTCGTCGCGCCGGAATACATGTCGAGCGCGACCGTGACGAGCGACCCGACGCCTTGTGTCGCCATCAGACCCAGCACGCCGGCCACGGCGAGGCCCACGGCGATGGGCACGTTGATACAGATGAGCGCGACCAGCACGATGAATATCATCAGCATCAGCATCAGCGTGCCCCCCCGGCGTGGTCGCGGTTCTTTTCCAACTCCGCGAAGACCTCTTCCTCGATCTCGGCGTGCTCCAGCGAGATGCCGGCCTTCGTGGTGCGCCAATAGGTCGGCAGGCTGAGCAGCTGGCAGAAGATGAACAGGACCGCGCCGATCGGGATCACCGACTGTGTGAACTGCACCGGCACCCAGGTCAGCGAGACGAGGTAGCTGCCCTGCAACACCTCCAGCACCCGGAAACCGGCCCAGGCCATCAGCACGAAGAAGGCGAGGATGACCGCTTCACCGAAGACCAGCGCGGCCATCCGCGGCCCCACGGGCAGAGCCAGAAGCACGGTGTCGAAGCCGATATGCCGCCGCCTGAGCGCCGCCAGTGCCGAGCCGTAATAGGTGATCCAGGCGAGCATGATCGCCGCCACCTCGTCGTACCAGGAAAAGCTGTTGCCCGAGAGCCGGGCGAGGACCGCGACGATGACGGTGATGGTCAGGATCACCATGAGAAACACGGTGAAGAGTTCCAGCAGCACGTCCACCGCGTCTGAAATCCGCTTGACTGCCTTCATGCGATCATCCGTATCCCGTAGACGGCCTCACGGCACCGACCTGGCCGCGCCGAGGCGGCCCGGCCAGAAGAGTGCCCGGCCCCAGGCGGGCCGGACACCCGGTCACATCCGTCAGCTCGAAGAGCCGAGGCCAAGTACCTTGTCGATCATTTCGCCGCCGCCTTCGACTTCGGATGCGAAGGCATCGTAGATCGGCTTCGATGCGGCAATGAACGCGTCCTTGTCGGCCTCGTTCACCTCGACACCGGCGGCCTTGATGACCTCGAGCAGCTCGGTTTCGAGTTCCGCGGCCTTCTGGTACGTGAAGTCCTGCGCGCTGGAGGCGCAGTCCGACAGGATCGTCCTGATCTCGTCAGGCCAGCTGTCCCACTGCCCTTTGGACGTCAGGATGTAGGCCGGGGTATAGACGTGGCCGGTGATCGAAAGGAATTCCTGCACCTCCTGGAACTTCGCCGAAGCAATCTGGGCGTAGGGATTCTCCTGTCCGTCGATGACGCCGGTCTGCAGCGCGGTGAAAACCTCGGAGAAGGCCATCGGCGTGGGGTTGGCGCCGTATTGCTTGAACATCTTCACCCGCCAGGCGCCCTTGGGCGTGCGCAGCTTGATGCCGTCCAAATCCTCCGGCACGTTGATCGGCCGAACGTTGTTCGTGATGTGGCGGAAGCCATTCTCGGCGAGCCCCACGATGTGATAGCCGTTGTCGTTCGCGGCCTGCTGGAAAGCGTCCATCATTTCCGCCTGGACGCGGCGCATGTGGTCGCGATCCTTGATGATGTAAGGCATCTCGAAGATGCCGAAGACCTCGTCGACCGAGGACATCACCGAGGACGGCAGCGAGAACGCCACCTGGTTCAGCTTCAGCTTCTGCAGAAGCTCCTGGTCGGTGCCGAGCTGCGACGAGCCGAAGGTCTGGACCTCGACCTTGTCGCCGCCGGCTTCGTTGACGCATTCGGCGAAGTTGTTGACGCTCGCCTCGAACAGCGAGCCCGGATTGCCCACGTGTCCGAACTGCAGAGTTACGTCGGCGGCCATGGCCTGTCCGGCGAGAAGCGCCGCGGTCGCGGCACCGGCAATAATCGTGTGTTTCATGTCAGCTTTCCTCCCAAAGTCTGTTCTTCGTGGTGGGCCTGTGTCGGCGTTCCTTGCGCCGATCCTGACCTCTTGTTGTTGTGTTGGCTACTCCGCGGCCGAACGTCCGGCCACCGCTTCGGGCCCCAGGCACGCCATCGCCGCCTGTACACCGCCCTCGCGGTACGGAACCCCTGCATCGCGCAGTCCCATCTCGACCCCGGCCAGCGTGCCGCAGAGCATCAGGTCGTTGAAGTCGCCCAGATGGCCAATGCGGAACACCCGGTCGGCGACCTTCGACAGGCCGTTGCCGAGCGAGATGTCGTAATTCTCCAGCGTCACCGCGCGGAACCGGTCGGCCGAATGACCCTCGGGCATCAGCACGGCGGTCAGCACGTTGGAATACTGGTTGGAGTTGGCGCACAGCACCTCAAGCCCCCATGCCTTCACCGCTGCGCGGGTGGCGGCGCCGTGGCGCGCATGGCGTGCAAAGACATTCTCCATGCCTTCCTCGCGCAGCATCGCGATCGCTTCGTTCAAACCATAGAGCATGTTGGTGGCCGGCGTGTAGGGGAAGTACCCCGTCGCGTTCGGTCCCTGCATCTCGGCCCAGGACCAGTAGGATTTCAGCAGGCCCGACCGCTTCGACGCATCGAGGGCCTTTTCGCTCACTGCGTTGAAGGACAATCCCGGCGGCAGCATCAGCCCCTTCTGCGAGCCTGAAACCGTGACGTCGACGCCCCAGTCGTCGTGCCGATAGGGAATCGAGGCGAGGCCCGAGATCGAGTCGACCATGAACAGCGCCGGGTGGCCCGCAGCGTCGATCGCCGCGCGGATGTCGGCGATCGGCGACACCGACCCGGTCGAGGTTTCGTTGTGGACCACGCAGACCGCCTTGATCTCGTGATCCTTGTCCTCGCGCAGCCGCGCCTCGATCCGCTCCGGATCCGCTCCGCCCCGCCAATCGCCTTCGATGAATTCAGGTTTCAGCCCCAGCCGCTCCGCCAGCGTTTTCCAGAGCGTCGCGAAGTGGCCGGTCTCGTACATCAGGACCGCGTCGCCCGGCGACAACGTGTTGACCAGCGCCGCCTCCCATGCCCCCGTGCCCGACGAGGGATAGATGAAGACATGCGCGTCGGTGCCGAACACCCACTTCATGCCGTCGAGAGCAGCACGGCCGACCTCGGCGAAGGCCGGGCCACGGTGATCCATGACCGGCATGTCCATGGCGCGCAGTATCCGGTCCGGCGTGTTGGCCGGTCCCGGTATCTGAAGGAAGTGGCGTCCCGCAGGCATCGGTAGTTCCTCCCTGGTCGGGCGCTATTTCATCGCGCCTCATGTGCCGCCGAACATCTCCGCGGCGGATTGACGCAAGTGAATTATGAATTCATTATTCATGTCAAGCCTGAATTCCGACGAAACCGCGCGGGAGAGACAATGCTGGAGAAGAGCCTCAGAACGCGTCTGGCCGAGGGGTTCGCGGGCGAGATCATGCTCGACGCCTTTTCGCGCGGCCGCTATGCCACCGATGCGTCACACTACCAGATCATGCCCGCCGCCGTCGCCGCCCCGCGCCGGGACGAGGACATCGCGCTGGCGCTCGACGTGGCCCGCGAGGGCGAAATCCCCTTGACGATGCGTGGCGGCGGCACCTCGCAATGCGGACAGACGATCAACACCGGCCTTATCCTCGACTGCTCGCGCCATCTGAACGGACTTCTGGACCTCGACGTGGCCGGCCGGCGCGCCCTGGTGCAGCCGGGCCTGGTGCTGGACGAGCTGAACCGGCAGTTGAAGCCGCACGGCCTTTGGTTTCCTGTCGACGTCTCCACCGGCTCGCGGGCGACGCTGGGCGGGATGGCGGCGAACAACTCCTGCGGCGCGCGCTCGCTGCGTTACGGCACGACCCGCGACAACGTGATCTCGATCCGCGGTTACCTGGCGGATGGCACGCCGTTCGACTTCGGCCCCGGCTCCGACAACCGCGTGCCGGAGGAAATGCTGACCCGTCTCACCGCGCTCGGCAGCCGAGAGGCCGAGGAGATCGCGCGCCGGTTCCCCAAGGTCCAGCGTCGCGTGGGCGGCTACAACCTCGATGCGCTGGTACCGGGCAGTCGCCCGCTGAACCTTGCGCACCTGCTCGTGGGATCCGAGGGCACGCTGGCCATCTCGACCGCGATCGAGATCAGACTGTCCCCGTTGCCCCGGGCGGACCGCGTGCAGGGCATCTGTCATTTCCCGACCTTCCGTTCCGCCATGGACGCGGCCCAGCACCTGGTGAAGCTGAAGCCCACGCAGGTCGAACTGGTGGACAGGACCATGCTCGACCTCGCACGCGACATTCCGATCTTCGTCCCGACACTGGAGGCTTTCGTCCGCGGCGACCCGGCGGCCGTCCTCTTCGTCGAGTTCGCCGATACACCCGAGGAGAATGCCGAAAGTCTCCGCAACCTGCACGACACGATGGCCGATCTGGGTTACGGCTTCGGCAAGGGCGGCGACAAGGAGGGCGGCGTGGTCGAGATCCACGACCCGAAACTCCAGGCCGAGATAGGCGAGCTGCGCAAGTCGGGCCTCAACATCATGATGTCGATGAAGGACCAGGGAAAGCCCGTGTCTTTTGTCGAGGACGCCGCGGTGCCGCTGGAACATCTGGGCGATTACACCGACCGCCTGACCGCTGTGTTCGCGAAGCACGGGACCCAAGGCACCTGGTACGCCCACGCCTCCGAGGGCTGCCTGCACGTCCGCCCCGTGCTGAACCTGCGGCTGGAGAAGGACGTGCAGGCCATGCGCGCCATCGCGGAGGAAGCCTTTGCGATGGTCCGCGAATACAAGGGCTCGCATTCCGGCGAGCACGGCGACGGCATCGTGCGGTCGGAATTCCACGAGAAGATGTTCGGCACGCGGCTGGTGGGCGCCTTCGGCGAGGTGAAGGAGATCTTCGATCCCGCTCGCGTCCTGAACCCCGGCAAGATCGTCGATCCGCCAAAGATGGATGACCGCTCGCTCCTGCGCTACCCGCCCGATTATGGCTTCGAGGACCTAGAGACCGGGTTCGACTGGTCGGCCTGGTCCGGTGCCTCGGGCGGGTTCCAGGGCGCGATCGAGATGTGCAACAACAACGGCGCCTGCCGCAAGCTGGCCGGCGGCGCCATGTGCCCCTCGTACAGGGTGACACTGAACGAGACCCACGTGACCCGCGGCCGCGCCAACACGTTGCGGCTCGCCATGTCCGGGAAGCTGGGCCGGGAAGCGCTGTTCCGGCCGGAAATGGCGGAGACCATGAAGCTCTGCGTCGGTTGCAAGGCCTGCCAGCGCGAATGCCCGACCGGCGTCGACATGGCAAAGATGAAGACGGAAGTCCTGTACCAGCGCGGCCTGAAACTCGGGTTCCCGTTCCGTGACCGTCTTGTCGCCGAGATGCCGCGCTATGCTCGCCTCGCCGCCGCCGCCCGCGTGCTTTTCCACCTCCGCAACCGCGTCCCCGTTCTCGCCCGGATGGGCGAGCGGCTGACCGGATTCAGTGCGGCCCGGTCGCTGCCCGTATTCCGCGGCGATTTCTTCCGCGATCGGGAGATCTGCAAGCCTGAAACGCGGACCGAAGGCCGCGAAGTGGCACTCTTCGTCGACACGTTCAACCGCTGGTTTGACCCGCAGATTCCGCGCGCCGCCCTGCGTGTCCTCTCGCGCGGCGGATATGCGGTCCACCCCGCCGCACCCGAGTCGGGCCGCCCGCTCTGCTGTGGCCGCACCTACCTGGCCGCCGGCCTCATCGACAAGGCGCGCGCGGAAGCCCGTCGCACGCTGGAGGCGCTCATGCCGCATGTCGAGGCGGGCCGGCCGATTGTCGGCCTCGAACCCTCGTGCCTGCTGACCCTGCGCGACGAGTTCAAGTCGCTTCTGCCCGGCGCGGATAGCGAGCGGCTTGCCTCCGCGGCGCTGCTGTTCGAGGAATTCGTGGCGCAGGAGACGGCCTCCGGGTGCATGACCATTGACGCCCGCACCGGCGCGAAGAAGGCGCTGGTTCATGGCCATTGCCACCAGAAGGCCGCCGGCGTCATGGGCGCCATGGCCACGGCGCTGACGCAGGTCGACGGCCTTTCACACGAGACGATCGAGTCGTCCTGCTGCGGTATGGCCGGCGCCTTCGGATACGCCGCCGAGACCATCGAGGTCTCCCGCGCGATGGGCGAGTTGTCCCTGCTGCCAGCCGTCCGGGCCGCGCCCGCGGACACGCTGATTGTCGCCAATGGCACCTCGTGCCGCCACCAGATCGCCGACGGCACCGGCCGCCGGGCACTGCACGTGGCCGAGGTCCTCGATGGGTACGGGGCCGAGGCCGCCCATGGCTGAGGTCCCGCAACCCGCGCCGCGCCCCGACCGCAGCTTTGCGCGCTTACCGCTGGCGGTCGGCCTGTCGGACGCGCTGCGGGAACTGATCCTCGAGGGTCACCTGCGCGAGGGCGAAAAGATCCGCGAAAAGGCGCTCACAGAACAATTCGGCGTTTCCCGCACCCCCTTGCGCGAGGCGATGAAGGTTCTGGCAGCCGAGGGGCTCATCGAGCTGATCCCGAACCGCGGCGCCGTCGTCAGCCGGCAATCGGAGGAAGAACTGGCCGAGGGGTTCCGGGTGCTCGCGACGCTCGACCGGCTGGTGGGCGAACTCGCCGCGGTCCAGGCCACGGATGCCCAGATCGCGGCCATCGAGCGGATGACCCACGATCTGCGCCGGACCGTCGAGCGCGGGGATCGTGCCGCCTATTTCGAGCTGAATCAGTCGATCCACGCGGCGCTTCTGCGCGCCGCGCGCAACGATACGTTGACCCGCACGCACGCATCGGTGGCGTCCCGCGTCTACCGTGCTCGGTATCAGGCGAACCTGAAATTAGACCGGTGGCACCGTGCAATGGACGAGCACGACCGGATCCTGAGCGCGCTCCTCGCTCGTGATGCCGAAGGTCTCGGCGCGCTGCTTCACGACCACATGATGGCGACGCTGACCTCTGCCATGGCCGCGCGCAAGAAAGCGTTGGCATCGTCGACAGACGAGAGTTGATGCGGAGCGTCCTTGAGGCGCGAGACCCTGACCGGCAACAGCCGTATCAGGAAACACTATCGCACCGGGCGCCCCGGGCGTCGGGCTGCTGCCCGTGAGTTCGTTGCGCTCGCGACCAGGGAACCAAAGGCGCCTTGTCGACGTTATGACAAGGCGAGGGCGGCGTCCGATGACGCCGAGCAAGATTGGAAGAGGAATTTTCAGTGGCGGAATACAGCTCGAAAAGCTCGAACAGAAAGATCATTCTCATTGGTGCTATCGCGGCACTGGGCTGGCTGGCCGCGATTTATTTCGGCGTGAATTCGAGTCGCACCGAGCAGGAGTTGACCGGCCGGATTGCGGCGCTGGAAGTGACGCTGGGCTCGCAGGAGCAAGCTGCCGGGACACTCGAGGAGATGCAGGCCCAGATCGATGGGCTTCGGCCGCAGCTCGAGGACCTGGACAGCCGCTCGACCGCCGCGCAATCCGAACTGGAAGGCCTGCAGTCGCAAGTTGCGGAACTGGAGAGCCAAAAGGAAGAGTTGACCGCGCAGGTGGCTTCACAGGAAGAGGAACTCGCCAACATGCGCGATCAGGTCGCGCCGCTCCGCGAGGAGATGGAGAGCTTCGAGACGCAAAAGGCGGAGATCGAGGAGCAGATCGCCACGCAACAGACGGAGTTGAATGAGACCAATACCCGGCTTGAGGAGGCCCGGATGGCAGAGGCGGATTTGCGTGAAACCATGGCGACGCTCGCCGAGGACAACTCGCGCCTCTCCGACGAGGTTGCGGCCGCGGAAGCCACTTTGAACGAGAACACCGAACGGAATGCCCAGCTGACCGAAGAGATCGCAGGCATGGAGGATCGCCTCGAGGAAATGAACGCCCGCCATGCTTCGCTCGAGGACACTGTCGCGTCCCTCACCGAACGCCGGGAGGTTCTACGCTCCGATATCGAGAACGCCGTCGCTCAGCGGGAAGAACTGCGCGGGTTCCTGACCGAACTGACCACGAACATCGACGACCGGGCATCGCGCCTGGCCGAGATCGAAGAACGCATCGCTGCCGCGCAGACCAAGGAAGACGCGGCGCAACCCTCCACGAATGCGGTTGGTGCGAACGCATCGACAAGTACTACTTCGGAGGGTGACCAGCCCGAATCGATCGAAGACGATTCCGAATCCACCGACAACGATCAGTCGGCGTCGGAAAGTCAATCGAGCGCGGTCGCGGGGTCGGGCGCGTCGGACCAGGGGTCGACCGACGGCCAAGCCGAAGACGACCAGTCCAACAGCAACCAAACGAGCCAGTCCGAGCAATCGTCGAGCGAAGGGTCTTCTGACACTCAATCCGGAACCGGTCAGTCCGAAAACACGCAGTCGGGTTCGGACTCGCAGACCGAGACCGATGGCAGCGCCGACACGAACCGGCAATCCGGTACGACCAGTATCGGCACGCAGCAATCCGGAAGCGATGCCGAGGAGACCGACGGCCAATCGACCGAAGACAGCGACAATTGACCCCGCCGAACATTTGAGCACCGGCGACGCCGTGGACCCACGCGCTGAGGACCGCAACAACCGGCGGCCCGATTCCTGCGGCGCCGCCGGAGCAGAAGTTTCGATCGCTGGTCAGTTAAACTGCGTTAGCGACGCAAGGGGATTCTGAACGCTACCTGTCTCCGAACCAGCGACACCGGTACCCATTCGCGTCCGGCAAGCGACGGTCCCGAAACACGCGACGAACACCAAAGCGAGACCATGTTTTTTTCAATGACGTCCAGTCGCCGCAACGAAGAACGAGGCAACTGCAGATTGGACATGTTCCCGCGATTGTAGTATTCTGAGAGCCGGACTTCGTGGTCAACGCAAGGTCCGGCGTTGGATTGATTGTTTTCAAAAATCTTGACTCGTGAGTTATTTCCATGAGTGCTTTTCGCCATGCGCCCCCGCCGCATGCGGTGGATGGGTTGTTCGCAGTCCCCGTCAGGGTCGATCAGATCACGGCGACGTTCCAGATCAATGCCAGCACGAAGACCGCGTCGGCCACGGCCGAGATGGCGTTCACCGTCGGACCGCAGGACGGGTATCCGGTCTTCGATCTCCGTCAGACGATATCGACTGCGACGCTCGATGGCATCGCGGTGCCGCCGGCCGATATCGCGCATCATGATTTCGGCGGCGGAGCCAATGCCCAATACAGGATTCTCGAACGCTGGCTGACCGCCGGCACCGCACATGTGCTCGCGCTCGGCTACACTTTGGGCACGCCCGCCGCGCCCAATTCCCGCGGACTGGTCTGGGAGTCGGGATCGGCGCGGCTTTCGTTCGATTTCTTCATGAGCGACCTGAACCCGGCGCGATATCTCGAAGCCTGGCTCCCCTCGACGGCGCTCTGGGACAGCTTCCCGGTCATGCTCGACGTCGAGATGACTGGGGCTCCGGCCCATGTGCTGATCTCGAACGGGACCGTGACGCCGGTATCAGCAAATCACTGGTCCATCGCGTTCCCGGCCAACTTCGCGCCCTGCTCGCACTTCCTCGTCATCGAGGCCGCCGACCGGATCACGCAGCATTCCTCCTCGACGGTCCTGCCCGGCGGACAGCCGGTGACGATCGAGTTGGCGACGCGCACTTCCGATGGCATCGATCTCGTCGCGGCGGCAACTGCCATCGCCGGTCACCTCGCGGCCAATTCGAGCGGGACCGGACCCTACCTGCATGGCAACCGCTACACCGCGTTGTTGACGGCGCCCGGCTATCACAACATGGAGTACGACGGGTCCACCACCACCGCGAACAGCGCTCTGGCGCACGAGGTCTTCCATAGCTGGTGGGCCCGCGGTCTCGTTCCGGCGCAGGGACAGGACGGCTGGCTCGACGAGGCCTGGACGAGCTACATGACCGGAACGCCCGGCGCGGTCCCGCTCGACATGAGCGATCCCGCCGTGACGCTCTGGCCCAACAATCCCTGGGTGCGACGGACTCCCGGAAACTCCTACTCGCATGGTTCGAGCATCTTCTCGGGGATCGCGGCCGATCTCGGCATCGGTGCGCTGCAGGGCCATATGGCGGGCATCTACCAGGCGAAGACGGAGCGGCACTACTCCACGCCCGAGATCGAGTCGGAGCTGATCCGGCGCTCCGGTCACATGGCGATCGCCGACTATTTCGAACGGTTCGTCTATGGCGGCGACACCGCCGGACCCGGCGCCGCAAACCTGCACCTGCGCGACGCAGCGGACGACACCGGGACCGAACCCTACGCGGGCACGTTCTGGCTCTCTCCGGACGTCTGGGTGCGCAATGCGGAGGATGGCGGCACGACCCCGCAGGCACCGGAATTCGGCCAGGACAACTGGCTCTACGCGCGGGTACGCAACCGCGGCACCGCAACCGCGCGGTCCTTCGTCGTGGGTTTCAAGCTCCAGGTCTGGGCCGGGACGGAGTTCGTCTATCCCGGCGACTGGTTCCCGCTCACCGGGGTTGCGGTGGGATTCGACCTCGCCCCCGGCGCGTCGCAGGTCGTGCATACGCGCTGGCCGGCGGCGGACATCCCGGCCAAGGACACCCACGGCTGCCTGCTGGCGCTGGCCTGGTGTCTCGACGACCGGCCCGCGCCGGGCCGGCACGTGTGGGAAGACGACACGCTGGCCCAGCGGAACATGATCGTCGTCGACCTGCAACCGAACGAGTGGGAGCATCTGCCGATCCGCATCGGCAGCCGCCATCGCAGGGAGACAGCAGAGGTGCTGCTGGAACTGGCGCGGCCGCGCGCGGATCCGGAGATGGAGGTGTGGCTGACCCACCACGATCCGGCCCGCGTCAAAGCGCTCTACCGCAGCGCGGAGCGGTCGCGTGCGCGCGCCCTGCCCCTGCCCGACGGGCGGAAACTGCAGGATCCCGGAACTCTCGCCCTCGGCCATGGCAACATCCGGCTACAGGCGGCGGCGGGCTCGTGGCTCACCTTCTGCAAGCGGTGCGACCTGCCGATGATCTCTGCCGCCGGCGCCGGTGCACGGCTCGTCGAGACGGAGGGCGGCGGGCTGGCCGTCGCCTTCCTGCCGGGACCGCGCGCCGCGTTCCCCATCGCCCTGGATGCCGGCCAATCGCTCGGCTTCCGGCTTTGCCTGCGCAGCCCGAAACCGGTGCAGAAGACCGGTCGGATCGACCTCGTGCAGCGTGACGCGTCGGGACGCGCTGTCGGCGGCCTCTCCATCGCACTTGGACCCCGTGACCAGAAGGAACCGCGCCGATGACGCCCCCAGTCCTCTACTTCGACCTCGGCAACACACTCGTTTACGGCCCGACCGGCGCCAAGGTCCCCTTCCCGGACGCAGTCGCCACGATCGAAACGCTGTGGCAACGCGGATACCGGATCGGGCTGCTGTCGGACCAGACGCCCGGAACCACCATCGCGCAAGTGATCACCAAACTCGGCGATTACGGGCTCGATGCGGCGAAGTTCGACGCGATCACGATCTCCTCGGAATTCGATCCGCCGAAATACAAGCCCGACCCGGAGATCTTCGCGCATGCCCTGGGCAAGGTCGGCTATTCCGCCGGCAGCAGCCGCACTGTCTTCATCACCGAGAACCTGGATCACATCGAGGCAGCGCGCGATCTTGGCTGGCGCGCCATTCACATTCCCTTCGAGGCGAGTTGCACCCCGGCCTCCGGCGAATGCGTGGAGACGCTGGACGACCTGCTCGATCTGTTTCCGCCGCTCGTGATCGACGTCTACCTGCGCGATTCGACCTCCGATGACGGCGACGAGCCCTCCGCGGGGGCGTTCTGGAACTCGCCGGACCTGTGGATCCGCAATTCGAATGACGGCGGCACCGCACATCAGAATCCGATCGCCGGGCAGGACAACTGGTTCTGCGCCCGGCTCCACAACCGCGGTGAAGGGATCGCGCGCACCGTCGTCGTGACCCACGCGGTGCAGGAATGGGCCGGCACGCAGTTCGTCTTTCCGGCCGATTTCACGCCCTACTCGGCGCTTGTCGGTCACTTCAACCTGGTGCCGGACGTCCCGGCCATCGTGGTGGCCAAGTGGGCTTCCGCGGATGTGCCGGTGGAAGGCACGCACGCCTGCTGGCTCTCTGCGGCGTACGTGACCGGCGACCCGATCGGTAGCGGAACCCATGTCTGGGAGGCCAACAATCTCGCGCAGAAGAACCTCACCATCGTCGAGATGGCGGCTGGCGAGACCGCGCAACTGGCCTTCGTCATCGGAAACCGGGCGATACGCGAGGCGCGCCGCGTGGTGCTCGAACTCTGGCAGAGCGTGGACGGTCCGCAGCTTTCCGCGACGCTCGGCACCGCCGATCCCGCGGCGCTGAACCGCGCCGTGCGCCGCGCGGAGCGGTTGATCCCCACGCCCGGTCCCGTGGCCGCCGACCCGTCGGTCGGGCTGCGCTTTCTGGAGGCGGCGCGGGTCGAACTGACCGGGCTGCTCGAATCCGGTGGGGAGACCGCGATCATGGAGCTTGCCCCGGGCTCGCACCTGAGTTTCCCGCGCAGCGAACCCCAGCTGTCAAGGGCGCGGCCCCGCACCTCCGGACGGAGCGCGGCGCCGCTCTCGGCGCGGCTGGTGGATGCCGCGAAAGGCACCCGGCACATCGCCTTTGCCGATGAGGGACCCAGCGGCATCGCCCTGGGGCTGCGTGCCGGAGAGATCCTGCGCACCGCCCTGACGCTCACCGCCCCGCGCGACGCCAAGCCCGGCACCCGCATTGCGCTCGACCTGCTGCAACGCGACGCCGAGGGCACCGTCGTGGGCGGCGTCTCGGTCGCCGTGATGATCGTCGCGCGCAAGCCGAAAAGACAGACCAAGACCGCCCGGGCAGAGCCCGCGCGGAACGCCAAGACCAGGAGGACAAGGTCATGAAGGAACTCTATCGTCCCGACCTGAAGGGTCACGTCAGGGTGGATGACGCCAATCGCGTCCGCGCGATCCGGCACAGCCAGGAGTACTGGGAAAGCCCGGTGGGTGGCGGCCTGATGACCGCAGTGCGTTACCTGCGCGATTTCGCGTCGGTCTACGAGGTTCCGTCCCCGCGCCTGGACCGGCTGGCGACCCCCGTGGCCTTCCTCGACCCCAGGGAACAGGATCAGGAATACCGGCTCTCCGAAGAGAAGCGCATGTTCGATTCGGAAACCTTCGGGTTCTATCAGACCTATCTCAACGTGCCGGTCTGGCGTGCGGGCCTCAAGGTCACCGTCAAGCAGGGACCGAACCGCGTGGTCCATTCCGAGGACACCTCGCAGTCCGGTATCGACGCCTCCCTGCCCTCGCCCCGCGTGATCAAGAAATTCCAGGAGCTCTTCGGCGGCGCCACCGCCGCAAGTATCGGCCGACGCGCCCTGCGCGCCCAGACCGACCTGCGCGACACCAAGCTGACGGCGGCCGTCGGGGAGACGAGCGAGGCCGACAGTGCCGGCGAGAGCTACCTGAAGTCGGTGCTGAAATTCGACGGAAGCGGTGAGAAGGAAGGCGAAGTGCGCATGATCCGCGGCCGTTTCTGGATCTATCGCTATGACGCCGACGAACGTCTGCCCGAGAGCGATCACGATACGCCGGTGATCAAGGAGGAGGAGACCCCGACACCGCGACGCGGCAGTGCCAGATCCAGCGGGCGCGAGGTGCATACCAGCGAGCCGCTGCCCTTCGACGTGCCGCCCGTGAACCAGAAGATCGAGGACGGCAAGTATTACATGGTGGGCGAGGTGACCTTCGAGATCGCGAAGGGCGGGGACAAGACCGTCTGGCGCGCGCTGATCGAGCTCGAGACCAACTCGATCCTCTACCTCCGCCCTCTGGTCGCGCATGTGAATGGCCTCGTCTTCGAGCAGGACCCGATCACCAGTTCCGGCACTACGACACCCACGAGCGCGTCGAACAACGCCACGCTGAACCCGCACCGCGATGACGTGCTGCTCCTTAACCTCAATGCTCCGGCGGGTGGCACGCAATCGCTGCGCGGAACCTTTGCAGAGGTGACGCAGGTCGAAGGACCCAACATCGCAGCCCCGACCCAAGGGGCCGGCGTCGATTTCGACTACCAGGTACGCACCAACAACTTCGCTTCGGTGAGCGGTTACTTCCATGTCGACCGGATCTTCCGGACGATGCAGGACCTGGGCTTCAACGTGACGACCTACATGTCGAACACGAACTTCCCGGTGCCGGTGGACATCCGCTGTTTCGACAACATCAACGCGCATTGCGTCGGCGACGGGATGGGCGGGATCGGCCATACCGGTTACGGGCTCATGGACACGACGGACACCACCAACCCGCTTGGCCGGGCCTGTGACCCGCGTGTTCATCTTCACGAAGTGCTCGGGCACGGGATTCTTTACGAGGCCGTCGACAGCCCGAACATGGGCTTCGTGCACAGCGCGGGCGACTCGCTCTCGCTCATCTATTTCGACCCCGACTCGCAGTGCAAGGGCGTCGACGGCACCCCGCTCGGCAAGCCCGGCGATCTGCGCTTCACCTACGTGCCCTGGCATCCGACACTGAACCGGCGGGCCGACCGCGACGTCGGTGCAGGCTGGGCCTGGGGTGGCTTCCGGGACGACGCGGGCTACGGGTCCGAAGAGATCCTGCTCACCACGCTCTTCCGGTTCTACCGCTCGATCGGCGGCGACCATCCCAATCTTGGCCGCCGGAAGTTCGCCTCGCGCATGGCGATGTACCTGATCCTGCGCGCGATCGGCGATCTGACACCGGCCACGAACCCGCAATACGCCCGGGAATTCGCCGCCGACCTGATGGCTGCGGACGCGCTCAACTGGACCAGCGAAGGCGTCTTCGGCGGCGCCTACAACAAGGTCATCCGCTGGTCGTTCGAGAAGCAGGGCGAGTATCAGACGCCGCTGGTCACCAACGGAAGCGCCGCCGACGGCACCATCACCACCGCGGGCAACCCGCCGCAATTCGATGTCTACATCGATGACGGGCGCGCGGGCGAGTATCAGTTCCAGCACGTGCACTGGCACACAACGACGATCTGGAACCGGCGCGCCGCCGACGGCATTGACGCGCACCAGGAACCGGAGTTGGGCTCGACCAACTACGCTTACGTGAAGATCAAGAACCGCGGCACCGCCCAGGCCACCAACGTGCGGGTCTACGGCTACCACACCAAGCCGGGTGCCGGGCTGAACTGGCCTGCCGATTTCGAGGCCTTCGCCACTGCTTCGATCAACGCGGGCACGCTCAACCCGAACAACACCCAGGAGAAGATCGTCGGCCCGTTCGAATGGACGCCCAACATCAACACCTACGGCCACGACTGCATGCTGATGGTGGTGACCGCGGACGGCGATCCGTCGAACGTGGACAACTTCACCGCAGGCGAGACGATCCCGGAATGGCGGCTCGTGCCCAACGACAACAACGTCGGACAGCGCAACGTCACCCCGGTCCCGGGCGGCGGCGGCGAGGGCGGCCTGATGGCCGGGCTCGACGGCGTGAGCTTCTTTGTCGGCAACCCCAACCCAAGGCGGGGTCAGATGACGTTCGACGTCCACCTGCCGACCCTGCTGGAGCGACGTGGCTGGCGCCTGGAGTTGCAGGGCGTGGGCTCCGGTTTCACGCTCGCATCGGGCGCCAGGCGCGAGGTGTTCATCAAGCTGCACCCGGGCCAGCCCTTCACCCGCGACGCGGTGGAGGCCTCGGCGGACCGCGATGTCCGGATCGACGTGCTGCATGACGACAACCTGATCGGCGGGATGACCTACCGGCTCGACCCGGACATCTCGCGGCCCTGGAACATCGACCGTCCGCGCGACCGCGACTGCCTGGACGAGGCGCAGCGGCTGGCCAAGTGCCTCGGTGTCAACCAGCAGATCGAAAAGGTCTGCGTCAAGGAGATCATCGTCGGGCTGAAGGTGAAGAAGGACGATTGCTGCTAGCGGTATGCCTGTTCGGCACTTCGAACAACCCAAGGTTTGGGCGACCAAAAACTGCAATCAATCGGCCCGGCGCCATTCGGCGCTGGGTCCCGGTCTTTGTAAAGCGAGGCCAGAAGGCTCATGCGCCATAGCGGGGGATGACCTCGGGCTTGAACTGACCGTTGATCTTTTCGGCGAGGGCGGTGTCGAGCTCTCGCCGGCCTGGAACGTCACCGTCCCCTCCAGATTGACCGTATCGAGCCGATGCTTGTCTTCGTCACCTTCTGACCGCATCGCGAAAGTGCAATGTGAGGACCTTGCTCATTTCTCCGGCGGCTCACACCCGCAGCGGAGGCTTTGAACTACCGAAAGAAAGAACCGCGTTCGCAGTGGACGGATTCTCGGAAACAGCGCCTTCTGCAAATCTTCCCATGGCCAGATGCCGGGTGGAAGCGAACTGGCAAAGCCGTTCGGGGCGGTCAGTATCGAAGAGGTTCGTTCTCCGCGCCTGAATATCGACGCGCAGCGGCAACGCGGCATCGGACCGTCGAGCCAGCTTCCGCAACTGGCCGTACTGTCAATCACCAGCATGTCGCATGTGCTATGTGCCGCGTGCGCTGCCGCAGTCATTCCTGCCTCGAAACCAGCCTTGGCGCCTTACGTGAAGGTGTTGTCCCGGGGGAAGCCGCGCGGCGCCATGCGGCCTGTGCCTGCGCGCTTGCCGATCCATTCGTCGAGGTTGGTCTCCGTCCGCGTGCGCCCTGCCGGATCGCGCCACACGAGCCCATCGGCCAGACGGAAGGTCGTGACATCGCTGAGGCCGCCATCCTTGTACTTCTGCAGCCGCACGCCCTTGCCGCGTCCCATCTCCGGCAACTCGTCCAGCGGGAAGACCAGAACCTTGCGGTTTTCGCCCACGACGGCCACGTGATCCCCGTTCACCGGCTTGCAGATCCTGGCCCGGACATCGCCGCGCACGTTCAACACCTGCTTGCCGGATCGGGTTTGCGCGAGCACCTCGTTTTCGAGGACGACAAAGCCATCGCCGGCCGAGGAAGCCACCAGCAGCCTTCGCTCCGGCTCGTGGGTGAACAGGGTCACGATTTCGGATTCGTTCGGCAGGTCGATCATGAGCCGCAGGGGCTCTCCCATCCCGCGCCCGCCGGGCAGGTTCGCGGCGCTGACGGTATAGAATCTCCCGTTCGAGCCGAAAACCAGCAGGCGGTCCGTGGTCTCCGCGTGAAAGATGAACCGCGGCCCATCACCGTCGCGGAACTTCAATTCCCGGTCCAGGTCGATATGGCCGGTCATCGCCCGCACCCAACCCATTTGCGAACAGACCACCGTGATCGGCTCCCGCTCGATCATCGCTTCGAGCGGGACTTCCTCCGCCTCGCCGGCCTCGGCGAAGGTCGTGCGTCGGGCACCGCCGTCGTAGTCCTTGCCGAACCGTTTCCTGATGTCCTTCAATTCGTCGGCAATCCGCGCCCACTGAACCGCCTCGCTGTCGAGCAGGTCCTCGAGCGCGGCGCGTTCCTCCATCAACGCCTCCTGCTCGCGGATCAGCTCCAGCTCCTCCAGCCGCCGCAGCGAGCGCAGGCGCATGTTCAGGATCGCGTCGACCTGAACCTCGCTCAGCTCGCCGTCGCCGGGCGGGGGCGAGACGTAGTCGGTTTGCGAAGTGGCGCGCACATGATCCCGCCCCCAGTCCTCTCGCATCAAGGCGGCCTTGGGGTCGTCGTCATACCGGATGATGTCGATCACCCGGTCGAGGTTCAGGAAAGCGACGATGAAGCCTTCCAGAACTTCCAGCCGGTGGTCGATCTTCTCCATCCGGTGCTGCGACCGGCGGATCAGGACCTCGCGGCGGAAATCGAGGAAGGCGCGCAGAACCTCCTTCATCGAGCAGACCTTGGGCGTGACCCCGTCGATCAGCACGTTCATGTTGAGCGCGTACCGCACCTCCAGGTCGGAGTTGCGGTAGAGCATTCCCATCAGCACCTCGGGATCGACGTTCTTGGAGCGCGGCTCGAGGATCAGGCGAATGTCGTCGGCGCTCTCGTCGCGCACGTCGGCCAGAATCGGGATCTTCTTGGTCTGGATCAGCTCCGCGAGCTTTTCGATCAGCTTCGATTTCTGGACCTGGTAGGGGATCTCGGTCACGACGATCTGCCACTGGCCGCGGCCCAGGTCCTCGATCTCGTGACGCGCCCGCAGCCGGAACCCGCCCTTGCCGGTGCGGTAGGCCTGCGCGATGTTCTCCGCCGGCTCAACGATCACACCCCCTGTGGGGAAATCGGGTCCGGGCACGAATTTCAGCAGCGTGTCGTCGCGCGCATCCGGCGTCTTGATCAGGTGCAGGCAGGCATCGACCAGCTCGGCGATGTTGTGCGGCGGAATGTTCGTCGCCATCCCGACGGCGATACCGGACGAGCCGTTGGCCAGCAGGTTGGGAAACTGCGCGGGCAACACGACCGGTTCGGTCAGCGTTCCGTCATAGTTGTCGCGGAAGTCGACCGCGTTTTCGGCCAGACCCTCCAGCAGCGCCTCGGCCACGATGGTCAGCCGCGCCTCCGTGTACCGGCTGGCGGCCGGGTTGTCGCCGTCGATATTGCCGAAGTTCCCCTGCCCGTCCACCAGCGGGTAACGGACGTTGAAATCCTGCGCCAACCGCGCCATCGCGTCGTAGATCGCCGCGTCCCCGTGCGGGTGGTAATTCCCCATCACGTCGCCGGAGATCTTGGCGGATTTCCGGAACCCGCCCGTCGAGGACAGCCGCAACTCGCGCATGGCGAAGAGGATCCGGCGATGTACCGGTTTGAGACCGTCGCGCGCGTCGGGCAGCGCCCGGTGCATGATCGTCGAGAGCGCATAGGTCAGATACCGCTCTCCAAGCGCGCGCCGCAGCGGCTCGCTGAGATCGGGTTGGCCGATATTGGGGTCGTCGATGGCGTCTGACATAGATGAGGTGTAGCGGTCCCGATTTCCGGCATCAAGCCGCCTTCTCGGTCCCGCGGCGGAAAGAAAAAAATCTTTGAACGGGCGGAACCTTTCGCAGGGTCAGGTATTTCTTACTAACAAAATTAGGGGAATCGTCGTAGGTTGCTCGACGCGGGCCGTGTTCGCCCGCAGCGTGCAAAGACGTTGGTAACTCTTGGGGGTCTGGTATGGTTCAATTCATGTTGGTGACGTTCGCTTTCCTGGCGTGGGCGTTCTATGTGATGAGTGGTGGCGCGGATTTCGACCCGGATCGCGCCCGGGCGGAAAATTCGAACAGGGATCCGCTGATGCCGGTTGAATCGCCGGAGCAGAGGATGGCCGACGCAGGTACCGGCGGCATCGAAGTGACGCGTGTTTCGTTGAACCTCACATCCGTCGAGAATGTCGCGAATGGCGGTTCAGACGTTCAACGGACATCCCGCGAGGCCCTGACGCCTGTCCCGGCCGTTCAGACCGGCGCACAAGCGGAAACGAACGAAATCATTCCCAGTCTGATCGCAAATGCCACGCCGGAGGCCGGTCTTTCGGGCACAACTGACGAGGTATCTGCCACCGCAGAGCGTGTTTCGCTCGATACGAACGCGGATTACCGTGTCGTCAGCGGCAGCCGGGTCAATGTCCGGGGCGGTCCTGGTACGAACTACGGGGTTGTCGACAGCTTGGTCCGTGGTGACAGGGTCGAAGTTCTGGAGGATCCGGGCACCGGTTGGGTCCGCATGCGCTCCGCACAGGGCGGGACCGTAGGTTGGATGGCCGACTTTCTGCTGACCGACGGCTGAACGCGCCATTGCGTCTGCCGGAAAAGCCCGGCAGATGGTCCGGATGGCGAAGCCCACGATCCTGATCACCGGATGTTCCTCGGGCATCGGCAATGACGCGGCCCACGGCCTGCGTCGTGCCGGTTGGCGCGTGTTCGCGGCCTGCCGCAAATCCGCCGACTGCGACCGGCTCCGGTCAGAAGGGTTCGACAGCCCCCGGATCGACTATGAAGACCCGCAGAGCATCGCCGATGGTCTGGCCGAGGTTCTGGACGCCACCGGCGGGACGCTGGACGCGCTCTTCAACAATGGCGCCTATGCCGTGCCCGGCGCGGTGGAGGATCTGCCCACCGACGCCCTGCGCGCCATCTTCGAAGCCAATCTGTTTGGCTGGCACGACCTGACACGCGCCGTGATCCCGGTGATGCGGAGGCAGGGACATGGCCGAATCGTGCAATGCTCCAGCGTTCTCGGTCTTGTCGTGCGGCCCTGGCGCGGGGCCTACAATGCCACGAAATTCGCGCTCGAAGGCCTGACGGACACACTGCGACTGGAAATGCGCGACACGCCGATCCACGTCATCCTGATCGAACCGGGCCCGATCACGTCGAAAATTCGCGCCAATTCGATCCCGCATTTCGAACGCTGGATAGATTGGGAAAACTCCGCGCGTGCGGACCAGTACAGGACGCGCCTCGTCAAACGTCTCTACGAGGACAGCGGTCCGGACAGGTTCGAGTTGCCGTCCTCCGCCGTGACGGAAAAATTGCTCACTGCATTGACCGCGCAACGGCCGAAACCGCGATACTACGTCACGACGCCGACCTACTTCATGAGCGGATTGCGACGCGTCCTGCCGACCCGGCTCCTTGACCGAATACTTTCCCTGGGTTGAATGGCCGCAGATTCGATGTGTGCAATTCCCGACGATCGCGGCTAAATCTGCGGCTGTCACACAAACGAGGGCACCATGGGTAGCGATCCTCTCTTCATCGTCATCGTTCTGGTCTGTTTTGCCGTTGTGGCGATCCTGGCCCTGGGGCTGGGGAATTTCGCCCGGGGCGGCAAGGATTCCGGCGAACGGTCCAACCGAATGATGCGCTACCGGATCATCGCGCAAGCGATCGCCGTCGCGCTGATCGTGCTGTTCGTCGTGCTTCGCGGCGGCTGGGGAGGCGGCAACTGATGGTCGTGCTGAACAAGATCTACACCCGGACGGGGGATGCCGGCGACACCGCACTGGGCAATGGGACGCGGGTTGCCAAGCATTCGCTGCGTGTTGCGGCCTATGGGACGTCCGACGAGTTGAACGCCTTTGTCGGCGTGGCGCGACTTGAAGCCGAGGGCGATGTCGATGCCGCTCTCGGGCGGATCCAGAACGATCTTTTCGATCTCGGCGCCGATCTCTGCCGTCCGGAGATGGAGAAGGACGCGGATGCCGAATACCCGCCGCTGCGGATGATCGATGCGCAGGTCGACAGGCTGGAGCGCGAAATCGACGCCATGAACAGCGACCTTGCGCCCCTTCGCAGCTTCATCCTGCCCGGCGGGACCGCCCTTTCGGCGCATCTGCATGTCTGCCGGACCGTGGCGCGGCGGGCGGAGCGTCTTGCGGTGGAACTTGCGACGATGGAGTCGATCAACCCCGCCGCCGTGCGATACCTCAATCGGCTGAGCGACTGGTTCTTCGTCGCTGCGCGCGTCGCGAATTCCGGCAGTTCCGGGGACGTGCTCTGGGTTCCGGGCGCGAACCGCTGAAGGGCAGGAACGGTGATGAATGCGGCCTACGTGGCGTCGAATGTCCCGAACATGACGATTTTTCGCTGTTTCGCCCTGCCCGGCTCCGATAAACCACGCTGCAATTGAGGGACGCCCAGGACTGGGGCTGAGTCTAACTGACCTAGGAGAGAAACGCTGATGAAGGTACTCGTGCCCGTCAAACGCGTGATCGACTACAACGTGAAGGTTCGCGTGAAGGCGGACGGAAGCGGTGTCGATCTTGCGAACGTGAAGATGTCGATGAACCCCTTTGACGAGATCGCGGTGGAACAGGCGATCCGGCTCAAGGAAGCGGGTCAGGCGGAGGAGATCGTCGCGGTCTCCATTGGCGTCGAGAAGGCACAGGAAACGCTGCGAACCGCGCTCGCCATGGGCGCCGATCGGGCGATTCTGGTGGTGGCGGCGGATGACGTGCATCAGGACATTGAGCCGCTGGCGGTGGCGAAGATCCTCGCCAAGGTTGTCGAGGAAGAGCAGCCAGGCCTGGTCCTCTGCGGCAAGCAGGCGATCGACAACGACATGAACGCAACCGGCCAGATGCTGGCAGCCCTGCTGGGATGGTCCCAGGCGACCTTCGCCTCCAAGCTGGAAATCGAGGGCGACAAGGCCAAGGTGACACGCGAGGTCGACGGTGGTCTGCAAACCATCGAGGTGACCATGCCCACGATCGTGACCGTGGATCTGCGGCTCAACGAGCCGCGCTATGCGTCCCTGCCGAACATCATGAAGGCCAAGAAGAAGCCGCTCGACCAGAAGACGGCAGCCGACTACGGCGTCGACGTGACGCCGCGGCTGGAGATCGTGAAGACGGCGGAGCCGCCGGCGCGGGCCGCGGGTATCAAGGTCGGTTCGGTCGACGAACTGGTGACGAAACTCAAGGAAGCGGGGGCGATCTGATGGCGGTACTTCTCCTGGCCGAAGTGAATGATGGCGAGCTGTCGATGGATGCGACCGCGAAGGCGGTAACCGCGGCCAAGGCACTGGGCGATGTGACCGTGCTCTGCGCGGGCGGGTCTGCGGCAGCGGCCGGCGAAGCGGCGGCGACCATCGAGGGCGTTGCGAAAGTGCTGGTGGCCGAAGATCCGTCCCTGGGCCACAGGCTGGCGGAATCGACCGCGGCCCTGATCGTGTCGCTTGCCGGCGATTACGACCACATCTGCGCACCGGCGACCACGGATGCCAAGAACGTCATGCCGCGTGTCGCCGCGCTGCTGGACGTGATGGTGATTTCGGACGCCTCGGGCGTTGTCGATGCCGATACGTTCGAACGTCCGATCTATGCCGGAAACGCGGTCCAGACCGTGAAATCCAGGGATGCCAAGAAGGTCGTGACCTTCCGCACCTCGACCTTCGACGTGGCCGGCACGGGCAATTCGGCACCGATCGAGACGGTTTCGGCAGCGGAGGATCCCGGCATGTCGTCCTGGATCGAAGACAAGGTCGCCGAAAGCGACCGTCCGGAACTGACCTCGGCAGGCGTGGTGGTCTCCGGCGGGCGCGGCGTGGGTTCGGAAGAGAACTTCGCGCTGATCGAGAAGCTCGCCGACAAGCTGGGCGCCGCCGTCGGCGCGTCCCGCGCGGCGGTCGACAGCGGGTTTGCTCCCAACGACTGGCAGGTGGGTCAGACCGGCAAGGTCGTGGCCCCCGACCTCTATGTGGCGGTCGGCATCTCCGGCGCGATCCAGCACCTCGCGGGGATGAAGGATTCGAAGATCATCGTCGCCATCAACAAGGACGAGGAAGCGCCGATCTTCCAGGTTGCCGACTATGGTCTCGTCGCCGACCTCTTCCAGGCTGTCCCGGAACTCACCGACAAGCTCTGAAGCGGCGCACGACGCACGGAACACAAAGGCCCGCCTCATTGGCGGGCCTTTTTTTCCTCAGATCAGACCCGACAGGACCGGGCAAAGCGCATCGGCGATCTCGACATGCGCCTTGGGACCCAGCATTTCACGGGCGGCGGGCGCTTCCATCTGGCTGTACTGCATGCCATCGAGCGGATTCCTGAGCGCGTCCGGTGACAGCGCCACCTCGAGATATTCCGTGGCACACGGGATCACCAGATCGAGCATCTCCGCGGTGACATGCATCGGGTCGCCGGTGACCTGATCCAGATCCCCCGGGGACCGCGCGGAAACCCACATCAGCACGACACGGCCGGAGATCCGCTCAATCAGGGTCTTCATCCGCGCCGCCCATGCCTGCCGAAGCTCCTGCTCGACGATCCAGTAGCGTTCTTCGGACAGAACCCGCAATTCGTTCAGCATGTGCTTGTTGAAGTGGAAATTCGTGAAGTCCACCTCCGGATAGATGGACTGCAAGAACCGCGTCGCCGACAGGAAGCGGTCGTTGCGCCGCGGGTGGACGGTATAGAGCCGATTCGACATGTTCTGCGCGCCCGGCACCTGCAGAACCGTCACCTGCGACGCGCCCGCGGCTTCGGGCAGGAACGGATCGTGCAGGAACACATCCGCGCCGGAATTGACACAACCGAAATTCGCGCAGGTCATGCCCAGCCGGTCCTCGACGATGTCGACGAAAGGTTTGGCAATGAACTTGCCATAGGTTTCGGTTCCGCCGAGGAACGCCATGTACGGCTTCGAGAGGTCGCGTTGCGGACCTCGGAACAATAGTTTGGAGTTGCCGTATCGACACGGCAAATAGTCCAGCCCCGAAGGAGCCAAAGCATCAAAGGTCATGTTACCCACCACGTTTTCCCGCAAACGACAATGCGGGCCGAATCTTGAGAATCCGCTAACCTGCGAATTCGTTGCAAATCGGACGCTTCGGTCGCCCTTGCCGTTGCCCCGCCACGACGCCTATTGTGCCGCGACGGACCAAGGAGTGGCATGCGATGGATATCAAGACAGTCGGGGTGATCGGCGCAGGCCAGATGGGCAACGGGATTGCACATGTGATGGCTTTGGCAGGATACGACGTGGTGCTCAACGACATCTCGGAGGACGCCCTGAGCGCGGCACTGGCGCGGATCGGCAAGAACATGGACCGGCAGATTTCGCGCAACGCCATCACGGAGGACGAAAAGGCGGCCGCCCTGCAACGGATCACGTCGACCACAAAGCTGCCGGATGTCGGGAAGGTCGATCTCGTGATCGAATCGGCGACCGAACGCGAAACGGTGAAGCAAGCGATCTTCGAGGATCTGCTGCCGCACCTGCAGCCGCACACGATCCTGACCTCCAACACCTCGTCCATCTCCATCACCCGGCTTGCAAGCCGCACGGACCGCCCCGAGAAATTCATGGGGTTCCACTTCATGAACCCGGTGCCGGTCATGCAGCTTGTCGAGTTGATCCGCGGCATCGCCACGGACCGGGACACCTTCGAGGCTTGCCGGAAGGTCGTGGACCATCTGGGAAAGACCGCGGCCACCGCAGAGGATTTCCCCGCCTTCATCGTCAACCGCATCCTGATGCCGATGATCAACGAGGCGGTCTATACGCTGTACGAAGGGGTCGGGAACGTGCAGTCGATCGACAGCTCGATGAAGCTCGGGGCGAACCATCCGATGGGTCCGCTGGAGCTTGCCGATTTCATCGGGCTGGACACGTGCCTTGCGATCATGAACGTGCTGCATGACGGGTTGGCGGACACCAAGTACCGCCCCTGCCCGCTGCTGACGAAATACGTCGAGGCCGGGTGGCTGGGGCGCAAGACCAAGCGCGGATTCTACGACTACCGCGGCGACGAACCGGTGCCGACACGGTAGGATCGTTCCGGCCCGGAACGAACCCGGGTTGTTCGGGCGGAAATCCGTCTGGCCGTTACCAGGTCTGCCGCGCCCAGTGAACGGGGAAGACCAGCATTTCCTTGTCCAGGAGGCTGCGCTGGATCTTGCGGGACGGCTCGAAACGGTCGGAACAGTCATCCTGCTGGCAATTGGCGGGCCACTGGATCTGCTGCGCGAAAAGCCCCATCACGTAGTGCTTCATCGCGATCTGGCCGTTCTGCTTGTGCGGGACGGAGAAGATGCCAAAGACATTCTCGCCATAGTTGTCGCCATCCGGCCCTCCGCCACCGCCCTTGGAGCGGAAGCTGACATAGGTCATGAAGTCCTGGACCACTGCCATCTTGCCCAGTCGCTGCGCTTCCTGTTCGACGACCGGCAGGAACTTGTCATTGCCCAGAAACCACGACTGGCCGCGGATGTTGCTGATGTGGCCGGTGATGCCGACGCCATCCTCGACCACGAGGTTGGCGAGAAAGTACTCCCGCGATCCGTGAAGGTGAAAGACCTGCCCCGTCCGCCCGTACAGATAGAGCTTTGCCATGTCATAAAGCGTCGTTCGATACTGCGCCCACCACGGGTCGTCCGGGTCATAGCGGCAGCCGTAGTACTGCCT
>CBDUPF010000012.1:0-26954 GCA_965369035.1 uncultured Aliishimia sp.
AAGGGCTGCACCGGCTGACACGGGCGACAACTGGCACTCAGACCGCGCGGCGCCGTGTGAGCACGAGGCTCACCAGTCCGACGACATAACCCACAAGGCAGATCGCCGCAGTGCCCGCCACGAAGAGCGCGAGCGCCCCGGCCATGCCACCGCCCGCGAGCCCGTCGGGCAGCCGTTGGGCCAGAAGATCGGGCAGACGTCCCGCCGCGATCACGGCACCCAGCGTCGCGGCCCCCCACCCCAGAACCACGATCCAGAGCGCCAGGACCAGCGTGCGCAACCCGCGGGCCCGCCGGGCGGAGGCCGCCTGGCGCATGGCCCGTACGAGGTTTCCGACATCGTGCTGCACCGCCAGCAGCGCCGGAACCACCAGCAGCACCAGAACCATGCCGAAGCCCAGCCCGTAGACCAGCGTGACCACCGTGGGTTTCAGCCACAGCGCCTGGCTCGAGCTTTCGTAAAGCAGCGGCACCAGCCCCAGAACGGTCGTGAGCGTGGTCAGCAGCACCGGCCGCAGCCGGTCCGCCGCCCCGTCCACGATGGAGGGCACCAGCCCGCGTTCGGCGCGGTACTGGTCGATCGTCGTCACCAGCACGATCGAATCGTTGATGATGATCCCCGTCATCCCGATCAGGCCCACCACCGTGAACATGCTCAGCGGAATGTCCCACGCGTTGTGGCCGTAGATCGTGCCGACAAGGCCAAAGGGGATGATCGCCATCACCACGAGCGGGCGCGACCAGCTGGCAAAGACCCAGGCCAGCGCGAGGTAGATCCCGGTCAGGCACAGGATGAAACCGGTCAGCGCGTCGCTCAGGAACTCGCTCTCCTGCTCGCTCAGCCCGGAGAGTTGCCACTCGACCTGCCGTTCCTCGGCGATGCGTGGCAGGATCTCTTCCTCCAGCGCGCGTTCGATCTCGGAGGCGCGGGCGGGATCGTCCTCGGACAGATCGCCCGTGACCTCGATCAGCCGGATACCGTTCTCGCGCTTGACGGTGGAGAACCCCGTGCGACGATCCACCGACACGATGTCGGCGAGCGGGACATAGACACCACTCGGGGTGCGCAGCCGCATGCGTTCGAGGAAATCGGCATTGAGTTCGCCCTCCGGCAGTTCCACCCGGATCTCCGCACTGCGCGAGCCTTCGGGGAAGGTCGCGGCCTCGATCCCGGTCAGCCGGTCGCGCACCACGCGGCTGAGCTCGCCGACGGTAAACCCCAGCGCCCGCCCCTGCGGGGTCAGTTCCAGGATCAGCTCCTCTTTGTCGTAGGAGAGATTGTCCTGCACCGCGCTGACTTCCGGATACCGGGCGAGTGCCACCTGCAGATCCTCGCTGGCCGCCTTCAGGACCTCCGCCTGCGCGCCATGGAACTGGACATGCAGCGCGTCGCCACCCGGGCCGGAGCGCCAGCCGCGGAAGCTGACCGTCTCCGCCAGGGGATGGCGCACCACGCGGTCCTGCAATTCGCCCACGAACGCAAAACTGGAATAGGGGCGCAGGTCTGCGTCGATCAGTTCGATCGAAATCGCACCCAGGAGGTCGGCGTCCTTGGTATCCGCCCCGTCAAGCCCGCGCCCCGCGTTGCCGCCGATCTCCGCCAGCACGAATGCGACGGGGTTGCGGCCGAATCGCTCCTCGTACTCCGCGGCCAGTTCCTCGGTCGCGCGCTGCATCTCGCGCATCATCGCGAGGCTGTCGGCGCGCGTCGCGCCCTCGGCCATGATGAAATTGCCGGTGACCGACCCCTGCTCCGGTGCGTTGAAGAAACGCCACTGCACGTCCTCACGGATAAAGAGCACGATCTGGGTGGCCATCACCAGCACCGTCCCGGCCAGCACGACATAGCGGGCGCGGATCACGCCCGCCATCAGCGGTCGGAAGAGCCGTTCGCGCACCCATTGGAACCCGCGGTTCACGGTCCGCGAGGGCCAGTCATACCACGCCTGCCGGTCAGCCGCGGCCAGCGCGCCGGCCATGTGATGCGGCAGGATCAGGAAACACTCCACGAGGCTCGCCGCCAGCACCGCGATCACGGTGAAGGGGATGTCCGCGATCATGTCGCCGAACCGGCCCCCCACCGCCACCAGCCCGAAGAACGCGATGATCGTCGTCAGCGTGGCCGCAAACACCGGCATCGCCATCCGCCGGGCCGCATTCTCCGCGGCAATTACGGGCGTCTCGCCATACCTGCGCGCGCGGGCGTCGGCATGTTCGCCCACCACGATGGCATCATCCACAACGATCCCGAGCGTGATGATAAGCCCGAAGAGCGAGACCATGTTGAACGTCAGCCCGCCGAGATACATGAGCGCCACGGCCGCAAGCATCGACACCGGGATCCCGGCGGCCACCCAGAAGGCGGTGCGCGCGTTGAGAAACAGAAACAGCAGCACGACCACCAGCCCCAGCCCCATGAGCCCGTTGTCGACGAGGATGTCGAGCCGCCCCGAGATCGCCTCGGCCCGGGTGCGGATCAGCTGCGCATCAACCCCCTGCGGCAACGTCGCCCGAAGCTCGGCCACGACCTCTTCGACAAGGTGCTGCATCCGGATCGCGTCGCCGCTGGCGGACCGGTCGACACGGATGGTAACCGCGGGTTCGCCGCCCACGAAATAGCTGCGGTCGCGGTCGCTGCCCTGCACGACCACCGTGGTAAGGTCGCCGACGCGGATGGTCGACCCGTCCGCCTCCGTGCGCAGCGCAATCCCGGCCACGTCGCGCGCCGTGCGCTTCTGCGTTCCCGTGCGGACCCGCGCGTTGGCCCCGGTCACGTCACCGGCGGGCGCCGCGTCGACCTCGGCCGCGATGGCGGCGGCGATCTCGGCCATGGTGATGTCATGCGCCATCAGGCTGACCGACGGCACCTCCACCAGGATGCGCGGGGCCGCGACGCCGCGGATCGTGGTGCGCGTCACGCCGCGGTCGAACAGCCGCGCCACCAGTTCGTCGGCGAAAAGCGCCACCTGCGCGGGTGCGACCGGCCCGCTGATCACCACGTCGGTCACCCGGTCGCGCCAGGCGCCGCGCCGGATGTCCGGCTCCTCGATATCCTCGGGCAGCGTGGTGACCGAATCCACCGCCTGCTGCACCTCGTCGGCGGCCCGCGACATGTCCCAACCGGGCTCGAAATCCAGCACGATGCTGGCGCGGCCCTCGACAGAGGCGCTGGTGGCACTCTCGATCCCCTCGACCGCCAGCAGCACCGGCTCCAGAACCGCGACGATGCCCGCGTCCACATCCTCCGCGCCCGCGCCCTGCCACTGCACCCCGACGGAGATGTTGTCGATCACCACGTCCGGGAAGAACTGCGCGCGCATGTTGGGCACCGCGAACAGGCCGGCCACGAGCAGGATCACCAGCAGCAGGTTCGCCGCCGTGCCATGACGCGTGAAATAGGACAACAGACCGCCCGCCGCACCGGGCAGCGGCCGGATCGGCGGCGTCATGGGGAGTTACCGGTGGGGTGCGCACGGCCGGTCATGCGTTCAGCTCCCCATCCGGCTTTCGAGCCGCTGCACCATCTGCGCCGGCACCCTCGGTTCGGAAAGTCGCGCCAGAACCTGCGCCTTGACGTCCGCGGGCATGCGCGCATTCCCCTCGACAAAGGCGATGAGGCGGGCGCGGCGTTCGTCGGTAAGTTCCAGCATCTCCGCCGTCTCCACCGTCGCACCGTCGGCCTCGCGCCGCAGCGGCCGGACGGAAATCCCCGCCCCCAGAAGCGGGGTGCGCGCCGTCACGATTTCGCGCCCGGCGATTCCGGGGCCGCGCACCAGGACATCGTTGCCCTGTCGGCGCACCAGTTCGACGTCCAGCGATTCCAGCCGGTTCTCCGGACCGAGCGCGAGGACGGTGCCCGTCCCGTCGAGAGCGGCAGCGGGCAGGCGCACCACTTGGTCGAGCGGCGGCTCTTCCACCTGCACGGTGACGAAATCGCCCGGCTTGAACCCCGGTGCCGCGTCGAGCGTGGCAAAGACCAGCCGACCGGTCTGCGCCTCGGCCACGGCGGCACTGTCCCGCGCGATCCGGCCCGTGGCGACAAGGTCGATCCCCGCCACGTCCAACCGCACCTCCACCGGCAAGGTTGGAAGCTGCCCCGACCCGCCCAGAAGTCGTGCGTATTGCGCGGTGGAGAGCCGGAAGGAAACTTCGAGCGCCTTGGGATCGATCAGCGCGGCAAGCTGTTCGTTGGCCGAGACCAGCCGCCCTTGCGCCAGCGTGACCCCGGTCAGCAGCCCGTCGAACGGGGCGGTGACGACGGTGTCCGCGACGCGACGCTCCGCTTCGGCCAGCGCGATTTCCGAACGCCTCAATCGGGTGGCGGCCTGTGCGATGCGCGCCTCTGCCTGCGCGACCGCCTGACGGCGGGCCAGTACGGTCTGGCGCGCGGCGGCCACGGTCAGTTCGGCGCTTTCCACCGCCGCGGTGGTGCCCACACCACGCCCTTCGAGATCGCGCTGCCGCGCCAGGGCACGGTCCTGCAGGTCGGCCTGATCTTCCGCTGCGGCCAGATCGTCGCGCGCAAGGCGCAGCCCGACCTCGGCATCCCGCACTTCCGCCTGCGCATCGGCCAGATCGGCGGCGACCCGGTCAAGGGCCGCCTCGGCATCCACCGGGTCGATGCGCACCAGAACCTCACCGGCCGCGACATCGCCGCCCTCGACGAAGCTCTCCGCCATCTCCAGAACCCGGCCCGAAGCCGCGGCGCGCAGTTCCAGCGTGCGGCGCGCGCGGATCTCGCCATAGGCTTCGAGCACCGGGATCTCGCGCCCCGGCTCCGCGGTGGTGACGCCCACGGCAAAGACGCGTTCGCGGTTTGGCAGCTCCGGTGCGGCCGCGGCGAGACGCGTTTCCACGGCACCCCGGATCATCTGCGCGGCATAGGCCAGCAGTCCCAGCGTCACCGCCGCCAGGAATAGACCCATGAGGGACTGCCGCAAAAACCGCATCTATCAGGCCTTTCCCGGGGCAAGTTCACGTAGCTTCAGAAATAGGCCTGCCCCGCGAGATCACCAACAGAAGATTTGTCGCGAATTGTAACCCGTTACAGGTTCTCGGCGCTATTTCCGGCGCAGATGCTCGTCGAGCCGAGGCATGATCTCGACGAAATTGCACGGCCGGTGGCGATAGTCGAATTGCGGCGCAAGGATCTCGTCCCAGGCGTCCTTGCAGGCACCGGGGCTGCCGGGCAATGCAAAGAGATAGGTGCCGCCCGCAACCCCGCCCGTGGCCCGGCTCTGCACGGCGGATGTGCCGATCTTCTGCATCGAGACCATGGTGAAGACGGTGCCGAAGGCCTCGATCTCCTTTTCGTAGACGTCGCGATGCGCCTCGACCGTCACGTCGCGCCCGGTGAGCCCGGTGCCGCCGGTGGAAATCACAACGTCCACGTCCGGATTCTCGATCCATTCCCGCAGCTTTCCGGCTATCTGCGCACGTTCGTCCTGCACGATGGCCCGGGCGAACAGCCGGTGGCCGGCGCTCTCGATCCGCGCGACCAGCGTGTCGCCCGACCGGTCGTCTTCCGGCCCGCGCGTATCGCTGACCGTCAGCACGGCAATGCGCACGGGGATGAAATCGCGGGTGTCGTCGATACGGCTCATCTGATCTGTCTCATGCGGGGGCTACATCTCGAACCAGTTTGCGGTGGGGCCAAGGTTGACCACGCGTGTGCGACCGATCTGTCCCTCCGCCCCCCAGCTGTCGTGGATATGACCGCAGATGGCAAGCCGCGGCTGAATGCGGACGATCGCGTCCCGGATCGCGGTCGAGCCCACGGACTGACCGCGGGAGGTCACGTCGGCCACGCCCCTGGGCGGCGAATGGGTGACGAGGATATCTGCCTGGGTGCAGGTCGCGAGCATTGCCGCCGCCTGCGCCTCGTTCAGATCGCACGACCAGCCCCCGAACGGTGTTTCCGGCACGCCGTAACCGAGCCCGAAAATCGTGATGCCATCGACCGTGAGCGAGGTGCCGTGCAGCACTTGCATCCCCGGCAGCGCCGCCTCCTCGAGTTCCGCGAAGCTTTCGGCGTTACCCGGAACGATCACGAAGGGCGCGGAAACACCCTGCAGCAGCGCCATCGCCTCCGGCAGGCCTTGCCGCATGTTGCAGAAATCGCCAGCGCCGATCACCAGATCCGCCGCACCGGCCGCCTCCACCAGAAGCTCGGCACGGCCGCGCGCGTTGTGCAGGTCGGAAAACGCCAGAATGCGCATCAGCCAGCCTCCAGACGCGCGCGGATTTCCAGCAGGTCCGCCCAGGCTTCGCGCTTGGCCGCGGGATTGCGCAGCAGGTAGGCGGGATGGCACATCGGCATGGCGGGAAACCCCTGCACATGCTGCCAGTTGCCCCGAAGGCGCGTGATCCCGCGCCGACCAAGAAGCGCCTGGCAGGAAATGTTGCCCACCACGATCAGAAGTTTCGGTGCGGCGAGTTCGATATGACGCGACAGGAACGGCTGCATCATCGCGATTTCCTCGGGCTTGGGATCGCGGTTCTGCGGCGGCCGCCACGGCAGGACGTTGGTGATGTAGACATCCCGCTCCCGGCTCATCCCGATGGCCGACAGCATCCGGTCGAGAAGCTGACCCGCACGCCCGACAAAGGGCCGCCCCTCCCTGTCCTCGTCGCGTCCCGGCGCCTCGCCCACGATCATCAGCGGCGCGCCCCGGACCCCGTCGGCAAAGACGAGGTTGCGCGCGCCCAGGCGCAGATCGCAATGCCGGTAGTCCGCCAGCGCCGCGCGGAGCCCGTCCAGATCCTGCGCCGCCGCCGCGGCCCGTTGCGCGTCGCCCACCGGATCGGTCTCGACCGCCGGCGCTGGGGGCACCGCGGAGACCGCGGGCGCCTTGGCGCGCGGGCTTGCCTCCGGCGCGGGCTTTGGCGTGGCATCCGGCGCGGCAAGGGCATAGCGATCGACCGGCGCGTCCGTGATCGCCTCGTCCGCGCCAAGCTCCACCTGCCAGACCAGCGCGGCCAGCGCGCCGTGATACTCAACCGAATCCATGCAGCGCATTCTAGCGCCCCGGCGCGCTGCCGAAAATGGTATCCGCGCACCCCGGTCAACGTGTCGCCATCTGCCGCGGGCCCGTCACAACCCGCGCCCACATGCGCCGCCAAAACTCGGCAACAGCCAGCTTGCCCCGCCCCATGCGCCCGCCTATAACCGCCGACGGACAAGCGGAGGCGCCCATGACGTTCAGACACCGCCACCTGCTGGGGATCGAGCCGTTGGCCCCGCCCGACATCACGGAAATCCTCGATCTTGCGGAAACCTATGTCGATCTGTCGCGTTCGGAGACCAAGCACACCGACGCGCTGGAAGGCATGACCCAGATCAACATGTTCTTCGAACCCTCGACCCGCACGCAGGCCTCATTCGAGCTTGCGGGCAAGCGGCTGGGTGCAGACGTGATGAACATGGGGCTGCAGGCCTCCTCGATCAAAAAGGGCGAGACGCTGGTCGACACCGCACTGACGCTCAACGCGATGCGGCCCGACCTGCTGGTGGTGCGCCACCCGCAGTCCGGAGCGGTGGACCTGCTGGCGCAGAAGGTCAATTGCGCGGTGCTGAACGCGGGCGACGGGCGGCACGAACACCCGACCCAGGCACTGCTGGACGCGCTCACCATCCGGCGCGCCAAGGGGCGGCTGCATCGTCTTTCCATCGCGATCTGCGGCGACATCGCCCATTCCCGCGTGGCCCGCTCCAACATCCTGCTGCTGGGCAAGATGGAGAATCGTGTGCGCCTGATCGGACCCCCGACGCTGATGCCCGCGGGGATTGCGGATTTCGGGGTCGAGGTCTTCGACGACATGCGCGCGGGGTTGGAGGACGTGGACGTGGTGATGATGCTGCGCCTGCAGAAGGAGAGGATGGATGGCGGCTTCATCCCGTCCGAGCGGGAGTATTACTTCCGCTACGGGCTCGATGCGGAGAAACTCACCTGCGCCAAGCCGGATGCCATCGTGATGCATCCCGGGCCGATGAACCGCGGGGTGGAGATCGACGGGACGCTGGCCGACGACATCAACCGCTCTGTCATCCAGGACCAGGTGGAGATGGGCGTGGCCGTTCGCATGGCGGCGATGGACCTGCTGGCGCGAAACGTACGACTGCGGGGGGCGGCATGAGCACGATCGAGATCAAACCGGGTGAACGCGGCGTGGTCCGCGTTTTTGCCCTGTCGATGGACAAGAACGAGGCCAAGGCGCTGCGCGAAAACCAACCGCCCGAGGACGGCGAAGGCCCCACACCCATCGCGGCCGCGCTGGGCGTTTCGGACCTGAACACCGACTTCGTCGAGGTGTTTCCGCTCTCCGACGTCGCGGAAATCGGACTGGACGGGTATCTGGAGGACGGAAACGGCATCGACCCGCAGCAACTCGACCCCGACCGCCGCAAGCTCGCAGCCCTCGAGGGCTGGGTTCTGCTGGTCTATTCCGGCGCGTTCGGCGGAACCGGGGCGCGGCTCAGGCCAGCGCCGGAACTCACCCTTGTCGGCACATATTCCGAGCCGGGCATCGACTGGTCGGACAAAACGCGACTGACGACCACGAGCGCAGAAGGAACTGCGGCGCCCGCGCGGACAAAGCCATCGGACGCGGCAATGTCGGGCCGCGTCGCGATGATCGCGCTTCTGGTCCTGTTCCTGCTGACGGCGCTCGTGGTCTGGATCGCCGCCTGAACTGGCCACCCGACTGGCCGGGCCGTGATCGCATCACGCCCGTCCCGGCCGACCGGGACGGAACCTCAACCGTAGATCAACATGCGCTGCAGCATCGCGCCGGTCACGGTATGACGTGCAGTTCCGATGTTGTCGCGTTCGTACTGCCAGCCGTATGTCGACGGATCCGGCTCTTCGGGCTCTGGTGCCGGCGCGGAGTTGTCGGACACTGCCGAGCCGTTTCCGGCGCCGACCGACAGGAACACGAACACGTCGTCGGCCCCAAAATCGACAGTCGCGGTCGCGCCCGCAGCCTGATCGGCCTCCTCTTCGGCGGCCAGGACCACGCTCAAGTCAAGGGTATCCGTCGGCACGACATCGGTCCCCGAGGGGGTCGGGTCGTAATACGCGTAGACATCCGTCTGGTCGGCATCGTCCGGGGTGTCAGCTATCGGGGCGTCGAGGCCGAAATCATCCAGGAACATCATCTGAGTTTCTCCTTTGCTGGTCTGGTTGCATCTGGACAAAGACACGGAGGGGCAGCCCGCAAAGTTTCACCGCGTGAGATTTTTTTCTGAAACCGGCCTCGTTTCGCCATGGCCCAGACCTCTGGACCTCTACCCTTCCGGTCCATACAAACGGGCAACCCCGCAAAGAGGCGTTTCATGTCCACGCTCCATTTCATCAACGCCCGGCTCATCGACCCGGAGGCCGGATCCGACGAGCCAGGCGAGCTTTGGGTGCGGGACGGCAAGATCGTTGCACCCGCGGATGCCGCCGAAGCCGAGACCATCGACTGCCGCGGCAAGTGCCTCGCGCCGGGCATCGTCGATATCGGCGTGAAGGTCTGCGAGCCGGGAGAACGGCACAAGGAATCCTATGCCTCCGCCGGGCGCGCCGCCGCCGCCGGAGGCGTCACGACCATCGTGACGCGACCCGACACGACCCCGGCCATCGACACGCCCGAGACGCTGGAGTTCGTCACCCGCCGCGCGCAGGCCGACGCCCGGGTGCATGTTCTGCCGATGGCCGCGCTGACCAAGGGGCGCCAGGGCCGCGAGATGACGGAGATCCGGTTCCTGATGGATGCGGGCGCCGTGGCCTTCACCGACTGCGATCATGTTGTGGCGGACACCAAGGTGCTGTCCCGCGCACTCACCTACGCGAAAGCCTGCGGCGCATTGGTGATGGGCCACGTCCAGGAACCGATCCTGTCGGCGGGCGCCTGTGCCACGTCCGGCAAGTTCGCCTCTCTCCGCGGTCTGCCCGCAGTCTCGCCCATGGCCGAACGCATGGGCCTCGACCGAGACATCGCGCTGATCGAGATGACGGGCGTCCGTTACCACGTCGACCAGATTACAACGGCCCGCGCCCTGCCGGCGCTGGACCGCGCCAGGCGCAACGGGCTCGACATTTCCGCCGGTACGTCGATCCATCACCTGACGCTGAACGCGATGGACGTGGCGGATTACCGCACCTTCTTCAAGCTCAAGCCGCCGCTCAGGGACGAGGATGACCGTCTGGCGGTAGTCGAGGCCGTGGCAACCGGGCTGATCGACATCATCTGCTCGATGCACACGCCGCAGGACGAGGAGAGCAAGCGCCTGCCCTTCGAGGAGGCGGCCAGCGGCGCCGTGGGGTTGGAAACGCTGCTGCCGGCAGGCCTTCGCCTCGTCCACGGCGGCTACATGGGACTTCCCCAGCTCTGGCGGGCCTGGTCGCTCAATCCGGCGCGGCGGCTCGGCCTTGACGCGGGGCGGCTGACACCGGGCGCGCCGGCCGACCTCGTGCTTTTCGACCCGGACGCACCGTTTCAGCTCAACCGGTTCAAATTGCAGTCGAAATCCAAGAACACACCCTTTGACGACGCCCGGCTGCAGGGCAAGGTCCTCGGAACCTGGGTGTCCGGGACACGGGTATTCGGAGAAAGCTGATGCCACCCATCGAGTCCAGCCTGACAGCCCTGATCCTCTGGACCCTGATCGGCTACGGTCTGGGGTCCATCCCGTTCGGGATCGTCCTTGCCAGGGTCATGAACCTCGGCGATCTGCGTGCCATCGGCTCGGGCAGCATCGGGGCGACCAATGTGCTGCGCACGGGGTCGCGCAAGGCCGCCGCACTGACGCTGGTTCTCGACGGGCTCAAGGGAGTGGTGGCGGTGCTGCTGGCCCGCGCCCTCGCGGCGGAGGATGCGGCGCAACTTGCGGGTCTCGCCGCCATGATCGGCCACTGCTACCCGGTCTGGCTGCGATTTCGCGGCGGCAAGGGGGTTGCGACCTTCCTGGGGCTTCTGCTCGCGCTCAGCTGGCCCGTGGGTCTCGCCTGCTGCGCCACCTGGCTCCTCGTGGCAGCCATCTTCCGCATGTCGTCCTTCGCATCGCTGAGCGCCGCCGCGGTCTCGTCCATTTTCGCGGTCTATCTGGGCACCGCGCCGGTCTTCCTGCTTTGCGTGGTTCTGACGCTGCTGATCTTCTGGCGGCACCGCTCCAACATCGCGCGGCTGCGCGCCGGGACCGAACCGAAGATCGGCCAGAAATCCTGAGAGGCACTCCTGGCCGAAGGATGGCGGGCGGGCCGGGCCGGTGCCGCAGGCATCGGGCTCGGGGCGGACGACAGACCGGCCGTCAGTAGGAGTACTCGGGGTAGATCCGGTTCAGATCGCCGTTCCAGTCACCGTGATAATGGTCAAGCAATTCGTCTGCCGGGGTCTTGCCTGTCTCCAGGGATTCCTTCAGCGCACTCAGGAAATGGGTCTCGTCCGGTACCAGCCCGCCCGAGCCCGGACAGGCCCGCGCCTTCAGCCCGGCCTCGGAAAGCGCCACCGCTTCGCGCGCGAGGTCGTGCATGCGCACCCCGTTCGCTTCCGCCTGCAACCCGTCGACGGAAGCCGCCACCCGCAGAGCGTCGCGCGTCTCCGCGTCCCAGCCCTTGACCAGGTCCCAGGCGGCGTCGAGCGGGCCCTGTTCGTACATGAGCCCCACCCAGAACGCCGGCAGCGCACACAGCCGCCGCCAAGGTCCGCCGTCCGCCCCACGCATCTCGATGAACTTCTTGATCCGCGCCTCGGGAAAGATCGTGGTCAGGTGATCGGCCCAGTCGCTCAGCGTGGGCGTTTCGCCCGGCAACGCCGGCAGCTCCCCCTTCAGGAAATCGCGGAACGACATGCCGAGCGCGTCCACGTACTCCCCGTCGCGGAACACGAAATACATCGGCACGTCGAGCGCGTAGTCGACCCAGGCCTCGAATCCGAACCCTTCCTCGAAGACGAAGGGGACCATCCCGGTCCGGTCGGGGTCGAGATCGCGCCAGACCCGCGCCCGCCAGGACTTGTGGCCGTTCACCTTGCCCTCGAAGAACGGCGAATTGGCAAAAAGCGCCGTCGCCACGGGCTGCAAGGCGATGGCCACGCGCAGCTTTTGCACCATGTCCGCCTCGGAGGCGAAATCGAGGTTGACCTGTACCGTGCAGGTGCGCCGCATCATCGTCTGCCCCATGGTGCCGACCCGCTGCATGTAGTCGTCCATCAGCTTGTAGCGACCCTTGGGCATCATCGGCATCTGGTCGTGGGTCCAGACCGGCGCCGCGCCGAGCCCGATGAAACCGACGCCCACCTTTTCGGCGATGTCCTTCACGTCGGCCAGATGCTCGTTCACCTCGTCGCAGGTCTGGTGGATCGTTTCCAGCGGCGCGCCCGACAGCTCAAGCTGACCGCCGGGCTCGAGGCTGATGTTGGCGCCCCCCTTGGTCAGCCCGATCAGATTGCCGCCTTCGACCAGCGGGTCCCAGCCGTGCCCGTCGCGCAGACCTTCCAGAACGGTCAGGATCGACCGTTCGCCAGCGTATGGGAGCGGCTTCAGCGTGTCCTTGCAATATCCGAACTTCTCGTGCTCGGTCCCGATCCGCCAGTCCTGTTTCGGTTTGCACCCGGCCGCGAGATATTCGGCAAGCTGTTCCTGATTCTCGATCGGCCCGCCGCCGGACTGTGGAATGGACATGGGACATGAAACTCCGGTTGGTCGTCAGCCGGCAGGGTTTGCCCGATTTCCCCGGGGTGTCAATGCGCCGGAGGGATGTATCCACCGCGCGCCGCATCCCCTGCGCGGGGTTCTGCACCGCAGGCGCGCGTGATGGGCGTTGGTGCATGACCTTCGCCGGACCATCAGACCGGCACGATCCGGCTACACGATCTTGTGAGGAGTCCGCACCGGGCGGCACGCCATCGGCATGGCGCTAATGGAGCAGCAGCCTGCCATCCGGTGCATTGCGAGACCAGATCACGATGTCGCCGCCGGAGGTGTCCTCAAGCGCAGCGAGCAACCGCTGCACCTTCAGGCCGGGCAGACTCGTGAAGGCTTCGAAAAGCGCGTCTGCCCCGTCCGCGTCGACCGGGATATGCAGGTGCTGCCCGCCCGCCGAAAGCCGCCAGTGCGGTGTCTGACGGGTCCGGATCAGCGCAAGTTCCGTCATCTCGCGCAGCGCCATGGCGCCACCGGTCAGCGGCCCGAAATAGGTCACCTGCCCCTCGTCCACGTCCACGGTGCCCGGACCGTCACGCGGCGCGCGAAAACGCCAGCGTTGCACCCCCGTGGTGACGATGGCCAAGCCGATCACGACCACCACCCAGCCGACAGCGCCCAGAAGACCGCCCGGCCCCAGCGCCGCCCAGAGCCCGACGAGCATCACGACCGCCCCCGCGATGATCTCGCGCCAGCGCCACAAGGCCGCGCGAAGCTCCGGGCGAATGAAACCGCTCATCGCCAGTCCCCGAACCGCAACTGCCACAGCGTCAGCGCGGCCACGGCCGCCGTGTCGGCCCGCAGGATCCGGGGCCCCAACGATACCGCGTGGGCACAATTCATGCCCGACAGCCGCGCGCGTTCGACCTCCGAAAAGCCGCCCTCCGGCCCGATCAGGATCGCCCAGGGACCTTCCGCCGCCGGCGGCGTCGCCGCGCGCCCCGCAAGCGCTTCGTCGCAGAACATGATCCGCCGGGCCGGGTCCCAGCCGTCCAGCACACGGGACAGACGCTGGGCCTCGGCCACTTCGGGCACGAAGGTTCCGCCGCATTGCTCCGCCGCTTCGACCGCGTGGGCCTGCAGCCGGTCGCGGCGCACCCGCTCCGCATTCGTCTGTTCGGTCAACACGGGCAGGATGCGCGCGGCACCCATTTCCACCGCCTTCTCCACGATGAAATCCGTACGCGCCTTCTTGATCGGCGCAAAGAGCAGCCAGAGATCGGGCGGCACCCGCAATGGTGCCGATTGCGCCTCGCAAAGCAGTTCGCCTGTCCGCTTGCCCGCCTGCGTGACGACCGCACGCCATTCTCCGTCGCGCCCGTTGAACAGCGACACATATGCGTCCGTGGTGAGCCGCATCACCCCGAAAAGGTAATGTGCCTGGTCCCGCGACAGCGGCACCCGTTGCCCCTGCCCCAGCTCGGCGTCTACAAACAGGCGAATTTTCTCACTCATGGAGCCGAGAGATATGCAAGACGGGCAGACAACGCCAGAGGGTCAGGTCGCCGATGCCGTGTCCGGCAACTGGGTCGACACGCTCGCCCCGGCCTGGTCGCGGCCCTACCTGCGGCTGTCACGCGCCGACCGGCCGATCGGTACTTGGCTGTTGCTGCTGCCCTGCTGGTGGGGGCTGGCGCTGTCGATGCTGCACGATCAGCAGGCAAGCTGGCACGACGCGTGGATTGCGGTCGGCTGCGGCTTGGGTGCGTGGCTGATGCGCGGGGCGGGCTGCACGTGGAACGACATCACCGACCGCAAGATCGACGGCAGCGTGGAGCGTACGCGGTCGCGGCCGATTCCCTCCGGACAGGTCACCGTGACGGGCGCGCTCACGTGGATGTGCATCCAGGCGTTGATCGCCTTCGCCATCCTGCTGACCTTCGCGCCGGCGGCAATCGCACTGGGCGTCCTCGCTCTGCTGCCGGTCTGCATCTATCCCTTTGCCAAGCGGTTCACCTGGTGGCCGCAGGTCTTCCTCGGTCTCGCGTTCAACTGGGGAGCCATGCTCGCCTGGGCGGCCCATTCCGGACGGCTGGAGGCGCCGGCGATCCTGCTTTACGTCGCCGGTATCGCCTGGACGATCTTCTACGATACGATCTATGCCCACCAGGACGCCGAGGATGACGCGTTGATCGGGGTGAAATCCACCGCGCTGCTGTTCGGAGAGAATACGGGCACCTGGCTGCGCCGGTTTCTGGCGGCAACGGTCGGGCTCATGGGGCTCGCCGTGATCTTTGCGGGGCTGCCGCAAGCCTCCGTTCTGGCACTCGTGGTGGCACTGGCCGGACCCTGGGCGATGGGCTGGCACATGACGTGGCAGCTGCGCGGGCTCGACATCACCGACAACGCCAAGCTGCTTCGGCTGTTCCGCGCCAACCGCGACACCGGCATCATTCCGCTGCTCTTCTTCCTCGCCGCGCTCGTGCTTTGATTGCAACCTGTCCCCGTCGCGCGTATCTCTACGTGGTCCCGAAAACAGAACTGTTATCCGTATGCGTCTTTCCAGTTACCTGCCTGTTGCGTTGACGATACTGGCCGCCATGGTGCTGGCCCTGCTGGCCGCCGGCTTTTCCGTTTCGGTAATCGAGGATCGGTCCGAGATCGGGGTGCGCGGTGCGCTCGACCGCGAAGGGTTGACCTGGGCCGAAGTCACGGCGGACGGTTTGCAGGTCACGCTGCTGGGGACCGCGCCGAGCGAAGCGCTGCGATTCCGCGCACTCAGTACCGCCGGAACCGTGGTGGATGCGACGCGGGTCATCGACGAGATGGACGTCGAATCCCAGGCCGGCATCGCCCCGCCCCGCTTTTCCATCGAAATTCTGCGCAACGATGGCGGCGTGTCCGCGATCGGACTGGTACCCGTCTCCGAGGACCGGGAGGCGCTGAACAAGCGGTTCGTCCGGATCGCCGCCCCTGCAGACTACGCCGATCTGCTGGAGAGCGCGGATTACCCGGTGCCCGATGGCTGGGACGCCGCGCTTGCCTTCGCGATCACCGCACTGGACCAGCTGCCGCGGTCCAAGATTTCGGTCGAGGCGGGCCATGTCACGGTCGATGCCATGGCCGACAGCGCACGGGAAAAGGCGGAGATCGAGCGGCGCCTGCGGCGGTCGGCGCCGGCGGGGCTGCGCGTCTCGCTCGAAGTTACCGCGCCGCGGCCGGTCCTCACCCCCTTCACGCTCCGTTTCGTGCATGACGAGGCCGGCGTCCGTTTCGATGCGTGTTCCGCCGACACCGACCGCGCGCGCGAGCGAATCCTCAAGGCCGCGGCGGAGGCCGGTCTGACCGGCGACGGCGAATGCACGGTCGGCATGGGCGTGCCGTCACCGCGCTGGGCCGAAGCGGCCGAGAAAGCCATAGCAGCCGTTGCCAAGCTGGGCGGCGGGTCGGTTACCTTTTCGGACGCGGATGTCGCGCTGCTGGCCCCGGAAGGCACCCGGCAGGCGCTTTTCGATGATGTCGTGGGCGAACTGGAGAATTCCCTGCCCGACGTCTTCGCGCTCAAGGCCGTGCTTCCACAGACCGAAGATCCCTCCGCCGGACCACCGGAATTCGTCGCCACTCTCAGCCCGGAAGGGCTGGTGCAGCTGCGCGGGCGGATCAGCGACGAGGCGACGCGCGACCTTGCCACATCCTACGCGCAATCGCTGTTCGGCAGCGACAGCGTCCATACCTCCGCACGAATCGACAACGTCCTGCCCGCCGACTGGTCGACCCGGGTGCTGACCGGTCTGGAAGCGCTGGGCAACCTGTCGAACGGCGCAATGGTCGTCACGCCCGACACCATGCGCGTTTCGGGCAGTACCGGCGACAAGGAAGCCAGCGCACGTATCGCGCAACTGCTGGCCGACAAGCTGGGCGAGGCTCAGAAATTCGATATCGAGGTCGTCTACGAGGAGAAGCTCGATCCGATTGCAGGACTGCCCACGCCCGAGGAATGCGAAGCGGAAATCGCAGAGATCACCGCCAGCAACAAGATCAATTTCGAACCCGGAAGCGCGACCATCGACCCATCTGCCCTTGGGATCATCGACGACATTGCCGAGGTCCTGAAGCTGTGCGGAGACCTCAAGCTAGAGATCCAGGGTCATACCGACAGCCAGGGCCGCGAATCGATGAACCTCGAACTCAGCCAGGACCGGGCACAGTCCGTGTTGAACGAGTTGCGCGCCCGCCGCGTGCTGACTGCGAACTTCACCGCGAAGGGCTACGGAGAGACGAAACCCATCGCCGACAACAAGACCGAAGACGGCCGCGAGGCCAACCGCCGCATCGAATTTCGGCTGATTCGTCCCGAACCAATGACGCCGGAACCTGATTCAACACTCGACAGCATCGCTGAGCAAGGTACAGAAGCAGTGCCGGAAGAAAGCCAGGAGATGCAGGGTGAGTAGAGAACAGTTCGTGATCGCCACGGCGATCATCCTGTTTGTGGCCTTTTGTCTGGGCTGGTTCGCGAATTGGCTGCTTCATCGATTCAGCCGCGTGGCCGCGGCGGATATCGGCGAACTGGAACGGATGAGCCAGGAACTGCACGATGCCGAGGAAACGCGCGATCAGGCGATTACCTACCTCCAGCAGCGCGAGGCGGAACTGACCAACCAGTTGGCCCAGACCGAGGCCGAATTGCGCGCGGCAATGGACGGGCTGAGAGATGCGCGACAGGAATCGGAAGAACTCCGCGCCTGGATCGAACGGCAACAGCAGGTCGGCGGATAAGAACTTGGGTTGTGTCGGGGACTGCCCTCACCACCCCTTGGGGTTTTGCGGGCGTTCGGAGTTGCTCGGCGTGACTCAGCGTTTCCGCGGAAAGACGTTGTTCAGGCGATGGTACGGAGCCGTCTCGATCAGATGTGCAACGGCCTTCGGATCATGCCACCGATCTTCGCCACTGTTGCGAATGACCGTCCACATGTAAGCGATGATGCCCGATGCACACAGCGCAACGGCGAGATTTGCAAAGATTTCGAATTCCGACATCCGCATGTCTCCTTCTTCACCAAGCAACATAGGTCCAACTGGCCAAAATTTCCAGTCCTCAGTGTACGGCATTGCGCGCATCTCTGGCGATTGACGCCAATCTGCGTATTCCGGCGGCATCCAGCCCGGCCTCGTCTTCCCGCCGGGACAGCCGCCAGCGTCCGTACCCTGCCACAGCGGCCACCATCAGGACACAGAAGGCCGCCGGAATCGCGATCGTGCTGGTGATCGTGCCCAGAACGAACCCCAGCGCCGAGGTTGCCGCGACACCCAGGCTGACCGTCTGGATCGGGGCCAGAATCTTTTCCGCCGACCGGGCCGCGGCCTTCGAATCTTCCTCGCGCTCCGTGGCGGCGCGGATGAACCAGTCCTCGAGCGTGCTGGCGATATCGTGTCGGTTGTTGATCTCGCCCAGCACGAAGCGCAGGTCGCGCGGGCCCAGCGGATCCACCGACAGGCTCTGGATCGCGGCCCGGACCTCGTGCCAGTTCACCGTCTCGCCCAGCCCGTCGCGCGCCGCAAGCGCGACCAGCGCTTCGACCAGGGTGCGGGAAACGGGCGGCGATGTCATGGCACGATCCTATGCCCGAACGGCGCGCGGTCGTCGACAGGTCCCGCCACGCCGCAGGGACGCGACCAGAGCCGCCTCATTTCGACCAGCGGGCCAGCGCATCCTCGTCCTCATCCTTCGCCGCGACCCAGCCCGTCGTGCCGCCGCGCGAAATCTCGCGCTTCCAGAAGGGCGCGCGCGACTTCAGGTAGTCCATGAGAAACTCCGCCGCGTCGAACGCATCGCTCCGGTGCGGCGCAGACGTGGCAACCATCATGATCATGTCGCCGGGCACCATCCGTCCGTAGCGGTGGATGACCAGCACGTCGCCCAGGTTCCAGCGCGTCTGCGCCTCCTCCGCAAAGCGGGCAAGCTGCGACTCCGTCATGCCGGGATAATGTTCGATGTCCATCGCGTCGAGCCCGGCGTCGGTATCCCGCACGATGCCCGAGAAGGTGACGACGGCACCCATGCCCGATTGCCGCGCCGCGAAACCGGCGGCCTCCGCGCCGAAATCGAAGGGCGTATCCTGCACCCGGACCGTCATCCTAGCCACCCGTCATCGGCGGAAAGAACGCCACCTCGCGAACGCCCGCCAGTGGTGCGTCGAAGTCGCTGAGTTCCTGGTCCAGCGCCACGCGCAGGGCCGAAAGATCCTCGAACGCCATGGCGTAGCGTTCCTCGCGGGCGCGCAACTCCTCGACCAGCTCCGCCACGGTCCGGGCCTCGGTCTCCACCTTCTCCTTCGGCAATCCGATACGCTCGCGCACCCAGGCGAAATAGAGCACATCCATCAAACCGTCTCCTTCAGATACGGCAGCGCCTTGCGGAAATAGTCCCAGCCGGTCACCGCCGTCAGCGCCGCCGCCAGCCACAACATCCACAGCCCGATGCGGCCCGCCAACTCCATTCCGGTGTATTTCCAGCGCAAGCCCTGCGTGTCGGGTATCTCGCCCATCAGCATGGCGGCGATCATCGGGTCGTCCATGCCCCAGGTGGACATCGTCAGATAATGCTCGAAGATCCCTTGCGAGAACAGCACCGCGATCGCCAGCATCTGGACGGTCGTCTTCCATTTGGCCAGCTTCGTGACCTTGAGCGTTCCGGCCACGTCGCCCAGAAATTCACGCAGCCCCGACACGAACACCTCACGGAACAGGATCAACGTCGCCGGCAGCACCAGCCAGGGGGTCATCGTGGAATAGCCGAGGATCACCGCCAGCGCGATGATGACCATGGCCTTGTCCGCGATCGGGTCGAGCATTGCACCGATCTTGGTCTCCTGCTTCCACGCGCGGGCCAGGTAGCCGTCGAACCAGTCGGTGATCGCCGCGCTCAGGAACAGGAACAGCGCGAAGAAGTCCGCCCAGGGCCGGTTGAAGTAGAGAAACATCACGGCCACCATCGGCGCGGCCAGCAGGCGCATGACGGTCAGCAGGTTGGGCAGGTTCCATCGCATGCGCCCTGCTTATCCCCTTCGCGGTGCCGCGAAAAGGGCGCTCAGTCGAAGCTGGCGCGGATCCGGTTCACGCAAGTTGCGACATGACCCGCCCAGACCGGATCGGTCGGTGCGTCCTCGGAAGAGAACCAGGCCACGACGAGGTCGCGTACCGGATCGGCAAAGAGGTATTGGCCATGGATTCCGATGGCGCGCAGCAACGGCTTGTCGCCGTGGACCAGGTACCATTTGGACCGGTATGACATGTCGGCGCCGGGGTAGCGGTCGGCAAAATCGCCGTTGCGCCAGGCCTGCCGGTCGCCGCCCTGCCAGATGTCCGCCACCCATGCCTCCGGCACGACCTGCCGGTCCCCGCAGGCCCCGCCCCGCAGCATGAGCAACCCGACCCGCGCGAGATCCCGCGCGGTCAGGCAGATGCCGCCCGCCGCGCGCGCACCGCCGATGCGGTCGACGGTGATGTAGCCGGGGCGCTCCGCGCCCAGGGGCCGCAACAGGCATTCGGACAACAGGTCGGCGTAACGAACGCCCGACGCCCGTTCCAGCGCCCAGCCCAGCATGTCGGTCACGGGAGAGACGTAGTGGAACCGCCCGCCATGCGCCCCGTCCGTGTCGGTCAGCAGCGACTGGAAGCCGCGCAGGTCGGTCGTGGTCTCGCCCGGTGCCAAAGGGTTCCAGTTGGCAGCCTTGCGGTACTCGATGATCGGGCCGGTGGTGGCAGTGTAGTCTTCATCGAACCGCACACCCACGCGCATGTCCAGCGCCTGCCGGATCGTGGCCCCGGCATAGGCTGTGTCGCGCAGTTCCGGCAGATACTCCGTCACCGGTGCTCCCACATCGAGTTGCCCGCGACCTGCCAGCACCCCGGCCACCAGTCCCAGCAGGGATTTGGAGACCGAGAACAGGATATGCGGATCCTCCACCGTCATCCCGTTGCGGTAACTTTCATGCACCAGGTGCCCGCGGTGCAGGATCACCAGCGCGTCATTTGCCATGCCCGTAACCGCCTCCTCCAGCCCGGCGCCGGAGAAATCGGCCTCGCCAGAGGGCAACTCCCGAACCGCGGCCGGCTCGTTGGCGATGTTCGCGGTGGGAACGATCTCGCGGACGTGGTGGAAGGCCCAGCGGCTGAACGGCGCTTGGCGCCAGTTGGCCAGTGTCGCCCGCCCATCCTCGGGCGGGGGAAAGCCCTGCATCACGTCCATCGGAGGTCTCCTGCTGTGCCTGCGGCGGTGCGCCGCTGCGGATCACGCGTTTTCATGGAAAAAGGCATAGATCTTCTCGGCCAAGGCGGCGCTGACGCCATCGACGGCCTTGAGATCGGCGAGGTTTGCCCGGCTCACGGCCTTGGCGGAGCCGAAATGCGCCAGCAATGCCCGCTTGCGCGCCGCCCCGACGCCCGGGATATCGTCGAGCGGCGTGGCGCCCACGGCCTTGGCCCGTTTCGCGCGGTGCGTACCGATGGCAAAGCGGTGTGCCTCGTCCCGCAGGCGCTGCACGAAATAGAGAACGGGGTCGTTGTGACGCAGTGCGAAGGGGCGTTGTCCGGGGCGGTGGAACTCCTCCTTGCCGGCGTCCCGGTCGATGCCCTTGGCGACGCCCACGATCGGAATGTCCTCCACCCCGTGTTCGGCCATGATCCCCGCGACCGCACTCACCTGCCCCGCCCCGCCGTCGATCAGCAGCAGGTCGGGCCAGAGCCCCAGCGTGCGATCCGGATCCTCCTTCAGCAGTCGTTTGAACCGACGGGTCAGCACCTCCTTCATCATGCCGAAATCGTCGCCAGGTGTCAGGTCGTCGCCGCGGATGTTGAACTTGCGGTACTGGTTCTTGTTGAGCCCCTCCGGCCCCGCGACGATCATCGCGCCCACAGCGTTCGTGCCCTGGATGTGGGAGTTGTCGTAGACCTCGATTCGTTCGGGCGGTCCGTCGAGTTCGAACGCCTCGGCCAGCCCGCGCAGCAGTTTTCCCTGCGTCGCGGTTTCGGCCATCTTGCGGGCGAGGCTCTCGCGCGCGTTGCGCAGCGCGCTGTCGACCAGTTCCGCCTTCTCGCCGCGCTGGGGGACCAGCAGTTCGACCTTGCGGCCCAGCTTGCCCGACAGTGCTTCGGCCATCAGGTCGGGGTTCTCGATGGTGTTCGACAGGATCACCTGCCGCGGCGGCTCCTTGGTGTCGTAGAACTGGCCCAGGAATGCCTCCAGCACCTCGGCCTCCTCCACATCCGCGCCCACCCGCGGGTAGAAGTCGCGGTTGCCCCAGTTCTGGCCAGCGCGGATGAAGAAGACCTGCACGCAGGCCTGCCCGCCATCCATGTGCAGCGCCACGATATCTGCCTCCGTCACGCTGCGCGGGTTGATGCCCTGCGCGGTCTGAAGCGAGGTCATCGCGCGGATACGGTCGCGCAGAGCCGCGGCGCGTTCGAACTCCATGGCCTCCGATGCGGCCTGCATGTCGGCGGCGAGCTTGGCCTGCACACCCGTGGACTTGCCCTGCAGGAAGCGCTCCGCATCCCGAACGCTGACCGCGTAATCCGCCTTCGAGATCTTGCCGACACATGGCGCGCTGCACCGCTTGATCTGATAGAGCAGGCAGGGCCGCGTGCGGCTCTCGAACATCGCGTCCGAGCAGTTGCGCAGCAGGAACACCTTCTGAAGCTGGTTGAGCGTCCGGTTCACAGCACCTGCACTGGCGAAGGGTCCGTAGTAGCTCCCCTTTTCCTTCTTCGCCCCGCGATGCTTCTTGATCTGGGGAAAGTCGGTTTCCTGGCTGACGAGGATGTTCGGAAAGCTCTTGTCGTCGCGCAGCAGCACGTTGAACTTGGGCTTGAGCTGCTTGATCAGGTTCTGTTCGAGAAGCAGCGCCTCCGTCTCCGTCCGCGTGGTCAGGAACATCATCGACGCGGTCTCGGCGATCATGCGCGCGATGCGAGGGCTGTGTCCGGCGGGCCGGGCATAGTTCGACACCCGCGCCTTCAGGTTGCGGGCCTTCCCGACATAAAGCACTCGCGCCTGGGTATCGAGCATCCGGTAGACACCCGGGCTTCCGTCGAGCGACTTCAGATAGGATTGTATGACCTCGTGGCCGGTGGCGATGCGCTGCTCCTTATCCATGTGCAAGACCTACCGATTCTCCCGCCCCGGCGCACCGACATTTCGCATCTTGCAAGGCCGAACTCATCCACGTTTGTTGTGGATAAACCGGTTCATAAACTCCGGGCATCCGGAAAAACGCTTGCGAGGCTAGGCACTTCATCAAATTGCCTATTTTTTGAGCAGAATTCCAAGCCATTGATTCTGATCGGAATTTTTATGAAACATTTGTAACAGATTGAAAAGAAAATGATTTTCACAGCAATTTGAATACTTGCCCGGTTAACGTGCACAACTTTTCGTAGCGACAGCTACTCCACCCCCAGGACATCCGGGGTCTGCCATGCCAGATGCTGGCCGCCATCGACACAAATGAGCTGCCCGGTGACCGATTTTGCATCGACCAGGTAGCCAAGCGCGGCAGTGATGTCGGCCGTGTCGGCACCCCGGCGCAGAATCGTCGCGGCGCGCTGGCGGGCGAAATGCTCCTCCGACTGGCGCCCACCGCGCAGCGTGGGGCCCGGCCCGATGGCGTTGACGCGAATCGCCGGGGCAAGGGCCTGCGCGCTGGTCCGGGTCAGGGACCAGAGCCCCGCCTTGGCCAGTGAGTAGGTCATGAATTCCGGGGTCGGTTTCAGAACGCGCTGGTCGATCATGTTGACGATCACGGCGGCGGCCAAGGGCTCGCCCGCATCGTCACGCAACGGTTCCAACGCTTGCGCGGCCATCATCTGTGTCAGCACGAAGGGCGCGCGCAGGTTGGATCCGATATGACGGTCCCAACTTTCGCGAGTGGCGCTGGTGATCGTGTCGTATTCGAAGATCGACGCGTTGTTGACGAGGCAGGTGATCGGGCCGCCAAGCCCCTCCACCGCGGCGCGGAACAGGGCCTCCGTCGCGGCATCGTCCAGCAGATCGGCCTGCAGGGCAATTGCGCGGCGGCCGGTTTCCGCGATCCGGCGCGCCGTCTCCTGCGCCCCGTCGGCCGAGGAGGCATAATGCACCGCGACGTCGTACCCACGCTCGGCCAGGCAGATCGCCATGGCCTGCCCCAGCCGCGTGCCTGCCCCGGTAACCAGTGCCCGTTTGCCCGTCATCCTTGCCATCTCCCCGTGCCCGCTCAGCTCAGCACCACGACTATATATGCAACATAGAGCGCGGTCAGGATCACGCCCCAGACCCGCGAGATATCGACCTTAAGGAACACGAACGGGATCAGGAACAGCGACGCCGCCAGCATGACCCAGAGGTCGAAGCGCAGGAATTCCGGATCGACGGGGATCGGCCCCACGAGAGAGGCGATGCCGATGATCGCCAGGAGGTTGAACATGTTCGAGCCGATCACGTTGCCGAGCGCCACATCGGCCTGCCGGCGAAGCGCTGCCATCACCGTGGTGGCAAGTTCCGGCAGCGACGTGCCGAGTGCCACCAGCGTCAGGCCGATCACCGTATCGCTGACACCGTATTGCCGCGCGATGATCGACGCGTTGTCGACCAGCAGGCTCGCACCCAGCGGCAGGCCCACCAATCCCAGCACGACGAACATGACGATCAGCACCCAGGACATGTCAGGATCGGCGCCTTCGATGTCCTCCTCGTCCACCGCGGCGTTCAGGGCCGCTTCGGCCGCGAGGGCCTGCGAGGCCTTGTCGGCCTTGCGATGCTCGGACGCGTCGCGGAAGGCGTCGGCCAGCACTGCGGCCAGACCGGCCAGAAGGATAAGCCCCGCGATCCAGTCGAAAACCCCGCGAAAGGCCAGCGCGATGAACAGGATCGTGGCGGAGATCATGAAGTTGAAGGTCTTGCGGCTCTCGCATTCCGAGGTGTGCATCGCCGCCAGAAGCGCGGGCAGCCCGAGCACAAGCAGCACGTTCGCGGTATTCGACCCCACCACATTGCCGAGTGCTATGCCGGGCGCGTTGTTGAGCACCGCCTTGATGGAAATCAGAAGTTCGGGCGCGGAAGTGCCGAAGGCCACGATGGTCAGGCTGACGATCAGCGCCGGAACGCCAAGGCGCAGCGATATGTTCACCGCGCCCTTTACCAGCGCATCGCCGGCCAGCAGAAGAATGACGAGGCCCAGACCCGACAGCAGCCAGGGCATCAGTTCAGCCGGAATCAGGTCAGCCACGATCCCTCCCGCAGGCGCAGGGGCCCTTGCCGATCCTGTACCGCCCGCACCCCGGACATTTGGCCGATTTCAACCGCTTGCCACCGATCCAGTGCAGCTTGCCAATCATGCCGAGCACAGCCACGAAAGCCAGAAACAGAAGGACGATCTTGGCCAGCATGCAGTCAGAGCCCGAAGCGCGCGAAGGCCGCGCGTTCTTCGAGCCCCGCGACCGCGTCCTCGATCAGCGATGCGCCGAACCGCCGGAGAAAGGGCCGGCGAATCTCGTACGGGCGAAAGCGAACCTTGTCGCCGAAGCGGTCCTTCATCCGGGGCACCACGTGACCGATCCCGTCGATCAGCCCCAGGTCGCGCGCCTTGCCCGCAAGCCAGAATTCGCCGGTAAACACGTCGGTCTCGCCGTCGAGCTTGCCGCCGCGACGGGACTTCACATGGTCGATGAAGCTGTCGTGCAGATCCGCGAGGATGCCCTTCAGACGCTCGACATCCTCCGGCTTTTCCGGCTGGAACGGGTCGAGCATGGATTTCGATTTGCCCGCCGTATAGACGCGGCGGTCGATGCCGTGCCGGTCGAGGAATTCATGCGCCCCGAACCCGGCCGAGATGACCCCGATGGAGCCCAGGATGGAACAATCGTCGGCCCAGATCTCGTCGGCCGCGGTGGCCAGCCAGTAGCCCCCGGATGCCGCCACATCCTCTACAAAGGCAAAGACGGGAACCTTCTTCTCTTCCGCCAGGCGCCGGATGCGGGCGGCGATGAGCGAGGACTGCACGGGGCTTCCGCCCGGAGAGTTGATCAGGAGCGCCACGGCGTCCGGCTTGCCCCGCGAGAACGCGCGTTCCAGCAGCGGCGCCAGAAGCTGATCATTGAGCGTGCCGCGGGTTCCGCCGGCTATGACCCCGGACAGACGCACCACGGCGACGGTCGGGTTCGATTTCACGAAGGGGATCCAGCGTTTCATGCGTTGCGATGTAGAACCGACCCTTGGACCAAACAAGTCTCGGACGCGACGTAACCCGATATGAGGTGAATAGGCAACGCCGCGTCGGCGGCCGGTGACGCAAGGGAACCCGCCACCCCCACACCCGCTATTGCCGGATGCGCCAGCCGGTCCGGAATATCCACCAGATCACCGACAGGCAAAGCGCGGTGAAGAGCCCGATAGCTCCCAGCGACGCGAGGATCGGCACATCCGACACCCCGAAGAACGACCACCGGAACCCGGAGACCAGATAGACCACCGGGTTGAACATGGAGATCGTCTGCCAGACCGGCGGCAGCATGGTGATCGAGTAGAACGACCCGCCGAGAAAGACGAGCGGCGTCACGATCAGCAGGGGCACGAGTTGCAGCTGTTCGAAATTGCCCGCCCAGATACCGATGATGAAGCCCATCAGCGCGAAACTCACACAGGTCAGCAGCAGCAGAGCGATCATCGCCAGCGGGTTCTGGATCGTGATGTCGACGAAAAAGAACGACGTGGCGAGGATTATCAACCCGATGAAGAGCGCCTTGGTCGCCGCCGCCCCGACATATCCGATCACGATCTCGATGAAGTTGATCGGCGCGGACAGCAATTCGTAGATCGTGCCGATGAACTTCGGGAAGTAGATCCCGAAGGAGGCGTTGGAAATCGCCTGCGTCATCACCGTCAGCATGATCAGCCCCGGCACGATGAAGGCGCCATAGCTGACCCCCTCCACCTGGTCGATACGCGACCCGATGGCCGCACCGAAGACCACGAAATAAAGCGAGGTCGAGATCACCGGAGAAATGAAACTTTGCAGCAGCGTGCGAAAGAACCGCGACATTTCATAGAAGTAGATCGATTGGATCGCGGTGAAGTTCATGCGTGATCCCCCTCTTGATGCGCCATGTCCCGGTCGCCGTCCTTCACGAGGTCGACGAAGATCTCTTCGAGGCTCGATTGCCGTGTGGAGACGTCGCGCAGCAGCAGCCCCGCCTCCGATATGTCCCGCAGCAGCGACGTGATGCCCGTGCGCTCGCCCGTGGTGTATTGGCGATCCACCTCGTCGATGTCCGAGGTGAGCAGGGTGGCGTCC
>CBDUPF010000013.1:0-26863 GCA_965369035.1 uncultured Aliishimia sp.
GACACCGTTCTGGGCGGTAGTGGCGGGGATACGGTCGACGGCGGGTCGGGCAACGACTTGATCGAGGGCGCCGCGGGCAGCGACGTCCTGACCGGCGGCACCGGCGACGATACCCTGCGCGGCGACGCAGATGGCGACGAGATGCGGTTTCTCAGCGACCAGGGCAACGATGTCATCGTGGGGGGCGAGACCGGCCTTGGCGACGACACGCTGAGCCTTGGCAACGGCGGCAGCGCGAGCGGGGCCAATGTCCTCTTTACGGGCGACGAGACGGGCACGGTCAGTTTCACCTCCGCCAGCGGGACCGCCACCTTTTCCGAGATCGAAGCGGTTCGCGGGACGGAGTGGGCCGACGATCTGGACGCGTCGGCCACGACCACGGGCATCAGTCTCGACGGGGCCGGGGGCGACGACACGCTGCGCGGCGGCACCGGCGACGACATGCTCGACGGTGGCGAGGGTGCCGACACCTTCGTGGTGAGCGACGGCTTTGCCAGCGACACGATTGTCGGCGGCGGCGGGACCGACACGATCGACATGAGCGCGCTGTCGAACGCGGTGACGGTGGGTTTCACCGGCGACTCCGCGGGCACCGCCACGGATGGAAGTTCCACGCTGAATTTCAGCGAGTCCGAGCACCTGGTCCTGACCGAGTACGACGACTTTCTCGACGGGACTGCGGATAGCGCGGGTTTCGAGGTCGACGGGCTGGGTGGCAATGACAGCCTGCTGGGCGGGTCCGGTGACGATACGATCGACGGGGGCGATGGCGCCGACACGGTCCATGGCGGCGCCGGGAACGACCATATCGAACTGGGCGAAGAGGGTGCCGACGGGGACGCGGACCTGGTCTTTGGCGGCGCCGGGGACGACACGATCACCAGTGCGGAGTCCGACGCGGCTTCCGCCGACACCGTCGACGGCGGCGACGGCAACGACCTGATCTGGATGACCGGCGGCACCAACTCGTTGTCGGGCGGTGCGGGCGACGACTCGATCATCGGCGGGGACGGTGCCGATACCATCGACGGCGGCGGTGACGATGACTACGTGACGGGTGGCGAGGGCGATGACGTTCTCTATGGCGGCGATGCCACCGACACGGCCGTCTATTCCGGAACGGTGGATCAATACACCTTCGAGCGCCTGCCCGATGGCCGGTTGCGGGTCACCGACAACACGGCCGATCGGGACGGAACCGACACGCTCGACGGGTTCGAGAAGGTGTCCTTCGCGGGCAAGGTCTACACCCTGGTGCAGGGCGATGAGACGTCCAACCTTGGCCTGCAAAGCGGGACGCCCGCCGATCCTTCTCTGGTGCTCGGGCACGAGGATGACGACTGGGGCGGCGGCCACGCGACGGATGATGCGCTCTTTGGCGGGGCCGGGTCCGATACGCTCGATGCCGGCGCCGGGGACGATTACGTCGACGGGGAGGATGGCGACGATCTGCTGCGCGGCGAGGCGGGCAACGACACGATCCTCGGCAGATCCGGCTCCGACACGCTGGAAGGCGGCACGGGCGCTGACATCCTCGATGGTGGCGATGACGCGGACACGTTCACCATCGAGGACGGTTTCGGTGCCGACACGATAACCGGCGGCGAAGGCGGGACCGACGCGGACGAACTGGACGCAAGCGCACATGGCGGCCCGGTCACCGTGACCTATGCCGACGGGGCCGGCAGCCTGACCGACGGCGCCGACACGCTGACCTTCTCCGAGATAGAGGCGCTGACCCTGACGGACGCGGCAGACGTGCTCTCTGCCGGTGGGGATACGACGGGTCTGACCGTTTCGGGCGGCGGTGGCGGTGACAATCTCCTGACCGGCAGCGGCGCGGATGTGATCGACGGCGGCGCCGGCAACGATACGGTCGAGGGCGGCGCGGGCGACGATCTGCTGACCGGCGGGGATGGCGACGACGTGTTCCGCTACGCCACGGGCGACGGCCACGACACGATTACCGATTTCAACTTCGGCAACAGCGGAGCGCTGGAGGACGGCAATACCGGAAACAACGACTACATCAACCTGTCGGCGTTCTACGACCGGCTGACCGAACTGCGCGCGGACCTGGCCGACGACGGTATTCTCAACCAGTCGAACGCCACGAACCTCGAAGGCGGCGCGGTCGACTACTCCGACAACGATCAGTTCGGCACGGGGTCGCTGACCTTGCAAGGGGCCACGCCGGCCGAGATGACGATGGACAACACCGGCGTCATCTGCTTTGCGGCCGGGACCGGCATACGCACACCGCGGGGCGAGGTGCCGGTCGAGGATTTGCGGATCGGCGACCAGGTCTGCACCATGGACAACGGCCCCCAGACCATCGCTTGGATAGGCTGCCGGTCCTTCGGCATGGCCGACCTCGCGCTGCATCCGGAGTATCGGCCGGTCGTCATCCGGTCGGGCATCCTGGGCGCCACGCGCGATCTTATGGTGTCGCGACAGCATGGGGTGATCGTGGAGAGAGACCACTTTGCCCGCGCCGCGCATCTTGCCGAGCTCTGCGGTGGTGTTCGGATCGCGAACGGACGTCGCCACATCACCTACATTCACATCCTGTTCCAGTCGCACCAGGTCGTGTTCGCCAATGGCGTCGCAAGCGAGAGCTTCTTTCCGGGGGACCTGGCGATGCGCATGATGTCGCCGGAAAGCCGAGAGTCACTGTTCCGGTCGTTCGGGCCGGTTGGTGCGGAGGACTGGCGCGGCTCCGGTTCGGAGTGGTCCTATGGCGCCCCCGCACGGCCCTACATGAAGCGCAACACCGTGGCGAAGCTCTATCGCGGCGAACTTCTCGGCACGGCTCCGGCAGTTGCGGAGCATCTTCTTCGGCGGGTGGCGGCGACAGGCGGCGCGCCTTCGATGTCCGCCCGCTGAGACGGGGAGTGCCGAACCGCCGCTACGTCGTCTTGATCGCCAGGAATTCCTTGATCTCTTCCAACCGCGTCGATGGAATGACCGGGTTGGTCGACCATTCCATCGACATGGTCACGTAGAGCGAGCCAAGCCGCTGCGCGAGCCAGAGCGGGAAATCGGCGACCTCGATCTGTCCCTGGGAGACCGCACGGTCGAACAGCTCGTGTTCCAGGGCCTTCAGCTCCTCGACGAGTTCGATGTTCGCCTCGATCGCGTGCGGGCCACCGGGCAGGCTCAGGTCCGCCAGAACCAGACGGGCGAAACCCGGATGCGCCGCCAGAATGTCGATCTGGCGCGCCTGCGTCACGTTCAGCGCCTCGACGGCCGAGTCAAAGTCGTCGATGTCGCTGTAAGTCTCCAGCGTGATCTCCAGTCCTCGGCGCGCGACAGCGGCGAGAATGGATTCGAAGCTGTCGAAATGCGCATAGAGCGATGGCGGCTTGATGCCGACGCGTGCGGCAACCTCGTTGTGGCGCACCTCGTGCGGACCCACCTCGGCGCAGAGCGCTTCGGCGACGTTGATGATCTGGTTCTTCGTATCTTTGGGCCGCTCCAAACAACACCTCCGGGGTGGAACTCCGAGCTTTGCGCCTGTCGAGCCCACGGGGTCCCGAGCGCATAATGAAAATGTGCCTAACGTTGTTAGGCTGGTCAATGGTATTCCGGAAGAAAACGCTTCCTGGCTTGAACAATGTTCTTTCCGGGTACCCTGTTCGACTGCCCGATGTGAAGCGTCGAAATCAAAGCACAGTTAACGCGCGGCTTGCCTGCGCGGTCCTCGGGCCGGCACCATTCCCCTTGGTCGGGTATGCCGGGACACCGGCAGAACGAGCGGGTCAGGACGAATTGATGGCGCGCAGCGCATGATCGACCGTTGTGGCGTAATTCACCAGGGGTTTCTTCAACCCGTGGGCGACGAAGACCCGCAGGATGTCGCGGCTGGCACCCGTCAACCACAGTGTGACTCCGCGCTTGTGCGCCTTGTGCGCAATCCCCTCGATCATGTTGGCGCCGGTGGAATCGAGGAACGGGACCGAGGAAAAGTCGATGACCAGTGCCTTGTGGCTGTCGGGTATGCGGTCGAGGATCGAGCCGATCGAAGCCGCCGCGCCAAAGAACAAGGCCCCCGTGATGCGGTAGATGAGGACGTCGGGATTCGCAGCGACTTCTTCGTGATACTCCCCACGGGGATTGGCCGCATCGGCCTCGTCCCGCACCACGAGAGGCGCCTGCGTGGACACGGCCGTTGCTCTGCTCATGCGCTGGATGAAGAGAACGGAGCCAAGCGCGAAGCCCACGACGATGGCTTCGGTCAGGTCGCGGAAGATGGTCAGGAAAAACGTCGCACCCAGCACCGTTGCCTCGCCCCAGCCTGATCGGAAAAGAACCGCGATGGCGGGTTTCTCGATCATGTTCCAGGCGACGACGGCCAGAACGCCGGCGAGAGCGGCCAGCGGGATGAAGGCGGCAAGCGGCGCGGCCACGAGCATGAACAGCAGCAGGAACAGCGCGTGCAGCATGCCGGCCACCGGCCCATGCGCGCCGGATCGCACATTGGTCGCGGTCCGGGCGATGGTACCCGTCACGCAGAAGCCGCCAAAGAGCGATGCCCCGATGTTCGCCGCGCCCTGGGCCACCAGTTCGCAGTTGGAGCGGTGGCGGCGGCCCGTCATGCCGTCGGCGACCAGTGCGGAGAGCAGCGACTCGATGGCGCCCAGCAGGGTGAAGGAAATCGCGGCGGGCAGAACGGCAAGGATCTTTTGCATCGACAGGTCGGGAAGGCGCGGGGCCGGAAGTGTCGAGGGGATCCCGCCGAACTTCGTTCCGATGGTCTCGACCGGCAACCCGAACGCCACCGTGGCGGCCGCGGCGAGCCCGACGGCGATCAGCATTCCCGGAAGGTGCGGCCGCCAGCGTCTGAGCCAGAGGATGAGGGCGATCGTGGCGACCGATAGCGCGACTGCCGCCGGGGACGCGCTCGCGCGCGCCTGCCAGAGCGCGGGCAGCTTCGCCAGCAACTCGCCCGGTTCATGCTCCAGGGTCAGGCCGAAAAGCTCCCGGATCTGGCTGGCAAAGATGATGACCGCGATCCCGGCGGTGAAGCCGACGGTCACCGGAAAGGGAATGAACTTGATGAAGGTGCCCAGCCGCAGGAAGCCCGTCGCCGCCAGCATCAGACCGGACAGGAACGTCGCGAGGATCAGCCCGTCCATCCCGTGTTCCGCAACCGTTGCCGCCACAAGCACGATGAAAGCGCCCGCCGGTCCGCCGATCTGGAACCGCGACCCGCCAAGAAGCGACACGAGGAAGCCGCCAACGATCGCGGTATAGAGCCCCTGTGCGGGTGTCGCCCCGGACGCGATCGCGATGGCCATCGACAGGGGCAGCGCGACGATGGCCACGGTCAGCCCGGCGACCGCATCCGCCCGCAAATGCTGCAGCCCATACCCCTCCCGCAGCACGGTCAGGAGTTTCGGGGTGTAGAGTTCGGCGAAACTCGGCGCGCCGTCACCGTAGGTCGTCTGGTCTGTCATCTTGGGCCGCAATTCGGTTCGCTGTGCGGCGGGATCGTCGGCATGGGGTCGGCGGTCGCCGTCGCGGGTTGTTCGTCATTTCCGCCTGGATGCGGGTTTAAGGCGGACGCCTCGGCCACCGCCCGGGCTGATCGCGCCGTCGCCGATCAGTTCGATGCCGGCGAATTCCAGCGCGGAGACGACCTTGGTCAGGCTGTCGACCACCCCGCGGACGTTTCCGGTACTGGCCTCCATCCGCTGAATCGTGGGCACGGAGAGGCCGGAGAGTTCGGCCAGCGTCTTCTGGTCGATGCCGAGCAGCGCGCGCGCGGCGCGCATCTGGGGCCCCGTGATCATGCTGTTATCCCAGGCGGTAGGTTCTTAATCTGGCATATGAAATATGATATTTCAAATATCACTATGCAAGTCCAGAGCAAACTCGAATCCGACGTATCTCCGCCGCCTTTGTGCCTGTTCCGGCAGCACTTGCGGCAAGCCGGCCCCTTGCCCGGCGAAGGGCGCTGCCGCAATGTTGCCGCGACAGGCCGGCGACAGTTGGTGAGGCCGCGTCTTTCGGGGAAGGAAGTGCGAAGATGCGTGCGCGCTTGTCGGCACGTGCAACCCAACCACCACCGCGGGAAGCGGTCGATGCGCTGCTGGAAAAACGCAACCCCGTCCTCACTGGCCGCTGATCGGAGACAGGTCCCATGACGCCCCTTTTCAACGACTTCCTGCACCAGACCGGGACGCAGGATATTCCCGACGACATGCTGACCCTTGGCCGGCGGTGGCTGCTCGACCTGATCGGCGTCGCGGCGGGCGGGACCGGCACGCGCCTGTCGGAGATCATCCGCGCCCATGCGGCCGGGCATTTCGCGCCCGGCAGTCGGAGTGCGCGGATCCTTTTCGACGGTCGGCCCGTCAGCCCGGTGGGCGCGGCCCTTGCGGGCGGGATGACCATCGACGCGCTTGACGGCCATGACGGTCACAAGCTGACCAAGGGGCACGTCGGATGCGGTGTCTTCCCCGCGCTCCTCGGACTCGCGGAGGCCGAAGGCGCCGAGGATGACCGCGATTTCCTCGCCGCACTCGTCATCGGCTACGAGATCGGCACGCGCGCGGGCATCGCGCTCCATCGTACCGTGTCCGACTACCATACCTCGGGCGCGTGGGTCGCGGTCGCGACCGCGGCGCTGGGCGCACGGGTTCTGGGGCTCGACGCGGCCAGGACGCGCGAGGCGATCGGCATCGCGGAGTATCACGGCCCCCGCAGCCAGATGATGCGCTGCATCGACGACCCGACGATGGTCAAGGACGGCTCCGGCTGGGGCGCCATGGCGGGCGTTTCGGCGGCCTATCTCGCGGCGGACGGGTTCACTGGCGCGCCCGCGATCACGGTCGAGGCGGAGGACGTCGCCGACCTCTGGTCCGACCTGGGACGCCGCTGGCGGATTTCCGAACAGTATTTCAAGGCCTTCCCTGTCTGCCGGTGGGCTCAGCCATCGCTGCAGGCGGTGTTGAACCTGCGCGCGACGCACAGGCTTGTCTCAGCGGACGTGGAGCGGATCGAGATCACCACCTTTCACGAATCGAGGCGCCTCGCCACGCGCACGCCGGCCACGACGGAGCAGGCGCAATATTCCACCGCCTTCCCCGCGGCCGTCGGCATGGTGCGCGGGCAGGTCACGCCGGCGGACGTGATGGAGGACAGCTTCGCCGACCCTGAGATCCGGCGGCTCGCCTACGGCATGGTCGTCACGGAAAGCGCGGATTACAACGCGGCCTTTCCTGCCCGCCGGCTGGCGCATGTCACCCTGGTGCTGCGCGACGGGCGGAGCGTGACGAGCGAGACGACCGAAGCGCGCGGCGACCCCGAAGCGCCGGTAGCGATGGACGAGGTCCGCGCGAAATTCCACAGTTATGCCGCACCCGTGCTGGGACCGGACCGGGCGGCGCGGATCGAGGCCGCGGTGGACGCGCTGGGGCAGGGTGGCGGCACCGCGGCGCTCTTCGGCGAGATTCTCGCGCCTGTCGGGCAACGCGGCGGAGGTCCGGCATGACGGCGCTAGCGACGCGCGATCGAGAGCATTCACTATGGCCAGAACGGGTTGATGGCGCGCGTGGATGCCCCGCGCGAAAAGCGGATGATTGCCTGCGTGCAGGCTCAGGACGAAGGGCCAGCCCGGTCCACGCGCCGGAGCGCAGCCAGAGTGCAGGGCGGTCCGACGATCTCGAAGACGACGGTCGCCGCGATGGTCAGCGAAAGGATGACCGGCGCCCAGTGCGGAAGCTCCTCCGCCGCGACGAGCGCCATTCCGACCGCCACGCCGGCCTGGGGCAGAAGCGCCGGGCCGTAGGCGTGCCGCTCGGGACTCGGAACATGTCCGATCCTTGCACCGATCTCGCCACCCACCAGCCGCGCCACGATGCGCAGGCCGATATAGACAACGCTGATCCAGCCCAGAGACAAAAGGGTGCCAATCTCCAGGGACGCACCGGCGAGCATGAAGAACAGCAGCATGAACGGCCATTCGATATGCTCGATCTCGTTGAAGGCGAAATCATGGTGCCGCGCGAGGTTCGCGATGATCGCGCCCGTCGTCATCGCCGCAACCAGGAACGACACCTCGAGCCAGATCGCAAGTCCGGCGGTCAGGAAAACGACGCCGATGGCCTCGGTCTGCAGCGGTTCTCCGGGCTGCAGCCGACCGGTCAGCAGAGCGGCCGGGAGACCGATGGCGGCGCCCAGCACGATTGCGCCGCCGATGTCGCGCACGGCGCCGACGATCGGACCGGTCCAGCCGGCCGATTGATGGACGAGGGCGAGACAGAGGCTGAAGACGATCAGGCCCCAGACGTCGTCGATCGCCACGATCCCGCTCAGCGTTTCGGTGAACCCGTTTCGGAGGCCCGATTGCCGGATCACGTCCGCAATGGCCGCGGGTGCCGTCGCCGTGGCGATGGACCCCAGAAGAAGCGCCAGGCCCGGGTCGAGCCCGACAAGGACGAGGCCGCCGAAAACGATGACCGTGGTGCCCGCGACGATGGTCAGGGACACCGCGAAGATCGCGCGGCCGTGGCGGACCATGTTCTCGCGCGTCAGTTCGCCCCCGAGAAGGAAGGCCACCATGGTCAGCGCGACGACCGAAATCGGTTCGAACCAGCTGGTGGCCATTTCGGGTAGCAGGTCGAAGCCGGACTCTCCGACGAGCATTCCCAAGAGCAGGAGCATGGTCACGCGGGGCAGGCGTGTCAGGTGGCCGGCCTGATCGGCGGCGAGCCCGGCGAGAAACAGCACGCCGAGCGTCATCAACAGAAACTCGTTTTCCATTCCAGCCCCGGTCAGCCTGTCCCACGAGGAGTGATAGTCGATGCCGCGCGCCAGTGCCACCGTGACAACGGCCGGCGCGGGGTTACCTGTCGGTCACGCGGTGCGGGGTCCCGATCTCCATTCCACTTCCGCCCAGACGGGAAGGTGGTCGGACGCCAGCCGCATCTCGCCATGGCTTTCGACGCCGCTTCGCAGCAGCCGAAGCCTGGAGCCGAGCGCGAACCGGTCCAGTTCGGCGACGGGTCGGAAGGCGTGGAAACTTCGTCCCGGCGTGATGACGGCCAGCTTTTCCTCCCAGGGACCGAAGCCGCCGGAGGTCGACCATTCGTTGAAATCCCCGCCGATGATCACGTTCGGCAGGTCCCGCTCCAACTCGTCGGCGATGGCGTTCATCTGGCGCAGCCGCCAGCGGCGCAGAAGCCCCAGATGCGTGCCCACCACCGTCAGCCCCCCGATCCGGGCGAACACGGCACCGCGCGGCTCGAGCCCCGGCAATTCCAGCTGGCCGGCATCGCGCACCTGCAACCCGGCCCGCACGAGAATCGCGTTCCCGTGCCAGCCAAGGCTCACGTCGTTGGCCGATACGTCGACCACGCGGTAGTCGGTCTCCTGCGAGATCAGGAACCGCGGCAGGGCCGTGGGCCGCGCACCCAGCCGGTGATCGGCCTCCTGCAGCAGGGCGACATCGGCATTGATGGCGTTGAGGACGGACAGAATACGGTCGGGCCGGCGTCTCTGGTCGAACCCGATCGCCTTGTGCACGTTGTAGCTGACCACCTTGAGACGCATCACAGCACCGGCGCCATCAACCTGGCGAGCAGCGCCCCGACCCGGAGCGGCAAGCCCCGCTCGTCCAGCGTGGTCACGAGTTCGACGCAGCGTTCCAGATCGGTGGTCAGCATGGTTTCGACCTCCCGCGCGAAGCCGTCGTCATGAATCACAGCCATCGTCTCGAAATTCAGCCGGAAGGACCGGTTGTCCAGGTTGGCGGTGCCCACGCTGGCGAAGGCATCGTCCACCAGCACGACCTTCTGGTGGATGAAGCCGCCCGTGTATCGGAAGATGCGCACACCGGACAGGCGGACCTCGTCGAAATAGGCGAAAGCCGCCAGCCAGGGGAGATAGTGATCGGCCTTGTCCGGCACGATCAGGCGCACGTCGCACCCCCGCAGCGCCGCGCAGTTCAGCGCGGCGACGATTTCGGTGTCGGGCACGAAATAGGGGCTGGCGATCCACACCCGTTCCCTGGCCTCCGCGATCGCGGTGAAGAAGAACAGCGCGCCGGAATCCAGCGCATCGCCGGGGCCGGTGGGAACGATCAGGCCGGACATGTCGGCAGGATCACGGCCGCTGGCCCAGGACAATTCGGTGCCGATCGCCTCGCCCGTCGCCCAATGCCAGTCCTCCACGAAGGCCAGCTGCAGTTCGCTGACCATCGGTCCGTGCAGGGAGAGTTGCGTGTCGCGCCAGTCCCCGATGCGGTGGTCGCGTCCCATGTAGCGGTCCGACACGTTGCTGCCGCCCAGAAAGCCCCTCTGGCCGTCGATGATGACGGTTTTCCGGTGGTTGCGGAAATTGATCTGCAACCGGAAGGTCGGACCCCGCGCCTTGTGCGGGTCCACGACCCTGATCCCGGCATCCGTCAGCCTTTGCAGGTAGCGGTTCGGAAGCCCGTAGCTGCCGACGCCGTCAAAGATCAGGTAGACCGTCACCCCCCGGTCGGATGCCTCGATCAGCCGCTCCGCGAAGGCGCGACCCAGCCGGTCGTCGACGATGGTGTAGAATTGCGCGCAGACATAGCTTTGGGCGCTGTCGATCGCGGCGAAGATCGCGTCGAAGATGATTTCCCCGTCCACCAGCAGGTCGGCGCGGTTGCCGCCGACCACGGGCAGCTGGACCAGCCTTTCCAGCGCGATCAGACGGCCGGCCGCGGCATCGCTGGGCGGGTGGTCCTCTGCGAGATTGGTCAGAGATGCGCGCAACTCCCGGCTGCGTTGCCGCGCCGAGCTGTATTCGCGCAGCTTGTGGTGGCCGAACAGGATGTAGGACGGAACCGCGAACCAGGGCGCTGCCAGCAGAAAGATCACCCAGCCGGTGGCACCCTGCGGGGTGCGGGACCGGAACACCGCACGGACCACGAACGTCGCCACCACGGCGACGGCGATCAGCACCAGAAGGATGTACCATACGGTTGTCATGCCGCGGCACTTTGTACAGTTGTCCGAATTGTTGTCTAGCGGCTGGACTCGTCGGGTGCCGCGGTGGGATCGGAAGGATCGGGGCGCCCGGGCCTGTCGCCGGACGCTTCGTTGGGCAGCGCGTGGAGCTTGCCTTCGGACCCCAGGAGCGCCGCGATCTGGTCGCTGTCGAGGCTTTCCTTCGCCTCCAGCTCGCGTATCAGCAGACGGATCTCGCTTTCATGCGCTTCGATGATCGCGCCGGCCTGCGCTTCCGCGTCCCGCAGCAATTTCATCACGGAGGCATCGACAAGGGCCGCGGTCTCGTCGGCGTGTTCGCGCGGGCGCGCCATCGTCTGCCCGAGAAAGGGGTGATCCTCGCTCTGGCCCAGTTCGATCGGGCCCAGTTCGTCGGCCATGCCCCAACTGGCCACCATGGAGCGGGCGAGATGCGTGGCGCGCTTGATGTCATCCGACGCCCCGGAGCTCACGTTGCCGATCAGGTGTTTTTCCGCCGCGCGCCCGGCCAGCAGGATGACAAGCTGGCTGCGCAGGTAATCCTCCGGCAGGGTGTGGTGTTCTTCGCGCGACAGCATATGGGTGCCGCCCAGGCTGCGCCCGCGCGGAATGATCGTGACCTTGTAGAGCGGGTCCGCGCCGGGGGTGTAGAACGCGGCCGCCGTGTGGCCGGCCTCGTGCACCGCCAGCCGGTGGCGTTCGTCGGGCTGGATGGCGAGCGTCCGGACCGTACCCATCATGACCTTGTCGCGGGCATCCTGCAGATCGGCCTCGGTGATCGTGGCCGCACTGCGTCGCGCGGCGTTGATCGCGGCCTCGTTCAGCAGGTTCTTCAGATCGGCACCGGAAAAGCCCGGCGTGCCCTCGGCGATCGTGGACAGATCGGCGGGATCGGCCAGCGGCAGTTTGCCGGCGTGGATCTTCAGGATCGCCAGCCGCGCGGTCCGGTCGGGCAGGTTCAGCTCGACATGCCGGTCGAACCGCCCGGGGCGCAGCAGGGCCGGGTCCAGCACGTCGGGCCGGTTGGTCGCGGCCAGTACCACGACCGCCTCCTTGCCCGCGAACCCGTCCAGCTCGGCGAGGATCTGGTTCAGCGTCTGTTCGCGCTCGTCGTGCCCGCCGCCCAGCCCCGTGCCCCGCGTGCGCCCGATACTGTCAAGCTCGTCGATGAAGATGACGGAGGGCGCGACCTTGCGCGCGGCCTCGAACATCTTGCGGACGCGCCCGGCGCCGACGCCGACAAAGACCTCGATGAACTCGGAGCCGGAGGTGGAAAAAAACGGCACATCGGCCTCTCCGGCCAGCGCCTTGGCCAGAAGCGTCTTGCCCGTGCCCGGCGGTCCCATCAGCAGCACGCCGTGAGGCACCTCCGCGCCCACGCGCTGGAACCGTTCCGGCTCGCGCAGGAATTCGACCAGTTCGGAAACTTCCTTCTTTGCCTGATCCTGACCTGCGACGTCGGCGAAGGTGATGCGGGCCTGTTGCTCGGTGGGCGTGGAAAACCGCCCCTTGAACAACCCGCCGAACCCGCCGGGTCCGACGCCGCCGACCTGGTTCAGCATGCGCCGCTGGAACCAGAAATAGACGCCGAGGATCAGTATCCACGGCACGAAATAGGCGAGCATGGACACGCCCTGCGGTTCCCTGGCGGTCACGTCCACCTGCCGGTCTTCCAGCAGCGGCAGCAACTCCGGGTCCCCCTGCGTGGGAATGACCGCGCGGTACCGCGTACTCTCCGCATCGGGTTCGCGAGGCGTCACGGTGATCGCGTGTTCTTCCAGAACCGCCACACCGACTTCGCCCTCGCGGATCATCTGCTTGATCTCGCTGTAGGGGAGTTCGCGCGCCGTTTGCCCAGGCAGGCCCACGAGAACCACCGCGAGCACCACAAGGGTCGCGGCCCAGATCGCGATCTGGATCCACTGATCGGGCCGGGGGGAGCCGCTCCCGTTCGGCTGTGGCTGGGTATTCTGGGGCATCTGTCCTGACCTTGTTCCGTTATTCTGTCGCGGCGGCCATCCCTGTGTCGCCGGTTCGTGTCATGTGGTCGTGCCGCCCGCGCCGAATACCAGCACAGGACAATTCGCCGCGGCGACCAGCGCCCGGAGTTGATCGAGGCCCCGCAGCGGGCCGGCCCCGAGATCGACCACCGCCGCGCCCGGGTCCGTCCGGCGCAGCCAGTCGAGAACCGCGTCGCCGGGCGGATGTCGACCGCTCTCCTCCGCGCCCGGCCATGTCACCAGTTCCGCGCCGAGCTGCCGCGCCAGTTCCGAACCAAAGCGGCCTGCCTCGTTCTCGATGCCCGGTTGGGCGGAGATCAGCGCCACGCGGTCCCGCCGCACCGACCTGAGACGGCAGCCGAAAATGACCACGTCGCCGACCGCCGCTGCCTGACAGGACCCGGCGACCAGCTCCTCCCGAAGATGCTGGAACGACCACCGGGCCTTCCTCAGCTCGGCCAGATGCGACAGTTCCTGGCGGAAGCGTTTCATGTCGCTTTTCAGGATGGCGTTCAACCGATCCCGCGATGGCGCCTTCACGATCTGGCCGCTGTCGGTGACAACGCGCTGGCCGGGGAGTTCGATCAGCCGGGGCAGGTCCGGTTCCTCCAGCATCAACCCGCTGATATCGGAGGTCAGGCTGCCGGCCAGATGCTCGACGATCCGCAGCGCAGCCTTCGCCTCCGCAAAGGAGCCGGCACTGACGACGATGCGGCGGACCGTCACCCCGGGGGCGGTCATCGCTCTTTCCCCGCGTTGCCGTCGTCTCCGGCCTTGCCGAATTCGCGGAGCCGGTTCGCATAGCCGCGCAGTTGCGCCTCCACCAGGGCATTCACGGACCCCTCGGTCCAGTTGCCCGCGTCGTCGCGCGTGCCCGCGTCCCGCCCGGTCAGACGCACAATGCCCTCGTCGATGGTGCGGATCGGGTACACGCGGAACTTGCCGTCCTTGACCGCTTCCACCACCTCGTCGCGCAGCATCAGGTGTTCCACGTTGGATGCCGGGATCAGCACGCCCTGCTTGCCGTTCAGGCCGCGCCGCCGGCAGGTCTCGAAAAACCCCTCGATCTTCTCGTTGACCCCACCGATGGCCTGCACCTCGCCCAGCTGATTGACCGAGCCCGTCATCGCCAGCCCCTGGTCGACCGCCAGCCCCGAAAGCGCCGACAGCAGCGCATAGAGCTCCGCCGAGGACGCGCTGTCGCCGTCGACGCCGCCATAGCTCTGCTCGAAGACGAGGCTCGCATGCAGGGAGAAGGGCACATCCAGCGCAAAGGTGCTGGCCAGGTATCCGCCCAGGATCATCACGCCCTTGGAATGCAGCGGCCCGCCCAGCTCGACCTCCCGCTCGATGTCGATGAGCTGACCCGCACCCATGCGCACCCGCGCCGTGATCCGCGACGCCCGTCCGAAGCGGTAATTGCCGAGCCCGTAGACCGCGAGACCGTTGATTTGCCCGACCTTGGCGCCCTCGGTGTCGATCAGCACGACATTGCGCTCGATCTGTTCGTGCAACCGGTCCCGGACGAGGGAGGCGCGCCGGTCCCCTTCGGTCACCGCGCGCCGGATGTCGGCCTCCTCGATCATGTCGCGGCTTTCGGCGCCGGCGTAATGCGCGGCCTCCTGCATGAGATCGTTCAGCAGACCGGTCCGCAACGAAACCTTGTGCGAATCCCCCGCCATCCGGGTCGCTTCCTCCAGCAGCGCAGCGACGGCGCTGGCGGAGAGCGGGCAGAGACCCTCGCGCTCTGCCAGCGTGGCGATCAATCGGCCATAAAGCGCGGCCGTCTCCTCCGACAGGTCCATCACGGTGTCGAATTCGGCCTGCAGCTTGAACAGCTCGCCGAAATCCGGGTCGAGCTGCACCAGGAGCGCGTGCAGCACGTGGTCGCCGATCAGCACGACCCGCAGGTCGAGCGGGATCGGGTCGGGTTCGAGCGATACCGTCGAGGCGAGGCTCAACCGTTCGGCCACGGAGGTGATCGCGATTTCGCGGGATTTCAGGCAGCGTTTCAGGGCATCCCAGGCATAGGGCTCGCGCAGCACGTCTCGGGCTTCGAGGATGAGGTAGCCGCCGTTGGCGCGGTGCAGCGCGCCGGGCCGGATCATGGTGAAATTGGTGAGCAGGGCGCCCATCTGCGAGACGTGCTCCACCCGCCCGGTGAGATGGTCGAGCATGGGAAGGTCTTCGCGGATGACCGGCGCGCCCTCCGCATCCTCATGGGCGACCATGACGTTGACCTCGTAGCGGTCGAAGACGGACTCCCGATCGAACTGGCGCACGGTTTCCGGAAAGGGGCTGTCGTTCTTCCGGGCGGAGACTTCAAGGAACAGGCCGGCACTGGCGATCATGTCCTTGTGTACGTCCGCCAGGTATTCCGCGACCGCCTCGATGTCCGAAAACTCCGCCTCCACCTCCTCCATGCGGGAGGAGACCACGCGTTCGGCCGAATCCGCATTCAGCTTTTCCACCTCCCTGCGGCTTTCACGCTCGATCTTCGGAGCGTTGCGCAGCACTTCGGCGAGTTCCTGCTGGAGCCGCGCGATCTTCTCCTCGATGACCGACTGTTCGTCCTTGTCGAGTTTTTCGAAGTCCTCTGGCTTGATCACCTTGCCCTCTCGGGTCGCGGCCAGCATGAAGCCCATCGGCGTGCGCACGAGCGCGATGTCCTCCTTGGCGGCACGGTCGCCGAACTCGGAGAAGGCGCGTTCCTGTCGTTCGCCGTGTTCCTCCTCGATGGCGCGGCGTTGCGACTGGTACTCGTCGGACTCGAAGAACGCCGGAATTTCGTTGGCCAGGTCGTTGACCAATTGGGCCATGGTGTGTTTCAGCCGGTTGACGGTGCCCGGCGGCAGACGCAGGCTGCGCGGTTTGTGGGGCGCATCGAAATTGTTCACATAGGCCCATTCGTCAGGCACCGGGCCGATGCGGGCGTGGTCACCCAGCAGTTTGCGCACCGCCGCGTGCCGCCCGGTGCCCACCTCGCCAAGCGCATAGATATTGAAGCTGTGGTGCTTGATCCGGGCCGCAAGCTCTATGGCATCGGTCGCCCGATCCTGGCCGATGAAGACGTCGACGGGGTCCAGATTCCGGGTGGAGTCGAACCCCAGCGCGCCGGGATCGATTCGCCGCCGCAGCCGCTCTGCCGGCAGCTCATTGATTTCCAACGATCTTTCGCCCACCTTTGCCTCCTGTCCACCGCATTATGAAAGGTTCCGGTGCGCCCGTCTTGCGCCATGTCAATTTCAGGACGCGCCACGCAAAGGACGGATACGGCGTGCGGCCCCCGCGATGAACTTGTGTCAATGAACGTGACGCGTCAGGGCGCAGAGTGGCTTCGTGAATGTCGAACCACATCCGGGTGCAGGTTCATGCGGTCGGTTCCGGGGCAGCATCACATCGTGGGGTGTGGCCGGCGCAGAATTCGAACGTCCATACCAAACGCGGCAACACGCCGCGGCTTCTTGCAACAGATCAGCAACACTGGTGTTTCGAGACAGGAAGGGTATCGAGAGACAACCGGGCCAGGCCCCGGACCCGGAAACCACCAGGAGGCGCGCGGCCGTGAAGATTGAGAACCGAACCTTCGACGAACTGCAGCCGGGCATGCGCGAATCCCTGCGCCGACTTTGTACCCAGGATGATCTGCTGGTGTTTGCCAATGTCTCCGGCAACCACAACCCGATGCATATCTACAACGAGGACGGCGATGGCGACGGCCAGCCCGAAGCGATCGCGCCCGGGCTCTTCATCGGGTCGCTGGTCAGTGCGGTGCTGGGCAATCTCCTGCCCGGCGCGGGGACGCTCTACCGGTCGCAGAGTCTCGTCTTCCACAACCGCGCGCATGCGGGAGACGAACTGGAAAGCACGGTCACGGTCACGAGCAAGAACGAACAGGATATGACCGTCACGCTTACCACCGAGGTGACGCGGGTCGGCGACGGCGCGCTGATCCTGTCGGGCGTGGCGGAGGTCGAGGCGCCGCGCCGCAAGCTCAGCTATTCGAGCCACGACCTGCCGGGTCTGATCGTGCAGCGTCACCGTCACTTCGAGAAACTGCTCGCGCTGGCAGAGCCGTTACCCGCGCTGGTCACCGCCGTCATCTGCCCGGAGGAGCCGAATTCGCTGGGCGGTGCCCTGCTCGCGCGGGAACACACCTTGATCGAGCCGATCCTGGTGGGCGATCCGGACCTGATCGCGCAGACCGCGGCCGGGCTGGGCGCAGACCTTGCCGGTATCGAGATCATCGCGGAGCCCGATCACGACGCCGCTGCGCGCCGCGCGGTGGCGCTGGTGACCGAAGGCCGGGCGGAGGCGCTGATGAAGGGGCATGTGCATACCGACCAGTTGCTGCGCGCCGCGCTCGACAAGGATCACGGGTTGCGGGCCGGACGCCGCTTTACCCATGTGTTTGTGATGGACGTGCCGGGGCTGGCGCACCCGCTGCTGGTGACCGATGCGGCGATCAACATCGCGCCCGACCTGCGGGCCAAGATGGACATCGTGCAGAATGCCATCGACCTCGGGATCAGCATCGGCATCGAGGTGCCCAAGGTGGGGGTGCTGTCGGCGGTGGAGACGGTGAACCCGGATATCCCCTCATCGGTCGATGCGGCGCTGCTGTCGAAGATGGCCGAACGCGGGCAGATCCAGGGCGGCCTCGTCGACGGGCCGCTGGCGATGGACAACGCCGTCAACGTCGCCGCCGCCCGCACCAAGGGGCTCACCTCACCCGTCGCCGGGCTGGCGGAGGTGCTGGTGGTGCCGGACATCGATGCGGGCAACATGCTGGCCAAGCTGCTGACCTTCGTCAGCCATGCCGAGGGCGCTGGGCTGGTGCTTGGCGCGCGGGTGCCGATCATCCTCAACAGCCGCGCCGATGACGACATGTCGCGGCTGGCCTCCTGCGCGGTGGCGGCCCTGCATCACCAGAGGTTGCACAAGGCAAGGGCGTGACGACGGGCGACGCCCCGGCGCATCAGCGGAGGGCGCCGGTCAGGTCGCGCAAGGTCTGCAGGAAGATGCCCGCGCCGATGGGTATCAGCGTGTCGGGAAAGTCGTAATCCGGGTTGTGGAGGGCCGGACGGTCCGTGCCGGCGCCGAGAAAGAACATCGCCGAAGGGGCAAGCGACGCGAACCGGCCGAAATCCTCGGACGGCGTCCAGGGCTGCCCCCGTGTGCCGTGCACCACGCCGCAGCGGTCCATCGAGTTGCGCAAGCGCGCGACGGCGTCGGGGTGGTTCTCCGTCGCGGCGAAGACATCCGCGTAGTCGATCGCGAGCGACAGTGCACCATCCGCTGCGACCCGGGCCGCCAGCGCCTCTGCCCGCGTCACGAGGTCTCCCATGACGCCGTCGCGCAGCGTGCGGAGCGTTGCCCAGATCTCAGCGTCGCCGGGTGCGATGCCGAACGCCTCCGCGCCCATCCGGCAATGGGTGACGGTGACCATGGCAAAGCGCGGGTCCTCCAGCGGGACGCTCGTGCCCAGTTCCGGAAGGTCGCGAAGCAATGCCGCCAGCGCCGCGCGCGGGGACTGTCCCGCCTGCGGTTGGGAGGCATGTGCCTCGCGCCCGACAAGCCGGATCCGCATCCCGCGGGAGGCACAGGCCACCGGCCCGTCGGCAAGCGCGACCTCTCCGTGCTCCATCCCCGGCAGGTTGTGCAGCGAGAAGATCCAGTCCGGTGACTGCTCTTGCAATCGTGCGTCACCGAGCATCGCGTCCGCACCGGCCCCGGTCTCCTCCGCCGGCTGAAAGATCAGGATCGCGCGCCCGGCCACCGGCCGCTGGCGCGACAGGACCCGCGCCACGGCAAGGAGGGTCGACATGTGACCGTCATGCCCGCAGAGATGAGCCTTTCCGGGAACCTGCGACGCGTATTCGACGCAACCCGTCTCCAGGATCGGCAACGCGTCGAGTTCCGCGCGGAACGCCACTGACGGGCCGGGGCCGTCGCCGTCGAAGACCGCCACAAGACCGTGGCCGCCGACCTCCGTCAGGATCCTGTCGGCGCCCAGGTCCCGCATCTCGCGGGCGATACGGGCGGCGGTTCCAACCTCTTCTCCCGAGATCTCCGGCGCCCGGTGCAGGGCATGGCGCAACGCGGTCGCGGCCGCGATGTCGGCCTCCTGTATCTCGGGGAAACGGTTTCCTTTTGCCATTACAGGGAACTTTCGACTCGGGGCAGTGTCATCGCGCCGAGGATGGCAGGTTTCAGGTGCGAGTGGCAACGGCGCGACCGATCCGGCCGGGTCCCCTGGACTGCACGACGCAGAAGATATTCCGCGGCGCGACTTCGCCATTGTCGGACATGCGCAGCCCGCGGTGTGGACAATTCAAGGCGCCCGCGACCGATTGGGATAGGGCAGGTTTTCGACGTCGGCCAGCTCGGACCGGTCGGTGGCGGCGGACATGACTTGCGCCAACGGCCGGTCGAGGATCTGAACCTCGGCCTCGTGAAGACGTTCCAGCAGGGCCATGGTCGCGGTCGTCTCTTCGGAGAGCCGCGCCACGATCTCTTCGGGCAGCCTGCCGTCCTGTTCCGGCATCGTGCCCAGCGGAAGCTTCAGATCGGTGGCCAGGTCGAAGAGGGTCGTGGAATGCATGTCCCGGGCAAGCGCCACGCAATCATCCTCGTCCTGCACGATGTAGCCCGTTCCGTGCAGCGCATCGATGATCTCGTCCCGCACTTCCAGCGGAACCGCCTCGGCGAGGACCTGATCGTCGAGCATTCCACCGGACTGCGCCTGGCGGTGCAGGTTCGCCAGCAGTGTCACGGCCACCGCCAGCCGGTCCGCGGGGCGCAGATTCTCCGACGGTACGGAGGTCGCGCGGGACCGGAACCAGTCGGGCAGGGATGCGGCCACGACCGAGCCGAGGATGATGACCGTCCACGACGTGTAGATCCAGATCAGGAAGACCGGCACCGCGGCCACGGCGCCATAGATGGTCTCGTAGCTCGATCCGGAGGTGATGAAGGAATTGAACCCCCAGGACAGGACCTCGAACGCGATTGCGGCAAAGCTGGCCCCGATGACCGCGTGCCGCACCCGAACCCTGCGGGCCGGGACCAGCACGAAGAGCGCGGTGAAGCCGACGGTGCTGATCGTGACGCTCAGCAGGGTGCTGACGAGCCAGGTTTCCTGCAGCTTCAGCACAGCGGACGCGCCTCCGCTGTCCAGGATCTGGGTTCGCGCGGCCAGCGCCGCGAGGTCCGAGGTCAGCGTGAAGCTGCCCCCGATCAGAAGCGGGCCCATGGTGAGGATCGCCCAGAAGATCAGGAACCGGACATAGAGCGGGCGCGGACGCTCCACGTGCCAGACGCGGTTCAACGTCTCCTCGATGGTGGAGAGCAGGAGCAGTGCGGTCACCGCGAGTGCGACGATGCCGACGGCGGTCAGGTTGCTGGCGTTGCTGGTGAACTTGCCCAGGTATTCGCCGATGGCCGCGCCGGCCTCGGGCACCACCGCGCTGAAGAACAATGCCTGCATCCGGCCCTTGACGGCGTCGAAGGCCGGAAAGCTCGACAGGATCGCGAGTGCGATCACGAGGAGTGGAACAAGTGCCAGAAGGGTCGAATAGGTCAGCGAGGCCACGTCGGCGTTCAGCCGGTCGGCACGGAACCGGCGTACCGCGAACCTCGTGAACTGGAGGATTCCGGTCAGAACGCCTCCGATCCGGGTCTTCCGCAAAGCGGTCAGTGTGGCCGAGTTCAACTCCATTGCCAACACATAGACCAATTTCCGAAAAAGAACATCGTGTTACGAACGGCGCACCGGGCGGCACGTCGATGCCGCCCGGCGGATATTCAATCAGCCCGCCCGAAGTGCTGGGTCAGCGAAACGACCCCGGCATGAGCAGCTTGGGCAACCACAGCGTGATTTCCGGGAAGATGATGATCAGCAGCAGTATCAGCAGCATCGGCAGGAGGATGATGACCACGTCACGCATCACCTGCACGACATTCAGCCCGCCGATTGCCGCCGAGATCAGCAGGCACAACCCGTATGGTGGCGTCACCAGACCGAAGGCCAGCGACACGATGCCGATGATGGCAAAGACGATGGGATCGATTCCCGCCGATTGCGCCACGGGCATCAGGACCGTGCCCAGGATGATGATGGTCGGGATGGCATCGATGAAGAGCCCGAAGATCAGGAACAGGGCCGCGATGACGATGGCGGTCCCGAACGGCCCGAACTCCAGCGCGGTCATCGTGCCCACGATCAGCCGCGGCACGTTGTAGAACGACAGCATCCAGCCGAAGGCCGAGGCCGTGCCGATGGCAAAGAGCGAGATCGCCGCGAACCGCGCGGTGTCATAGAGGATGTGCCCCAGATCCGGCAGCCGGACCGTCCGGTAGACGAACATGCCCAGGATCAGCGAGTAGGCTGCGGCGATGATCGCGCTCTCGGTCGGTGTGACGAGCCCGCCCACGATTCCGCCGATGACAAAGACAGGCGTCAGCATGGCAAGCGCGGCACCGCGAAAGGCAGACCAGAATTCGGCCAGGGTCGGCCGGCCGGCGATCGGGTAGTTCCGGACCTTGGCATAGCCGTAGACCGTCGCCATCAGCGCGAACCCGATCATGAAGCCGGGGACAGCCCCGCCGAGGAACAGCGCGCCGACGGAGACCTGCATGACCCCGCCCCAGACGACCATCAGGATCGACGGGGGAATGATGACGCCCATCACCGAAGAACAGGCGGTGATGGCAACGGCGAAGCGGGTGTCGTAGCCCTCGCGCTGCATCGCCGGGATCAGGATCTTGCCGCAGCCCGCGGCATCCGCGGTGGACGATCCGGAGATGCCCGCGAACAGCATGGAGACCGCGACATTCACATGGCCGAGGCCGCCGGGCATCCACCCGGTCAGGACGCGGGCAAGCTCGATCAGCCGGTCGGTGACCTTGCCGGAGTTCATCAGGTTGGCAGCCAGCAGAAAGAAGGGGACGGCCAGCAGGATGAAGGAGTTGTAGGACTGGAACATGCGGTCCAGCACGATGAAGGGAGTGAGCCGCAGCTCGAGCAGGACCACGGGGATGGTGGCGATGCCCAGGGCGAAGGCCACCGGTATCCGGATCAGCACCAGCAAGGCGAAGCCGCCGACAAGCAGGGCGCAGGCGAGGCCCGTTCCGACGATCATTTGCGCGCCCTCCGGGCTGTTCTGAATGTCTGGAATTCCTGCCAGAGGCGGTATCCCGAGAAGATGGCCCAGATCGTCCCCGCAATGGGAACGGAGATATAAGTGACCATCAGGTTGGCACGCATCATGACGGAACGCTGGTTGCCGCCGAACTGCGCGTATTCGATTCCGTAGTAGGCGAAGAGCAGTGCGAAACAGAGAATGAAGAGATGCACGATGCTCTGCTGGATCAACCGCCCCAGGGGCGAGATCGCGTCGGGCACGACCCGCACATCGAAATGCGTCCCGTCCCAGACCGCCACCATGGAGCCGATCATGACGATCCAGACGAAGATGAAGGTCGAGAGTTCCTCGGTCCAGAGATAGGTCGGGATGAGGCCGGTGTAGCGCGACAGCACCTGCATCGCCACGGGCACGGCGAGAGCGCCCATCAATATTCCCAGCAGGACTCGAAGCGCATTGCAGAACTGGTCAAGGAGTCGTCCAGTCATCGGTGTCACCTTGGAAAAGATGCCGCATCGGCAGATCGGCCGTGCAGACGGTTTCGGGGCGGCGAATGGTACGCCGCCCCAGCAGAAGACTTACATGCCGCGGATGGCTTCGAGCAGTTCGCTCGCGCCCAGTTCGGCGGCGTATTCGTCCTGAACCGGCTTCACCAGTTCCAGCATCTTTTCGCGACCCTCGAAGTCGACGAGCGTGATCTGCCCGGCGTCGACCATCTCCTTCAGCTTTTCGCCGTCCTGGCGGCTTTCAAGTTCGCGGCCAAAGCTGCCGGCCTCCTTGCCGGCCTCCATGATCGCGGTCTGCAGGGCTTCGGGCAGAGCGTCGAATGTCTTGGCCGACATGACGATCGGGCGCACCGTGATCGTATGCTGGGTCAGCGTGACATAGGGTGCGACCTCGTAGAACTTGAGGTTCTGGATGGACGCGGCCTCGTTCTCGAATCCGGCGATCACGCCGGTCTGGATCGCGTTGTAGACCTCGTTATACGCAATCGCCGAAGGTGCGGCGCCGACGGCGGAGAAGGTTTTCGCCTGGATCGGTGCGCCCATCACGCGCATCCGGTGGCCCGAGAGCTCATCCATGTTCGCGATGGGTTCGGCCGACACCAGATTGCGCACGCCGCCGCCGTGGTAGCCGACGATGACGATGCCCGCCTTCTCCCGCAGTTCCTGCTCGAGCGGTTGCAGCGCGTCGGACGAGAGCACTTTGTTCCAGTGTTCGAGATCCCGGAACAGGAAGGGCATATCCATCAGGGGGATCGATTCCGCGAACACCGCCATGTTCGACGGCGCGAGGATCGTGTAATCCACCGCTACGCCCTGGTTGAGATACGTGACGTAATCCGATTCCACACCCAATTCGCCGTTCAGGCGCATGTCGAACACGACATCGCCGTCGTATTTTTCTTCAACCAGTTGCTCGAACTTGCGGAGCGTCTTGGTGAAGGCATGTTCCTCGTCGAACATGCTGGCGCCGCGCAGGGTTATCTCTTGCGCGTGTGCCGATCCGATCGTTGCCGCGACGATTGCCGCTGCGACGATGCCTTTCAAAGAAACGTTGGACATTTATTCCTCCCGTCGTAGAGCCATGGCTTGCAAGGTCTGTCATCGGCTGGCCAGGTCCGGAGACAGACAAACGATGGCCGGGACAGAGCGCCCCGGCCGAAATTCACGAGAATGCAACGCCGCCGTTGACGTCGATGCAAGCCCCATTGATGAAACTCGCCCCGTCCGTGGCGAGAAACGACACCACGGCGCCGATCTCCTCCGGGCGCCCCTCGCGTTTCAGCGGAGTCGCCGCGGCGACGTTGGCGCGGACGGCATCCTTGGTGAACACGTTGTGGAAATCGGTGTCGATCATCCCAGGGTTCAGCGCGTTCACGCGGATATCCGGACCAAGCTCCTTGGCGAGACCGCGGGTCATCGTGATCAGCGCGCCCTTGGACGTCGCATAGGCCACGGCACCCGGTCCACCGCCGTCGCGACCGGCGAGGCTCGCCATGTTGATGATCGCGCCCCCGGACCGCATGTGCGGCAGGCAGGCTTTGACCATCAGGAACGCGCTGGTCAGGTTGAGATTCATCACGACGTTCCAATGGTCGAGATCGGTCTCGGCCACGGTCTTTCTGGCGACCAGCCCGCCGGTATTGTTCACCAGAACGTCGATGCCACCGAAGGTGTCGACGGCAAGTGCGACAAGGGCATCCACGCCGCCTTGCGTGGTCAGATCACCTTGCAGGGCCGCCGCGTCACCACCGGCCGCCTTGATTTCGGCGACAGCGCTGTCCGCGCCCTTGGAACTCGAATGGTAGTTGATGACCACATTCGCGCCTTCTTCGGCCAAGGCCATCACGCAGGCCCGTCCGATGTCACGGCCGCCTCCGGTCACGATCGCCGTTTTGCCTTTCAGTTTCATGAACCCCGTCCTCCTGCTTTCGGGCGATGTTTCGCGATCGAGCCGTGCCCCGAATCACACCTTGGCGAGCCTCGATTGCGCTCGATGAATACTAGGACACTAGTATCCTAGAATACAAGAAGATTCGTTTGCCGGGCGGATGGTTCGGAAAAATGATTTCGAATCAAAAAGGTACTCAGAAAGTTCTGACAGCCGACGCGTCTTCTAACGAGCGACAGCGGGTGCCGGCGCCTGCGCGGTCATCCGTGCAACGCTTGCCGAGCGGGCCGAACGGATCAACCGGGTGATCGTTTTCTCGAGGGTTCCACTCGACGGCCCCTGACGCACGGGCGGAAAAGGTCGTTCAGTGCCGGGTGCTGCACGCCGGGTTCCGCCAGCGCCACCGGGCGCAACGGGTTTTCTCTTGCCTGACAAGCGCTTTGGCACGAAAATGAAATGATGTCTGGACCGTTGGATGCGTGGGTGCGGTTGACAGGCGTCATGCGCTGCATTGGGTCGCAGACGCGTCGTCTCGTTTGCCGGAAATCGAAAGGGATGGAATTGAACGGGTCAGAACGCGTGGTATCCGCCTCCGCATCGGACAGTCCGGGCGGCGCTGCGGCGGGCGGCGAGTTTTTTCAGGTTTTTCGGGGGCTTGCCACGGGTGGCCCTGGCATGGGGGCGCTTGTCGCGTTCTATGCCGCCTACATGCTCGCGGCCGGTTTCGGCCGGTGGATGATGGTGATCCCGGATGTTCCGATCACCGTCTGGCCGCCCAACGGCGTGATCCTTGCCGTGCTTCTGACCCAGCCGCGCCAGACCTGGCCGTGGTGGATCGCGGTCGGCGCGGTGGGCGAATTTACCGGCAACCTGATCTGGTTCCACAACCCGCTTGCCTGGGCGCTCGGGTATGTCGTCGCCAACGCGGCGGGGGTCATCGCGGCCGCGCTGCTGCTGGCGCCCTATCTCGACGCACCGATCCGGAGATTGAGCACCCTGCCGCAGGTTCTGGCGTTCCTCGTCATCGGAGCGCTGGCGGCACCAGCCATCAGTGCGACCATCGGCAGCGCGGTCAGCGCCCTGGCGGGAAAGAGCGCGTTCTTCACCACATGGCCGGTCTGGTGGCTTGGCGACGCCACCGGGATCCTGATCGCCACCCCGCTGGTCATCTCGACCATGAATGTCTGGCGCGACGCGACCTGGCCGACCACCGCGCAGGTGCTCGAGGGCGCGGTCATCGCATTGGTGCTGGCGGGACTGAGCGCGTGGGAAATGGTCACGGCGGCGTCCCATGCGTTCCTGCTGCCGTTGCCGGTTCTCTGGGCAGCGCTGCGGTTCGAATTCCGCGGTGCGACGCTTGCCGTGCTCGGGCTGGCCTTTGCCATCGGATTACACGCGCAGAACTTCGACACCGTGCCGGGCGCGTTCGTGAACACGGCGCAGTTGCACGCCAAGATGCAGGCGCTGATCCTCGTGGCCGCATCGACCGGGCTGATCGTGGCGGCCATCATCCGGCAGCAGCGGCAGGCGTTGTCGGACCTGGCGCAGGTCAATCTGGAACTGGAGGCGCGGGTGGCGGAACGGACCCGCGCCATCGAGGCTGCGGAGCGGCGCTTCAAGGCGACTTTCGAGAACGCGGGTGTCGGCATCAGCATCGTCGACAGCGACGGCAAGCTCATGCGCGTCAACGACAGTCTGGCAAAGATGCTGGGCTACGCGCTGGAGGAGATGGAGGGCCACCCGCTCGACCAGTTCACCCACCCGGAGGACCGGGCCCTGGGCGAAGCGGCGTGGGACCGGTTGAAGACCGGCGCGGCCGATGAATACGATCTGGAGAAGCGCTACATCCACAAGGACGGCGCGACGGTCTGGGGCCATACCACCGTCAGTTGCGTCCGCCATCCGGACGGGCGCATCGCCTATCTCATCAAGATCATCCAGGACATCACCGCACGCAAACTGTCCGACGAGACGCGGCAACTGCTCACCATGGAGGTCAACCACCGCAGCAAGAACCTTCTGACCATTGTCCAGGTCATTGCGCGCCAGACGGCCGCGCGGTCGCCGGAGGACTTCGTCAAGACGTTCGGGGCACGGCTCCGGGCGCTCGCGGCGAACCAGGACCTGCTGGTGAAAAGCGAGTGGCAACGCATCGACCTGGGCGAGCTTGTGCGCAGCCAGCTCGAGCATTTCGGCGCAATGGGCGATCGTCTCGTTCTCTCCGGCCCGTCCGTCATGGTGCCACCTTCGGCGGCGCAGGCCCTGGGTATGGCATTGCACGAACTGGCGACGAACGCCGCGAAGTACGGCAGCCTCAGCAATGAATCCGGCAAGGTAGAGATTTCCTGGACGGTCGAGG
>CBDUPF010000014.1:0-26813 GCA_965369035.1 uncultured Aliishimia sp.
GGGCGATCCGTGCCGGGATGGCCGGGATCAACGCGGCGCGGCGCAGGGAGGGACTGCCCGCGACCGACTGCACGATGGCGTTGCACGCGGGCGATGTGCTCTATGGCAACATCGGCGCGCCGAAACGGCTGGATTTCACCGTGATCGGTCCGGCCGTCAACACCGCTGCGCGGCTGCTCGAAATGTGTGGTCAGGTGGATCAGCAGATCGTGATCTCCGACCGGGTGGCGCACCCCCTGCGCGGGGAAAACGCCGATCTGGTCTCGCTCGGCCATTATCGCATGCGGGGCGTTGTGAACCGCTACGAGTTGTTCACCCTCGAGTGACCGCTGCCGGCTCAAGTTCCGTCGCGCGATCCGCTGCCGCGAAGACCCAAGTGGGGCGCGAAGGTTCCGGCGGCATGGATTGCATTGTCGGTCCGGGCGCGTGGCACGCCACCCATCGCCAGGCGCGGCTCGCCCCGGGGTCGACCCCGGAGCGCCCTGGCGTGGCGTTTCAGAGGTTCGGGTAGAGCGGGAAGCGCCCGCACAGCTCCGCGACCTCGGCCTTCACCTTGGTCTCGACCTCGGCGTTGCCCTCCTCGCCGTTGGCGGCCAGCCCGTCCACGACCTCGATGATCCAGTCGCCGATCTGGCGGAATTCCGGCTCTTCGAACCCGCGCGTCGTGCCTGCGGGGGAACCCAGCCGGATGCCCGACGTCACCGTCGGCTTTTCCGGATCGAACGGCACCCCGTTCTTGTTGCAGGTGATATGCGCGCGCCCCAGCGCCTTTTCGGTGGCGTTGCCCTTCACCCCCTTGGGCCGCAGGTCGACCAGCAGCACATGGGTGTCCGTCCCGTGGGTCACCGTCTCCAGCCCGCCCTTGTGGAGCTGATCGGCCAGCGCCTGGGCATTCGAGATCACCTTCTGAATGTAGCCCTTGAATTCCGGTCTCAGCGCCTCGCCGAAGGCCACCGCCTTGGCCGCGATCACGTGCATCAGCGGTCCGCCCTGGATGCCGGGGAAGATGGCGGAATTGAACTTCTTGGCCAGCGCCTCGTCATTGGTCAGGATCATCCCGCCCCGTGGCCCGCGCAGGGTCTTGTGGGTCGTGGTCGTGGCCACGTGGGCATGCGGGAACGGGCTCGGATGTTCGCCGGCGGCCACCAGCCCCGCGAAATGCGCCATGTCCACCAGCAGCCAGGCACCGACACTGTCCGCGATCTCCCGCATCCGGGCGAAATCGATCTGCCGCGGAATCGCCGACCCGCCGGCGATGATCAGCTTCGGCTGATGCTCGGCGGCCAGCGCGGCCACCTGGTCGTAGTCCAGCAGGCTGTCCTGTTTCCGCACGCCGTATTGAATCGCGTTGAACCACTTGCCCGACTGGTTGGGCGCCGCGCCGTGGGTCAGGTGCCCGCCCGCATCGAGGCTCATGCCCAGGATCGTGTCGCCGGGCTTCAGCAGCGCGTTGAACACGCCCTGGTTCGCCTGGCTGCCGGAATTCGGCTGCACGTTGGCGAACCCGCAGCCGAACAGCTCGCACGCCCGCGAAATCGCCAGCTCCTCGGCGATGTCCACGAACTGGCATCCACCGTAGTAGCGCCGGCCCGGGTAGCCTTCGGCGTACTTGTTGGTCATCACGGAGCCCTGGGCCTCCATGACCGCGGCGGAGACGATGTTCTCCGAGGCGATCAACTCGATCTCGTCGCGCTGACGGCCGAGCTCCTTGGTAATGGCGCCGAAGATTTCCGGATCCCGTTCGGAAAGCGATTGGGTGAAAAAACCGGTGTCGCGGTGTCTTATGTTCATGGGGCTGTCCTCCCGGGTTCAGGTCTGGGTTGTTTCGTATTGGAAACAGCCCTGATCGCAACCCCCGAAATGCGACACATGCGAAGGTATTTCCGGCCCGGGTGGCGCGGAACGGAAATCTGTGTTTGTTTCGGAACCAGGAATGACGGCGCAGGCACCTCCATGACACTGAAGATCGCCTTCACCGCGGCGCGCGCGGAGGTCGCACAGACCGCGCTCGACTCGCTGGTCGAACGGTACGGGAATGTCGCCAAGGAAGAGGCCGACGTGATTGTCGCGCTGGGGGGCGACGGCTTCATGCTGCACACGCTGCACAGCACGCAGTCCCTGCCCGCCCCGGTCTACGGCATGAACCGCGGCACCATCGGGTTCCTGATGAACGAATATTCCGAGGACGACCTGCCCGAACGTCTCGTCGCGGCGGAGGTGGCGGTGATCAACCCGCTCGCCATGACCGCCTATCTCGGCGACGGGGACGAGGCGCACGCGCTGGCCATCAACGAGGTGTCGCTGCTGCGTGCCGGACCTCAGGCGGCCAAGCTGCGCATCTACGTCGATGACAGGCTCCGCATGGACGAGCTGGTCTGCGACGGTGCGCTTGTCTCCACTCCGGCGGGATCGACGGCCTACAATTATTCCGCGCACGGGCCGATCCTGCCCATCGGCTCCGACGTGCTGGCACTGACCGCGGTTGCCGCCTTCCGGCCCAGACGCTGGCGCGGGGCGCTGTTGCCGAAACGTGCGAAGGTCCGGTTCGAGGTGCTGGAGCCGGACAAGCGGCCGGTGATGGCGGATGCGGACGGCGTGTCGGTCCGCAACGTGCACATCGTCGACATCCGGTCCGAACCAACGGTCACGCACCGAATTCTCTTCGATCCCGGACACGGGCTGGAAGAACGGCTGATCTCCGAACAGTTCACGTGATGCGGGTGGGCGCGACCCGCCTGCGCGAAATGTATTGTTTACCTTACGTAGCGTCCTTGCTTGATCGAAAGCGGACACGCACGACATTATCCTTACATGATCGCGCGCCCCAACATCGACACCACGCTTGCCGTGGCGCTTGCCCCGCTGCTGGCGGCGCAGTCGGCGTGGGTGCGGCGCCGCGCGCTGGCCCTGCCGGAACCCAGCGGCGAACGCACCGGCCTGGTGGGCCGCGGACCGCGGCTGCGGCTGCTGGTGATCGGCGACAGTTCCGCCGCGGGCGTCGGCGTCGATACGCAGGATCTCGCACTGACCCCGCAACTGGCCGCCCGCCTTGGCCAGCACCGCTGCGTGGACTGGCATCTCTGCGCCCGCAATGGTGCCACGGCGGACCATGTGCCGGATCTGCTGGCGCCCGTCGCGGACAAGCGGTTCGACCTCGCACTGGTGATCTTCGGCGTAAACGACGCCAAGAACTTGCGCCCCGAACTTGCCTGGCGCCGTGACCTCACCGCGCTGATTGCCAGACTGCGCGACACCCATGGAACGCCGCATATCGTCTTTTCGGGACTGCCGCGGATCGGGGATTTCCCGTTGCTGCCGAATCCCCTGCGATCCATCCTTGCGCTGCGCACCGCCCGGTTCGACCGCGCTCTCCGGCAAGTCGCGTCGGCGCACGAGAACTGTTTCCACCTGCCGATCGACATCCCGCTGGAACGCTCGGGCATGGCGCGGGACGGATTTCATCCGGGAGCCCCGATCTACGAGAAATGGGCAGAGGTGGCGGCCGACGGCATCTCCCCCCTGATCACCACTCGCTGACGGCGGGTACGTCGCGCCGGGGGTTCGGGGGCAAGGCCCCCGAGGCCTGCGTGGCCTGAACGCAAACGCCGGGGAATGCGGGCCGGGACGGCCCGCGCCGCTCAGGTCGTGACTGCAAGCCTCACAGCTGCCCCGTCCAGCGCATCCAGACAATGAAAAGCACTACCACCAGGATCACGTTCACGGCCATGGCCCCGGCGATCCCGAGGAGACGACCGCGCCGCAGGTCGGCCACATCCACGGAATTCAGGTGATCGGCCACGACTCGGTGCGCGGCGTGCAGTGCGGCGAAATCGATCGTTCGTTCCAGCTTGGGATTGCCCAGCAGCGGCTCCGCCTCGGCAAGACGCAAGGCTTCCTTCCGGATCCGACGCGGCAGGAACAGCTTCGACCGTTGCACCGCCTGGCCAAGGTCGCGGCCGCGAATTCCGTGAACCTGCCGCAGCTTCAGCCGCAGATCCTCGATACGCGCGCGCAAATCCTCTCCGTCCGTCATGGACAGGATGCTTACCGCTCTGGTCACCCGCTTGCCAAGCCGCTATTGCTGCGGTCATGCTCGCCACGCAAGACTTCGACGGCCCCGCCGGGCTCCCCCCCTGCCTGATCGTGCATGGGCTTTTCGGCTCCGGCCGGAACTGGGGTGCGATCGCTCGCCAGCTTTGCCAGACGCGCCCCGTCATCACCGTCGACATGCGCAATCATGGCACGAGCCCCTGGGCCGACAACCACGGCTACGACGATCTTGCCGCGGACCTCGCGGAGGTCATCGAGGATCGCGGCGGCCCAATGGACGTGATCGGCCATTCCATGGGCGGAAAGGCCGCGATGATGCTGGCGCTGACCCGGCCGGAGCTTGTTCGCCGCATGATCGTGGCCGACATCGCGCCCGTCGCCTATTCTCACACCCAGCAGCAGTTCATCGACGCGATGCGGGCCGTGGACCTCTCGGCAATCACCCGGCGGTCGGAAGCGGCCGCACAGCTTGGCCATTTCGGGGTCGAGCCGGAGCTTCAGGCCTTCTTCACCCAGTCTCTCGACCTCAAGGACAAGCGCTGGCTCTACAACCTCGACGTGCTCGAGGCGGAGATGCCGAAGATCCTCTCCTTCCCCGAGGTCTCCAGCCAGTTCGACCGTCCGGTTCTGTTCCTCTCGGGCGCCGATTCCGACTATGTCCGACACGAACATCGGGGCGCCATCAAGGCGCTGTTCCCGGCTGCGCAGTTCGCAAAGATCCCGAATTCCGGGCATTGGCTGCACGCGGATAAACCCAACGAATTCCTCGCAGTGGCAGGAACCTACCTGTCGGCCCCCGGTTGAGCCACGGGTCTTGACCGACCCCGACGGTTGTGGCGGAATATCGCGCGGGGGTGACTGAATATGTGGAAATCTCTTTTCGACCGTCTGCTGAACGGTCTTGTACAAACCGGCCAGGTGACGATCCGCTTTCCCGACGGGGAAGAACGCACGTACGGCAGCGGATCCGCCCAATCCTTCACGCTCGATATCAAGGACGAAGAGACGGTCCGCGCGATCGTTCTCAACCCCGAGCTGGGACTGGGCGAGGGTTACATGCACGACAAGCTGCGAATCGAGGGCGACAGGCTCGAGGAGTTCCTGAAGTTCGTCGTGAGAAACCGCGAAATCGGGCAGATGCCGCTCTGGGTACGCGCGATCGATGGCGCACTTTATCACGCACGGCGGTTCATTCAGCGCAACGCCCCCGGAACCGCGCGACGCAACGTGGCCCATCACTATGATCTCAGCGACGATCTCTACCGGATCTTCCTGGACGCGGACATGCAGTACAGCTGCGCCTACTACCGGCACCCGGAGATGACGCTGGACGAGGCGCAGGCGGCCAAGAAACGCCACATCGCGGGAAAACTTCTGCTCCGGCCCGGCATGCACGTGCTCGATATCGGCTGCGGCTGGGGCGGGATGGCGCTGACGCTGGCGCAGGACTACGGCGTGAAGGTGACCGGCGTCACGTTGTCCGAGAACCAGCACGCGACCGCAACGCGGCGCGCCGCCGAGGCCGGCCTCTCGGATCGGGTGACCTTCCTGCTGGAGGACTATCGCCATATCGACGGGCCGTTCGACCGAATCGTTTCGGTAGGCATGTTCGAACATGTGGGCGTGCCCAACTACGAGACCTATTTCCGCAAGGTCAGCGACCTGCTGACACCGGACGGCATAGCCCTGATCCACACGATCGGTCGGTCCGCCCCGCCCGCGTCGCACTCGCCCTGGATCCACAAGTACATCTTTCCCGGCGGCTATGTTCCCTCCCTCTCGGAAATCGCACCGGCGGTGGAGGAGTCCGGTCTCTGGCAGTCGGATATCGAGATCTGGCGGCTTCACTATGCGCGGACGCTGCGCGCGTGGCGCGACCGTTTCGAAGCGGCCGAAGACAAGCTGCGCAAGATGTACGACGACACGTTCATCCGCATGTTCCGCTACTACCTGACTGCCTGCATCGTGGGGTTCGAGGATCAGCACCAGGCGGTCTACCAGTTGCAACTGGCCAAGACCCGCGACGCGGTGCCGCTGACGCGCGACTATCTCTACCAGCCAGAGGATCTGACCCACCGGCAGGCTGCGGAATAAGCTCCGAGCGTTTCGCCAACAGGTTCATCATGGCCGATGCGAATTGCGTGTGGCGGGTGGAGGCTGCGCCAAGAAACGTTCCGCACAACGCAGAAAGACCTTCGTCTGGTTGGCCCCGAATGCGCTCGGCGCGCATTCCCTGTTTCCGGGGGGCGACTGCGCACCCCGCCGGAGGCTGGACCAGCCGGCCCGTCTCGAACCTCGTGGCATGAAGTCCACCGCGTGGCGCAGTGTGCCCTTGCGCCCCGTCTCCGCCTGACTATAACACCGCCAGTTTGCACGATGGTTTTCCGGGGGTCCAGATGCCGAAAAGAACCGATATCAAATCGATCATGATCATCGGAGCCGGCCCCATCATCATCGGCCAGGCCTGCGAGTTCGATTATTCCGGAGCCCAGGCGTGCAAGGCGCTGAAGGAGGAAGGCTACCGGGTGATCCTGGTGAACTCCAACCCCGCCACGATCATGACCGACCCCGGCATGGCCGACGCAACCTATATCGAGCCGATCACGCCGGAGACCGTCGCCAAGATCATCGCCAAGGAACGACCCGACGCACTGCTGCCGACCATGGGCGGGCAGACCGGGCTCAACACCTCGCTCGCGCTCGAAGAAATGGGCGTTCTGGCGGAATACGGGGTGGAGATGATCGGCGCCAAGCGCCACGCCATCGAGATGGCGGAGGATCGCAAGCTGTTTCGCGAGGCGATGGACCGCATCGGGCTGGAGAATCCGCGCGCCACCATCGTCACCGCGCCGAAGACCAACGGCAAAGCAGACCTGAATGCGGGGGTGCAACTGGCGCTCGACGCGCTGGAACATGTGGGCCTGCCGGCGATCATCCGCCCCGCCTACACGCTGGGCGGCACCGGGGGCGGCGTGGCCTACAACCGCGACGATTATGTCCACTATTGCCGTTCGGGCATGGACGCGAGCCCGGTGGGCCAGATCCTTATCGACGAGAGCCTGCTCGGCTGGAAGGAATTCGAGATGGAGGTGGTGCGCGACCGCGCGGACAACGCCATCATCGTCTGCTCCATCGAGAACGTGGACCCCATGGGCGTGCACACCGGCGATTCGATCACTGTGGCGCCCGCGCTGACGCTGACCGACAAGGAATACCAGATCATGCGCAACGGCTCCATCGCCGTGCTGCGCGAGATCGGGGTGGAGACCGGCGGATCGAACGTGCAATGGGCGATCAACCCCGAGGACGGCCGCATGGTGGTGATCGAGATGAACCCGCGCGTGTCGCGATCCTCGGCGCTGGCATCGAAGGCCACCGGTTTCCCCATCGCCAAGATCGCCGCCAAGCTCGCCGTGGGCTATACCCTCGACGAGCTCGACAACGATATCACCAAGGTCACGCCGGCGAGTTTCGAGCCCACCATCGACTATGTCGTGACCAAGATCCCGCGCTTTGCCTTCGAGAAGTTCCCCGGCTCCGAGCCGTTGCTGTCGACGGCGATGAAATCCGTGGGCGAGGCGATGTCGGTAGGCCGCACGATCCACGAATCGCTGCAAAAGGCGCTCGCGAGCATGGAGACCGGCCTCACCGGCTTCGATGAAATCACCATCCCCGGCGCCGATGATCCCGCTTCCGGCCATGCGGCCATCGTGAAGGCGCTGTCGCGGCAGACGCCCGACCGGCTCCGGATCATCGCGCAGGCCATGCGCGAGGGGCTTGATGATGACGAGATCCACGCGATCACCCGGTTCGATCCATGGTTCCTCGCCCGGATCCGCGAAATCGTGGAGACCGAACAGGAGATCGAATCCGCCGGCCTGCCCACCGACCGGGACGGGCTGCGCGCGCTAAAGGTGATGGGCTTCACCGACGCACGGCTGGCCCATCTCACCGGCCAGACCGAACGGGATGTACGCAATGCCCGCATCGCCGCCGGCGTGACCGCGGTCTTCAAGCGCATCGACACCTGCGCGGCCGAGTTCGAGGCGCAGACGCCCTATATGTATTCCACCTACGAGATGCCCGCCTTTGGCGAGGTGGAGTGCGAGGCCCGCCCCTCGGACCGCAAGAAGGTCGTGATCCTCGGTGGGGGTCCGAACCGGATCGGCCAGGGGATCGAGTTCGATTATTGCTGCTGCCACGCCTGCTTCGCGCTGACCGACGCGGGCTACGAGACCATCATGGTCAACTGCAACCCCGAGACCGTCTCTACCGACTACGACACGTCCGACCGGCTCTACTTCGAACCTCTGACCTTCGAGCACGTGATGGAGATTCTGCGGGTGGAGCAGGACAACGGTACGCTGCACGGCGTCATTGTCCAGTTCGGCGGGCAGACCCCGCTGAAGCTGGCCCGCGCGCTCGAGGCCGAGGGCATCCCGATCCTCGGCACCACGCCCGACGCCATCGACCTGGCCGAAGATCGCGAGCGATTCCAGCAGCTTGTCACGAAACTGGGCCTGAAACAGCCGGTCAACGGGATCGCCCGCTCCGACGCCGAGGCGATCGCCATCGCCCGCGAGATCGGCTTCCCGCTGGTGATCCGCCCGTCCTACGTGCTGGGTGGCCGCGCGATGGAGATCGTGCGCGACATGGCCGGGCTCGAACGCTACATCTCCGAGGCCGTGGTGGTCTCCGGTGACAGCCCCGTGCTGCTCGACAGCTACCTCGACGGCGCAACCGAGCTCGACGTCGACGCGCTCTGCGACGGGGAGGCCGTCCACGTGGCCGGAATCATGCAGCACATCGAGGAGGCCGGTGTTCATTCCGGCGACAGCGCCTGCTCACTGCCGCCGCATTCGCTCTCGCCCGAAATTATCGCAGAGGTGGAGCGTCAGACCCACGCGCTGGCCATGGCGCTGAACGTCGTTGGCCTGATGAACATCCAGTTCGCGGTCAAGCGCAACGACGCGGGCGAGGACGAGGTTTTTCTGATCGAGGTCAATCCGCGCGCCTCGCGGACCGTGCCCTTTGTCGCCAAGGCCACCGATTCAGCCATTGCCTCCATCGCCGCGCGGGTCATGGCGGGCGAAAAGCTCTCCGCCTTCCCGCAGCGGGCACCGTACGACGCGGATGCCTCTTATGACACCGTGCTGCCCTACGCCGATCCGATGACGCTCGCCGACCCGAACATGCCCTGGTACTCGGTCAAGGAAGCCGTTCTGCCCTTCGCCCGTTTCCCCGGCGTCGACACGATCCTCGGCCCCGAGATGCGCTCCACGGGCGAGGTCATGGGCTGGGACCGCGACTTCCCCCGCGCCTTCCTCAAGGCGCAACTGGGTGCCGGAATGAAACTCCCGACCGAGGGCTGCGCGTTTCTCTCCATCCGCGACGCCGACAAGACGCCCGAAATGCTGGAGGCCGCGCAGATCCTCACCTCTCTCGGCTTCTCGCTCGTCGCCACGCGAGGCACGCAGTCCTGGCTGGAGGGTCGTGGGGTCGCGTGCCGCATGGTCAACAAGGTCTACGAGGGCCGCCCGGACATCACCGACCTGATGAAGGACGGTGGCGTGCAACTGGTGATGAACTCCACCGAAGGCGCGCAGGCGGTCGAGGATTCAAAATCCATCCGCTCTCTGTCGCTCTACGACAAGATCCCCTATTTCACCACCGCCGCGGGCAGCCACGCCGCCGCCCTCGCGATCAAGGCGCAGGCCGAAGGCGAGGTCGGTGTGAAGGCGCTGCAGGATTGATGGTCCAGTCAACGGGCACCTTCGTCACCCGGTTCACAACCGGAACACCGGCGCGCCTCCTGTTCCGGAGTTGAGCGGAGTCCCATCGGCGACAGGCGCCGATGCAGTCCGGCACATACGACGCGCTGGCCGGGATCCGTCTGTGCAGGACGACCTCACTGCTCCGCTTGGAAGGAGATCCCGTCCAGCGTCAACCATCCGGGGCAGGGCTTCTCGCCGTCAGTCCACCAGTAGTAGACTTCACCCTTCCTGACATCGACGCGAGCGGTCGCGTTGCCGTTGCCCATCGAGGTGAAAATCAACCCGATGCCACCTTTCGGCCGATATCCGGCCGGCAGTGTGAAAATCGCGTTGTCCCTGCTGGGGCAACCCGACATCAAGCCGCGGAGATGCACTCTGCCAAACGCGTCCTTTCCGTATTCGAAATTTCTGTATCCTCCGTAAGTCGACCATCCGGGGCCGTACATGTCAGGTTTCACGAATTCGGTCTGCGCCGGCTCCTCCGCCGCCCGCGCCTCCAGTTCGGACAGCGCACGGGACAGGCGGCCGACGCAGTCGTAGAGATACTGGAAGCCCCCGTCATAGGTGGTCTCGTCGGTGAAGACGCCACGGCAGTCGGACAACTGCGCCTCTTGGGCTTCGGCCTCGGTACCGGACAGGACCAGCGCGGCCAGACACAACGAAAGGCGACGGACAACGTGCTTCAAAGTCTCCACTCCAACCCGAGAACGCCCGGAACTCCCTATGTTTCAGCCCTCGGCAATCAATGTTCGCGAAAGAGGAGCACAGACCGCCCCAGGGGTCAACGCAAGCGGCATCAGATGTCCGAATAGGCGCGCATATGCGGGCGGAGAGCGAAAATCTCCGCCAGCGCACGCGGAGCTTGGTGGCCGCCAAAACGATGCCACCGCTCCGCGCTGGAAGATCAACGGCAGTCCCTTGCCCGCCTCCGTGTCAAGCCCGCCATCGGAGGGGCCGGATTCCGTGCCATCATCGTCCCTCCGCGGCAAACAATCGCTGGCCTATTCCCGCGAAGAGGATCATGGTCGCTCCATGCTGGAAAAGCACAACATCGCCATCGACAGCATTCGCGTGCCCGCCAAGCGTGCCAAAACGCTGGACCCCGTCAAGATGCAGGCGATTGCGGAAGACATCATCGAGAACAGCCAGACAACGCCCGTGCAGATCCGCAAGGATGGCGATGGCTACGTTCTGGTGGAGGGGCTGCACCGGCTCGAAGCGCTTCGCTCTCTGGGGGAGTCGAGCATTCTTGCCTACATCGTTCATGCACGCCTGCACTGACGGCCCCGCGTAGACAGGTCGCCGTGCCATACGGCGCAGATCGCTGATCTGCTTTGCAGCGGTTTCCGCGCAACGCGCATTTGTAGGTCCCGCATGCGCCATGGGCCGGACGACCATCGGAACAGGAGCCCGGTCGCGGTGCCCGGTATTGGCGCCCCGCGAAGGTCGTTTCGTCTGGGAAAACCCCGCGGCAATCGGCGATCCCGCGCGACAGAGACATTCGCTGTGGCTTGACCGACGGCGTGATTTTCGGCCACAGTCCCAGACTGCGACAGGGGGTCCGTATGCACGTGCCAGTCATCACCGGGACAGGTGTCTTCACACCCGAACTCAGCATCTCGAACGCCGAGCTCGTCGTGGCCTTCAATGCCTACGCGGACAAATGGAACGCGGAGAACGCGGACCGGATCGCGGCGGGCGAGGTCGAGGCGATGGAGCACTCTTCGGAGAATTTCATCCTCAAGGCGTCCGGGATCGAACGGCGCTACGTGCTCGACAAATCGGGCATCCTGGACCCCGACGTCATGCATCCGCTCCTGCGCCAGCGCAGCGACGACGAACCCGGCGTGATGGCGGAGATGGGCGTGGACGCCGCCCGCACGGCACTGGCACAGGCCGGAAAGCAGCCGGGCGATGTCGACGCGGTGATCTGTGCCGCATCGAACCACGAGCGCGCCTACCCCGCCATCGCGATCGAAATACAGGACCTGCTCGGGATCGACGGTTTCGCCTTCGACATGAACGTCGCCTGCTCCTCCGCGACTTTCGGGTTGCAGGCCGCCTGCGACATGATCCGGTCCGGCTCGATCCGATCCGCGCTGATCGTGAACCCCGAGATCTGCTCGGCGCATCTCGAGTGGCGCGACCGGGATTGCCATTTCATCTTTGGCGACGTGGCGACGGCCACGTTCGTGGAGCGCAAGGATGACGCGGGGGGACCCTATTTCGAGGTAAAGTCGACCCGCTGCGCGACCGTGTTTTCCAACAATATCCGCAACAACAACGGCTTTCTGCGTCGCACACGGCCCGATGGAATGGCCGACCGCCGCGACATGCAGTTCATGCAGGAGGGGCGCAAGGTCTTCAAGGAGGTGTTGCCGCTCGTGGCACGCCATATCTCGAACCACATGAAGGATGAGGGCGTCCTCCCCGAGGATCTCAAGCGGCTCTGGTTGCACCAGGCCAACAAGTCGATGAACGATTTCATCGGCCGCAAGGTGCTGCGACGCGAACCGCAACCGGGCGAACAGCCGAACATCCTACAGGACTACGCCAATACGTCGTCTGCGGGGTCGATCATCGCCTTCTCGAAATACTCGGACGACCTCGCGGACGGCGATCATGGCCTGATCTGCTCGTTCGGGGCGGGGTATTCGGTGGGTTCCGTCCTCGTGCAGCGCCACGTCTGACGAAAATCGGCACGCGGCGTCAGGTCGTCTCGTGCTCCAGATGCAGCTTCATGTCGATCAGGACCTGCTGCAACCTCAGCGTCTCCTTCAGCAGCCGCTTGGCTTCATTGACGGAGATCACGCCATCCTCGATCGACTGGTGATATTCGCTCATCAACATCGCGAACCGCTGGCTGAGTGCGATCACGTCCGAATTCACACCGCCGGACCTTTCGGCGTTGGGATTCCGGTCGTCGCGCGACAGCGAAATCCCCTTGAGTTCCGCCAGCGCAGCGGTCACGTGCGGATAGCTCGACGCTCCTTCCAGGCGCGCCACCGCATCGATCGGCATGAACCGGTCAGCGTGCTCGGGATGGTCTGAATAGTATCGGCCCAGCGTCGCCTTGGATTTACCGGTGATCTCGCAGGCCGGCTCTACGCCAACATCCTTGACCAGCGCCTCGGTATGCTTCTTCAGGTAGCTGCCAATCGGAGTATTCTCCATTCCATGTCCCGCGCCAGTTCCAGATATCCCGGTACGGGGAACCCCGCCGGTCTTTTCCCATTAATCAGTACATCCTGAAATGTCATTTACAAGGTGTCCACGAACACTCGTGGATGTAAAGAGTGGCCGGTCTCCCGTTTGCCGGCACAGGGTGGGGTCTGTTCCTGTATCGCGAATTCGGGGCGCGAACCGGCTGGTCCGGGCAGTGCAGGGCGGGCTTTTTTTGGAGTAACTCGTAAGGCACGGGATCAAGATGTCACCGGTGGCGATGTTGCCCCAAAGGCATCTGGCCCGTGCAGTTGACCAGTCTGTCAGTTCGTCCGATCCCGTATGATGCGGCGGCCATTATCACTCACGCAACCGCACCCCACCCTGACCCTTCCTTCGGCTTGAGCCCCTTCACCTTGAGCCGGAGCGCGCGTTTGCGCTAGATGCGGTCCATGGCCAAGCTCTATTTCAACTACTCCACCATGAACGCCGGCAAATCGACTGTGCTGTTGCAGGCCGCGCACAATTACCGCGAGATGGGCATGGTGCCCTACCTGCTGACCGCGCGGCTGGACGACCGTGCGGGCGAGGGGCGGATCGCCTCGCGCATCGGAATCGGTCAGTCCGCAGATACCTTTGATGCGGGCACCGACATGTTCGAGACGCTGAAGGCCCGGCTGGCCGACGGCCCGGTCGCCTGCGTGTTCGTGGACGAGGCGCAGTTCCTGACCGAAGCTCAGGTGTGGCAACTGGCGCGCGCGGTGGACGATCTGGGCATTCCGGTCATGTGCTACGGCCTGCGCGTGGATTTCCGCGGACAGCTCTTTCCCGGCTCGGCGACGCTTCTGGCCATCGCCGACGAGATCCGCGAGGTCCGCACGATCTGCCATTGCGGGCGCAAGGCGACCATGGTGGTCCGGCGCGACGCGACCGGCAAGGCCCAGCGCGACGGCGCGCAGGTGCAGATCGGCGGGAACGAAACCTACCTGTCGCTCTGCCGCAAACACTGGCGCGAAGCGGTCGGCGACGGGTGACCGCTACCCCCGGCCGACATACGGCATGCGGTTCGCCATCACGGTCATGAACAGCACATTGGTGTCGAGCGGCAGCGTCGCCATGTGCAGCACCGACCGCGCCACGTCGCCCACCGCCATGGTCGGCATGTCCGGCACCTTGGCCTTCATCGCCGCCACCATCTCCGATTCCGCATTGCCGATGTCGATCTGGCCGCAGCAGATGTCGAGGTCGCGACCGTCCAGGCTCAACTGCTTCGTGAGCCCGGTGATGGCGTGTTTCGTCACCGTGTAGGTCACCGCATGTTCGCGCGGGACATGGGCGGAGATCGATCCGTTGTTGATGATCCGCCCGCCGCCCTGCCTGCGCATCTGGGCAAAGGCCGCTCGTGCGCAAAGAAACATGCCGGTCAAATTGACCGAGAGCGCCTTCTGCCAATCCGCCACCGGTGTCTCGTCGATGGCCGCCGCGGGAACGAAGATGCCGGCATTGTTGAACAGCACGTCGAGCCGTCCTGCATGACTGACGAACTCGTCGAAACAGCGGGCGACCTCGGCCTCGTCGGTGACGTCGCCCGGCAGCGCCACGGCGTTGTCGAAACCCCGCGCGATCTCGTCGAGCTTGTCCGCGCGTCGCGCCATCAGCCCGACCTTCCAGCCTTCGGCCAGGAAGTGCAGCGCCGTGGCCCGCCCGATGCCGGAACTCGCCCCGGTGATCAGAATGCTTCTCATGGTCCCTCCTCCAATGTTTCGAGCGTCAGCGGCGCCGCAGCCACCATGCGCAGATCCTCGACGCCAAGCGGTTGTGTGGGCTTGGACAGACGCGCGCGCACCACCCAGTGCAGCCGTTCGGCGGCGCGCGTGATCGCGACGTAGGCCAGCCGTTTCCATAAGGGTTGCCCGGCCTCCGACCGGCCCATGCGGGCCGCGGCATAAAGGTCGGGGGCAAAGACCTGGACCGTATCCCACTGCGAGCCTTGCGCCTTGTGGATCGTCACCGCGGCGCCGTGCAGGAAGGTGGCACCCATCCGCGCAGCGAAGGGGATGAAGGGTTCTTCCTCGCCCGGCTTCTCGATCTTGACGATCGACGCGGCGGAGACCTGCGGATCCTCGGCGCCGACGACGTGCAGCCGGGAGAACCCGGGCTTGCGCCCCTCGCCCAGATACACCACCTGCGCGCCCTTGATGAGGCCGCGCGCCTCCAGATCCAGACGCTTCTTGCGGTGCTTCAGCGGCAGTTCGAGCCCGTCGCAGATCAGCGGCTCTCCCGGCAGCAGCCGGTCTTCGGGCGCCTCGTGAACGGCGCGAAAGGCGTTGATCAGGCGGATCCGCGTGGCATTGCGCCAGACAAGGACCGGAGAGCGCGCCATCAGGTCGACCTCCACCCGCTGCGCCCACTGGACCCGGTCGTCGCGCTGCGCGGCCTGCTCGACCATGCGTTCGAAATCGTGGAACTCTATGTCCGGGTCGGACAGCGCATGGGCCAGGTCGAGGATCGGGTTGTCAGCGTCCTGTCGATGGATGCGGGCGAGGTTCAGCTTCTGCGCGTCCGGCAGCCGTTCGAAGACCATCGTGCCCGACTGGTTGACCGGCGCCAACTGCGCGGGGTCACCGAACAGCAGGAGCGTCGGGAAGATCTCCTGCAGGTCCTCGAACTGGCGATCGTCCAGCATCGACGCCTCGTCGACGAAACCGATGTCCAGCGGCTCTTCCCGCCGTTTCCAGCCGGTGATGAAATCCGACCCGCGCAGCCCGGCCGCCGCCAATGCGCCGGGGACCGAGGCATTCACCTGGTAGAATGCGTGCGCGCGGTCGAGCGCCACGTCGCTCAGCCCCTCGATCTCAGGCCGTTCGCCCTGCCCGGCCAGCCATTCGGCGACGCGTTCGTACTCGGGATCGTAGACGGGCGTATAGAGGATGCGGTGGATCGTGGTGGCCGGAACGCCGCGCAGCCGCAGAACGCTCGCGGCCTTGTTGGTCGGGGCAAGGATGGCCAGCTTGCGCCGGTCCCGCGCGCGGCGGTTCTCGTAATCGGCCGACACCATCTCCACGCCCGCATCGCGCAGCGCCTTGGTGAGTTCGGCCAGCAGCAGCGTCTTGCCGGACCCGGCCTTGCCGGTAACGGCCATCACGCGGGTCTTGCCTTCGGCCCGCGGGGTCAGAATCCCCGCGTCCAGGTCCACACCAACCCCGCGCAGCATCTCTGAGACGCTGTCGAAGGCCGTGGCCTGGTCATCGGAAAAGGCTAGTACCGGGGCGGTCATGGGCCTGAGCCTAACCGCCCCGGCGCGGGGCTACCAGATCAGCTTGCGGTCGCCAGCGCGATTTGATGCCGCGGCACTTTGGTCCTCCATCGCGGCGCCCACACGGACGGTCAGGCAATAGCCAGCAGTTGCGGCTCCTGACTGGCGGCGGCCCGGCCAAAGGCCGCCTCGAACCATGCGCGCGTCTGTGCCGGACGCAGCCCGGCCTTGCGCGCCACCCGCGCCTGCGCTTCGGGCGTGAATGCCCACAAGCCAACGCTGATTTGGTCCCGCCCCTCCCCAACGGTTCCCAGGACTTCCGGCGATGCGCCGATCATCCTGTAGATTCGCACCATGCGCAGGTCGAACACGCCCACGAAGTGCTCGACCCCGAAATTCTCCATGATCTCCCCCCCGCCCAGCATGAGCGCCGCGGCCACATGCGACGGCGCGGACTGCGACAGGCAGAACCGTGTGCATTCCCAGATCAGCGGGCTCACCACCGTGCCGCCGCCGATCACATGGGTAAAATGGTCATTGATCATGCAGGTGTCGGTGGTCGGCAGAAAGCGCATGGATCCGCCGTGGGTCCCGTCGGGCAGTTCCCAGATCACGTAGAGCGGGTTCTGCAGGTCGTACTGGTCACGCTCGCAACCGTTCGAGTCCACCGAAACCTCCCAGCCGAGACGCTCGCGGAACTGGTCCGCACGGTCGCGAAACATCGTTTCTGCCAGTTTGGGAAAGCGGTCCAGCTGGTCGGCATAGAGGAAACGTAGCATGTGGCGGCTCCATCGCTATTATTGGGGAGTTTCCACATGCATAACGTGCAGTAAATTAATGCCGCCCTGCAGGGGCGGTCGGGAGTTTAACTGAATCGACCGTACGGTTCAGACGACGATCAGCCCACGGCTCATCGCACGGGCCACCGCGTGGGTGGTATTGAGCGCCCCGAGCTTGAAGCGGGCGCTTTCGATATAGACCCGCAGCGTGTGCTCCGAAATCGACAGGGTATCGGCCACCTGGGCCCGCGAGTACCCCATAGCAAGAAGCGTCATGGCGTCGATTTCCCGCGGCGACAGCGCCTGCTTCTGGTCCGGCTTCCGGTCGGGTTCGAGTTCGAGCGCCTTTTCGTTGAAGTAGTGCGCGACGAGCACCAGCGTCCGACGATGCTCCTCGATGAACTTGGCCCATTCGTCGTCCGAGCAGGTGTGATTGGCGGTGAAGAGAGCGAACTGACCGTTCGGTCCGCGTATCGGCACCGAGAAGCCCTGGTTGCCGACCCCATGCTGCATGGCATCGGCAAGAAACGCCCGCGCCGCCTTGCTGGACCAGTCAAGGCGTTTCCAGTCGACCGGATGAAACCGTTGATAACATCCCTGGATGACAGGATCGACACGGAGATAGTTCATCTCCTCGTACCGGACACGCCATTCGTTTCCGTAAGTGCCGGCGCCAAAGTTGTCGCCGGCCGAGTTCACCCAATGATATACGAGGTTGTCTATTCCGAACTCGTCGCGGAGCCGGACGATCGCGTTCTGGATGCCTTCAAGCCCGTCGGCCGTTTCCAGTCTCTCCAGGATAGCTTCCAAGCGAGAATTCGTCACCATGCGATCGACGGGCCTTTTCTTCGGCGGACGAAATCTCGACTGCGGCAAGATCCGCCGTATCCGAAAGCTGCTCGGCCAAGGCTGGCAGGTCATTTGCCCGGGCAAAGTTTTTCAAATCAGCCAGAACGTCCAAGATCCACTCGTGCTTCATGATAAGAGTCGCCCTTCGCAGGTAGTTAACCGTTAACCCAGATTACCATTGGCCGTTGACCCAAGAAATTCGCGGATCTGCCATCCCCAAAAATAGCGAATACAGGCGGCTCGAAGCTCCCACAATCAGCACGTGTTAGTTGAGGATAGAAAGAACGGCCCGCGAATTCAACATTGATTCGCGGAGCCGTTGATCAAAAACCCGGCGTGGCCTCAACTCCCTGCGTCAAGGACATCCTCGAGCGTGCGCAGGCCGGTCGCCGGCGCCTGCACGAGGACCGACATGTTGCCGGGCTTGTGTTCGTTGCGCATCATCTTCATGTGCGCCTGCGGCAGGTCGGCCCAGGTAAAGACCTCGGACATGCAGGGGTCGAGGCGGCGTTCCAGCATCAGCCGGTTCGCGGCCATCGCCTGCTTGAGGTGCGCGAAGTGCGAGCCCTGCAGGCGCTTCTGGTGCATCCACATGTAGCGCACGTCGAAGGTGAGGTTGTAGCCCGTCGTGCCGGCGCAGATCACTACCATGCCGCCCTTCTTGACGACGAAGGTGGAGACCGGGAAGGTCGCCTCGCCCGGGTGTTCGAAGACCATGTCGACATTCACGCCCTTGCCGGTGATGTCCCAGATCGCCTTGCCGAACCTGCGCGCTTCCTTGAACCACTCCGCATATTCCGGAGTGTTCACCGTCGGAAGCTGGCCCCAGCAGTTGAAATCCTTGCGGTTGATGACACCCTTGGCGCCCAGGTCCATCACGAACTGGCGCTTGCTCTCGTCCGAAATGACCCCGATCGCGTTGGCGCCGGCCGTGTTGATGAGCTGGATCGCATAGGAGCCGAGGCCACCGGAGGCGCCCCAGACCAGCACGTTCTGGCCCGGCTTCAGGTCGTGCGGTTCGTGCCCGAACAGCATCCGGTACGCGGTCGCCAGCGTCAGCGTGTAGCAGGCCGATTCTTCCCAGGTCAGGTGCTTGGGCCGCGGCATCAGCTGCTGCGACTGCACGCAGGTGAACTGCGCGAACGACCCGTCCGGCGTCTCGTAGCCCCAGATCCGTTGCGAGGGCGAATACATCGGATCACCGCCGTTGCAGTGCTCGTCATCACCGTCATCCTGGTTGCAGTGGATCACGACCTCGTCGCCGACCTTCCAGCGCTTGACCTTGTCACCCACCGCCCAGACGATGCCCGACGCGTCGGATCCGGCGATATGGTAAGGCGCCCCGTGGCCGTCGAAGGGTGAGATCGGTTTGCCCAGCGAAGCCCACACGCCGTTGTAGTTGACGCCGGCCGCCATCACCAGCACCAGCACCTCGTGGCTGTCGGGGCGTGGCGTCTCCACCACCTCGATCTGCATGGCCTTGTCGGGTTCGCCATGCCGCTCCTTGCGGATCGCCCACGCGTACATCTGCTGGGGCACATACCCCATCGGCGGAATCTGCCCCATCTCGTAGAGGTCTTTTTCGGGCGCTTCGTATGAGGTCAAACCGTTCGTATCCAATGCCATCCATGCCTCCATTCAGAATACGTGCTGCGATGCAGAATCGCAATCATCCTCGCAGGGATATGGCTCGTGTTGAAATAAAGCAATAGATGAAATGCCGTTTTGGGTAACTTTGTAACCCAGCGGTTGCAGCATTTACTGAGCAGCCGCAGAAAACCCCGGATCCGGGTCAGAGATGGATCTCGCGTAGAACTCGAGCAACGGCCGTTCGAAGGTGTCCGGCACGACCATTCCCGCATCCACGGTCACGAGTTCTCGCTGCTTGAGCTGACCGAAGGCCCCCTCCGCCAGTTCCGCCGGCGTTTCCCCTTCGGTCAATAGGAAGCGGTCGGACTGCGCGGAGATTTCGGCAGCCGCTGCACTCATCAGTTCATCATGCGAAACCGGTCCATCGGCCTCGAGCAACAGGCGCGCAAGCAGCGGCACCCCCATATGCGGCATTGCTTCCTCGATCCTGTCCATGAGCGCCTGCGCCAGCTGCTCCACGGGACGGTCGGTTCCGAATTCCTGCAACGACAACGGCGCACCGAAAACCACACCGGCCGATCCGAAACGCAGGAACCGGCCCCGGAGCCGCTGCCAGAACTTGCTCAGCACGAAGTGGGTCACGACGCTGATCCTCGCCCCGAAGCGCCTGTCGCCCCGTTTACCGGCGGCGATCAGGACCCGGTCCTCCAGAACGCGGTCGTAGTTGATTGCGACCGGCACGAACGCCACATCGCGGTCGGCGTTGCGCCCGGCCTCGACCACATAGGCCAGCAGTCCCATCTTGGGCTTGGCCAGTCGACCGTCGAGGCTGAGGCCGCCTTCGGGAAAGATCGCCTGCGTCACACCGCCCGTCGTCGCCAACTGGACATAGCGCGCCAGTACCTTGCGATAGAGGTTGCCGCGCGACTTGCGGCGAATGAAATAGGCGCCCATCGACTTGATGAGACGCGACAAGGGCCAGATCCTCGCCCATTCCCCGACGGCATAGGACAGCGCAGAGGCGCGCGCGGCCAGATAGGTGACCAGTACGTAATCCATGTTCGACCGGTGGTTCATGATGAAAACGACGGTCGACTCCGGTGGTATCTTCGCGATCATCTCCTCGTTCTCGGGTCCCGTGCGCACGGTGTAGAGCTCATTGGCCAGCCATCGCGCCACCCGGATGCCGAATCCGAAATAGGTGAAGGCGGAAAAGCTCGGCACGATTTCCCGCGCATATCGCCGCGCCTTCTGAAAGGCCACGTCCTCGCGGATGTTGTTCTTGCGGGCGTGTTCGACGATCGCCTGCGACACTTCCGGATCGTAAACCAGGCGCAGGATCATGTCGTGGCGCGCGGCGAGCTTGAAGGGTTCGATGGGACGGGTCAGCCGCGTGTTGATCTGCTCCACCGCGCGCTCCAGCCTGCGGCGAAAGAACCAGCGTACGGACGGGAACAGGAAATGCGACGCGAAAGTGACCGCGGCGAACAGCACGATCAGTACGAAGAGCCAGATTGGCAGTTCCACCGTGGATGTCATGCCCCGACCCTTGCAGAGACGGGGATCGGGGTAAATACGGCAGAATGACCAAACGCCACGAGGAGATCGCACCGTGACGGAAAACGCGTTCTCCGAAATTGAGCGCCCCCAGGCTGCGATAGCGCGGGGCACAGGTAATGGGACCAGACGGTTGCGCGCGATCATGACTGAGGCGCGACGACGCGCCCTGGACGAAGTGCGGCTCGATGTGATCGACACCAAAGGCGCTTTATGAACGCGCGGGATTCACGGTAACGGCGCGTAGCGACATCGGCCCGCCAGAATACCTGCTGGGGCTTCGACGCGGCGTGACGATGATCCGCCCTCTATCGCATTGCCGCGATGCAGCGAATTGACACTTTGCCAAAGTTTCAAGTATCACCGCCCAAACGCAATAAAATTGCATTCTGATTCACGAGGCCCCGCATGACCGAGCGCCAGACAGACCGACCCTGGATCATCCGCACCTATTCCGGCCATTCCACGGCGGCCGCATCCAATGAACTCTACCGCGCGAATCTCGAGCGCGGACAGACCGGGCTCTCCGTGGCCTTCGACCTGCCGACGCAGACCGGCTATGACAGCGACCACGTGCTGGCGCGCGGCGAGGTCGGCAAGGTCGGCGTCCCGGTCTGCCACCTGGGCGATATGGCGACCCTGTTCGACCAGATTCCGCTCGAACAGATGAACACGTCGATGACGATCAACGCGACGGCGCCCTGGTTGCTGTCGCTCTACATCGCGGTGGCGGAGGAACAGGGCGCGGATGTCTCGAAACTGACCGGGACGGTGCAGAACGACCTGATCAAGGAATACCTGTCGCGCGGCACCTACATCTGTCCGCCGAAACCCTCGCTGAAGATGATCGCGGACGTGGCGGAGTACTGCTACAAGAATGTCCCGAAATGGAACCCGATGAATGTCTGTTCCTACCACCTGCAAGAAGCAGGTGCGACACCGGAGCAGGAATTGGCCTTTGCCCTCGCCACGGGTCAGGCGGTACTGGACGAATTGCGGCCGCGCATCGACCCTGCGGATTTTCCGACCGTGGTCGGGCGTATTTCCTTCTTCGTGAATGCAGGCATCCGTTTCGTGACCGAGATGTGCAAGATGCGCGCCTTTGTCGATCTCTGGGACGAAATCTGCCGCGACCGCTATGGTGTCGAGGATCCGAAGTACCGGCGTTTCCGATACGGCGTGCAGGTCAATTCACTGGGCCTGACCGAGCAGCAGCCGGAGAACAACGTCTACCGCATCCTGATCGAAATGCTGGCGGTGACGCTCTCTAGAAAGGCGCGCGCCCGTGCGGTGCAACTCCCGGCATGGAACGAGGCGCTGGGCCTGCCCCGCCCCTGGGACCAGCAATGGTCGATGCGGATGCAGCAGATCCTGGCCTACGAGACCGACCTTCTGGAATACGACGACCTCTTTGACGGCAACCCGGCTGTCGATGCCAAGGTCGAGGAACTGAAAGAAGGCGCGCGGCACGAATTGGCGACGCTCGACAGCATGGGCGGGGCGATCGGGGCGATCGACTACATGAAATCGCGGCTGGTGGAGAGCAATGCCGAACGGCTGAACCGGATCGAGACCGGCGAGACCGTGGTTGTCGGCGTGAACCGTTGGCAACGCGGCGAACCCTCGCCCCTGATGACCGGCGACGGCGACATTCTGGTTGTCGACCCGGCCGTCGAACAGGACCAGATCCAGCGACTGGAGGACTGGCGCGCTGCCAGGGACGATGAGGCCGTGCGAGCCGCGCTGGCCGAATTGCGTACCGCCGCCCGCGAGGGTCGGAATGTCATGCCCGCCTCCATCGCCTGTGCGAAGGCCGGCGTGACGACCGGAGAATGGGCGGCGGAGATGCGGGCGCAATACGGCGAATATCGTGGCCCCACAGGCGTCGCCGCAGGCCGGTCGAACAAGACCGAGGGGCTGGACGATATTCGCGACGCGGTGGATGCGGTCAGCGACCGCCTGGGGCGGCGGCTGAAATTTCTGGTCGGCAAGCCCGGACTCGACGGTCATTCCAACGGTGCCGAACAGATCGCGGTGCGGGCACGCGATTGCGGCATGGATATCGCCTATGAAGGCATTCGGCTGACACCGGAAGAGATCGTTGCCGCGGCAAAGGAAGACAATGCCCATGTCGTCGGACTCTCGATCCTGTCTGGCAGCCATCTGCCATTGGTCGAGGACGTGCTGAAACGTCTCCGTGATATCGGATTGGGCGACATTCCCGTAATAGTTGGCGGAATTATTCCCGATGATGACGCCGCAAAACTTCGCGCAATGGGTGTGGCGCGAGTCTACACACCCAAGGATTTCGAACTCAACACCATCATGAAGGATATCGTTCAGCTAGCCGACCCGGAGGCCGTTGCGGCGGAATAAAGCCGATAATTCGTCCTACAGTGGTGAAATGCAATTCGCTCCATTGCGGCATTTTTCTTTTCATTTATTGTAGCGCGACTCAACGAACCCAGAACCAGGAAAAAAAATGGCAACTGATCTGTCGAACATGACGAAGAAACAGCTGGAGAAACTGCAGAAGGACGTGGAAAAAGCGCTGGCTGACATCGAAAACCAGGAACGTCGCGAAGCCAAGAAGGCAGCCGAGGCGGCAGCCGCGAAATACGGGTTTTCACTGGCAGAGCTGACCGGTGGCGCGGGCGGCAAATCCGCACGGAAAAGCGGCGTGAAGAACCCCGGCACACCAAAATTCGCAAATCCCGAGGACCCGTCGGAGACATGGACGGGCAAAGGCCGCCAGCCGCAATGGTACAAGGACGCCATCGCGGCGGGGACCGACCCGAAAACTCTCGAAATCTGAGCAGATGACCATTCATATCGGCGCGAAGCCGGGCGACGTCGCAGATACCGTTCTGCTGCCCGGCGACCCCTATCGAGCGAGATGGGCCGCCGAAACTTTTCTCGAAAACCCGGTTTGCATCAACGAGGTGCGCGGAATGCTGGGATTCACGGGGAAATGGAACGGCCACCGTGTCACGTTTCAGGGCAGCGGCATGGGAATGCCGTCGCTTTCTATCTATGTTAACGAATTGATCCGGGACTACGACGCAAAAACGCTGATCCGTATCGGCTCCTGTGGCGGAATGCAGCCCGATGTGCGCCTGCGCGACATTATTCTGGCCATGACCGCCAGTTCCGTTTCGACACCCTCTTCCGCGATGTTTCGAGAATTGAATTTCGCGCCCTGCGCGAATGGTGAATTGCTTGTCGCCGCGATGGATGCAGCGTCGAAACGCGGTGTGAAAACCCATGTGGGCGGGATCTATTCCTCCGACGTTTTCTATTCCGAACGTCCCGATCTGGACGAACAAATGGTCCGCCACGGCATTCTGGGCGTGGAGATGGAGGCGGCCGAACTCTACACCCTGGCGGCGCGCCACAAGCGGCGGGCACTTGCGGTTCTCACCGTGTCGGACCATCTGCAGACAGGCGAGGCGCTCTCCAGCGAAGACCGTGAGAGCAGCTTCGGCGACATGGTTGAGATCGCGCTGACCGCGGCCTTCGCCTAGCGTCCGTGACTGCGGTCGTACCCGTTGGGCTGGGGCATCTTCCAGCCTTCGAGCGCCCCTGACGCGGGCTCGAAAATCTCCACGCGCAACGGGAAGCACGCCGCCGCATCCGATGAATGCGAGGCCGAGCAGTCCCCGCCCGGACAGGCGGAGAGATTTCCCAGAAGGTCGATTTCCGCGAAAACCTCGACGTAGTCGCCGGGCCGCACGGGGCTCGATTTCATGAAGTACTGCCCGGTATCCCGCGTGAAGCCCGTGCACATGAAGACGTTCAGCACGTCATGGACGAGCGGCTCGGCTTCCGCCCACGACACTCCCATGTGGTCGGCCAGGGCGCGTGTGAGGTTGGAGTGGCAGCAATGGTGATACATCTCGCCGCCTGACAGCAGATGATGCGTGTACGGATCGCAGCGGGTGCCGATCACGTCATGAACCGCCCCGCCATGTTCGTCGATGCCATACCACTCGAGCGTGTCCGCGGTGACGGTTGCCATCGGGCGCAGGTTGGGAAAGCCGGACCAAAGCCGATCGCCCGTCGTAACGTGAGTTCCGTGCAGCGCGCGCGTCTTGCCGGAGTAGAACCGTTCGGAAAGGTCATGAAGGTTGTGCAGATTCAGATCGCCGACCTGCGGCCCCTCGACGGAGGTGATGCGGAAGAAATGGCCGGCCGGAACCTCGAAGGTTCGCGCCTCGCGCGGGGGTACGATGACAGTCGCTGTCCGTTTCGCGGTCTTTCGCGCAGCGGCGTATCGCGCCAGATCGGGCTGGGCCAGCGTCTCTGGCGGGTAGCAGATCACCGGCGGAAGGGCGCGGTGGCGGTCGGCGTAATCGGGTGCGTCGGACATGGGGCCTCCTGCTGACCGTATCCTGCAGCTTCATCAGAGCCTTGAACAGCCCTTCACAATCCCGAACCGCGCTGGTTCGCGAAACACTTCTCGGGCGGCCCCTTTGTGGAGGTGAACGCTTCCGCGCCGCAGGCCGCGCAGCGATACTTGCGAAGTTCTCCACGATTGCCGCTCCGCTCCTCCCGCCAGCGGCAATTGCGGCGGCCGCGATTGCGCCGCGCATAGATCGCCACGAGGACAAACGCGATGACGAGGCCCACGACAACCAGCATCGCGTCAGACCATCAGATGCCCGGCAAGCCCGAGCAGGACCCCCAGGACAGCGCCGAAAGGCGGCAGCCAACTGCTCTTCAACGGCACCTGGGGCGCGATATCCTGAAACATCAGGTAGAGAATTCCGCCCGACGCCAGCATCATCACGGCTCCGATGACCGGCGAATCGCCACCGAGGGCAATACCGGCCAGAGCGGCCAGCGGCCCCAGCGGGACCACGAGCACGAAGATCAAGAGAAGATGCCTCGCGCCCCGATGCCGCGGTCCGATCATCTCGCGCATGGCGTTGAAGCTTTCCGGCAGGTTTTGCAGCGCGATCAACGACGCCACAAGCAGGGCAGTTCCCATATCCCCCGTGACCAGCGCGCCAAGGGCCATCGCCTCCGGCAGGTAATCCATCATCATCGCGAGAAACTGCGCCGCGCGTCCGCCGCGCCGGGCCAGAGCACGGTCGGCAAGCGCAAAGAGAACGGCGCCCACCGCGAACCAGACCAGCGACGGCCCCATGCCCAGCCGGTTGCTGCCCTCCGGGATCAGCACCAGTGCGACCGCGGCCAACAACGCACCCGCGCCGAAGGCGATCACGCCGTGGCGCGCCTCGCTTTCCGCCCAACGGGGCAGAATACCGAAACGGTGCAGTGCCAGAGACGCTCCGACCGGGATCGACAGACCGGCCGCCGTCGCCAGCCCGAGCGCGACCCAGACCGGTTCCGCCACGATGTCAGACCGTGCGCTCGACCATCATCTTCTTGATCTCGGCAATCGCCTTGGCCGGGTTCAGGCCCTTGGGGCAGGTCTTGGTGCAGTTCATGATCGTGTGACAGCGGTAGAGCTTGAAGGGATCCTCAAGATCGTCCAGCCGTTCGCCCGTCGCCTCGTCGCGGCTGTCGATGATCCAGCGATAGGCATGGAGCAACGCGGCCGGCCCGAGATAGCGATCCGAATTCCACCAGTAGGACGGGCAAGCCGTCGAACAGGAGGCGCACATCACGCATTCATAAAGCCCGTCGAGCTTCTTGCGGTCCTCGATGGACTGCTTCCACTCGCGTTGCGGCCGGTTCGTCTTGGTCTCCAGCCACGGCATGATGGAGGCATGCTGGGCATAGAAGTGTGTGAGATCCGGGATCAGGTCCTTCACCACCGGCATGTGCGGC
>CBDUPF010000015.1:0-25794 GCA_965369035.1 uncultured Aliishimia sp.
GTCACCGGCTACGCCCGCCCCTGACGGTCGAAACTGCCGAAGCCGCTCCGCGGGTCTGCCGCGAAACGCGTCCCTGCGCCACACTGTTTCGGATCAATCCACGGCGCGGATCAGCCGGCGCTCCAGAACCCGCAGCACCGTCTTCAGGTCGTGGCCGCGCCGCAGTATCTGCCCATCCATCCCGACGACCGCGTACATGCCCTGCCGGTTGCGCAACTTGGGGTGCTTCTCGATCCGGTAGAGGGGATGCTCCGCCGTCCGCCGAAAGACGGAGAAAACCGCCATGTCCTTGAGATTCGATATGCCATAGTCGCGCCACTCGCCCGCGGCCACCATCCTGCCGTAGAGCGACAGGATCACGCCGAGCTCGGTTCGGTGAAAAGAGACAACGGAGTTGGGGACTTCACGAAGATGGCCGGACGGCTGCGACTGCATGTTCATACTCCAAGACTTGCGCCAAAATTCGCACATGGCAAGCTTCTTGACGCGGGCAATGGCCGGGGATTGCCGGAATCGGAAAGTCCCGTTACGAATTTCTACAGCGACAGGGAAAGATGAAACACATATGACCCCACAGGAACGCGCGGAAAAATCCGCAGAGGTCATGTATCGCAACGATTCCGCGAGCCGTGGTCTGGGCATCCAGCTGGATCACGTGGAACCGGGCCGGGCGATCATGTCGATGCTGGTGCGCCCGGACATGGTCAACGGGCACCACATCGCCCATGGCGGGTTCATCTTCGCGCTCGCCGACAGCGCCTTTGCCTTTGCCTGCAACACCTACAACCAGGTCACGGTCGCGCAGCAGAACCAGATCACCTTCGCCAGCCCCGGACGGGAGAAGGAGTGGCTCACGGCGGAGGCGGTGGAGACCCACCGGGCCGGGCGGTCGGGAACCTATGACGTGACTGTCCGAGGGGAGGACGGGCGCGTGGTCGCCCTGATGCGCGGCCTGTCCCGCACGATCAGGGGCAGCACATTCGAGGAGGAGGACACATGAAGGACCTGACGCCGCCAAGGGACAGCCTCGATCCGATCGAGATCGCCTCGCGGGACGAGATCGCCGCGACCCAGCTGTCGCGGATGAAATGGTCGCTCGCCCACGCCTATGCCAACGTACCGCACTACAAGGCCGGTTTCGACGCGGCGGGTGTGCATCCGGACGACCTCCGAAGCCTCGGGGATCTGGCGAAATTCCCCTTCACGGTCAAGCAGGACCTGCGCGACAACTACCCCTTCGGCATGTTCGCGGTGCCCCGCGACCAGGTGGCGCGTCTGCATGCCTCCTCCGGCACGACCGGCCAGCCGACCGTCGTCGGCTACACGAAGCGCGATCTGGAGATGTGGGGCAGCTGCGTCGCCCGCTCCCTGCGTGCGGCTGGGCTCCGACCGGGGGACCTGCTGCACAACGCCTATGGCTACGGGCTCTTTACCGGCGGGCTGGGCATTCATCTCGGGTCCGACGCGCTCGGGCTGACGACGGTGCCGGTCTCGGGCGGGATGACGCCGCGCCAGGTGCGCCTCATCACCGATTTCCAGCCCAAGGCGATTACCGTCACGCCTTCCTATGCGCTCTCCATCCTCGACGAATACACGCATCAGGGCCTCGACCCGCGGGACACTTCGCTCGAGGTCGGCATCTTCGGCGCGGAACCCTGGACCAACGCGATGCGCCAGGAGATCGAGCAGGCGTTCGACATGCACGCTGTCGACATCTACGGACTTTCCGAGGTCGTCGGCCCCGGCGTTTCCATGGAATGCGTGGAGACAAAGGATGGACTGCACATCTGGGAGGATCACTTCTACCCGGAAGTCATCAATCCGGAGACGGGCGAAGTGCTGCCGGACGGCGAACTGGGCGAACTGGTCTTCACCTCCCTGACGAAAGAGGCGTTCCCGATCATCCGCTACCGCACCCGCGACCTGACCCGGCTCCTGCCCGGCACCGCGCGGTCCATGCGCCGGATGGAGAAGGTCACCGGCCGAACCGACGACATGATCATCCTGCGCGGCGTGAACATATTCCCGACGCAGATCGAGGAGTGCCTGATGCAGGTCCCCGGTCTGGCACCGCATTTCCAGATCGAACTGTCTCGTCCGGAGCGGATGGACAGGATGACCGTGCTTTGCGAGGTGATCGATTCATCGGTCGATCTGTCCGCGGCGGGCAAGTCTCTCTCGGCCCGGGTCAAGCAGATGGTCGGCGTGTCGGTCACCGTCGACGTCCGCGAATCGGGCGGCGTCGCGCGCTCCGAAGGCAAGGCCGTTCGCATCGTCGACAATCGCCCGAAAGGCTGAGCCTGCCCCGGATTTGCGCGTCGATGTCGCGCGGAGGGTGCTGTGGAATTCAGCAAAGATTAACGGGAATCGCTTAAACCTCGGGCGTACCTGTATCCGAGGCGCGTGAAAGGTCGCGCGCACCTCGAACCCCCAACCTGTTGCCACGGGGCCATTGGATGATCGAACGTCGACGACCGCCACACCTGGTCACGCCGGAGTACGAGGACGGCGGTATCTTTCGGACGCCACCGCAACAGCTTCTGGTGGAACTGGTTCCGAAGATCGGGAAGAACACGCGCTCCGACCTGATGGTCAAGGGTTTCATCGACGGGACCATCGCGATCGACGTGGTCTTTGCGGGACGGCGCACGAAGCAGGCTGATCTTCTGCTCAAGAAGTTGCAATTGCTGTGGACGCAGGCGAACCGAAAAACCGCCCCCGGCGACGAGCCGCCCGAGGTCGACACGGTGCGGTTGCCGGTCAGGGTCGAAGGTTCCTGGCGGCCGCGTTTCGAGCGGGATGACCAGGGGTGGGAGACGCGTACCCACCAGTTGTTCGCGGCGCGCTGGGTGCTCAACCACGATGGCGAGTCCAAGACATTCGGAGAACCGCCGGTCAAGGTTCGCGCACCGATGTAGTGGGCTTCACATGCCGAAGTTCGGCTGGGGTCACGACGTCTCCGCACAATGGCGGCGGAAAGCGCGCTTCAGCATGTCGAGCTCGGCACGCAGCAGTTCCATCTCCACCCGCAGATCGCCGCTCAGCGCCTCCCCCGCAACAAGCGTGAAGTCGCCCAGCTTGTCGCCCGTCCTGGCATCGGAGATGACGAAGGTCTGCACGCCGTCACTGATCGCCTCGACGGGGACCTGGACGCTCACCGCCCAACCCTCGTCGGTCTTGTTCAACTCCACGCCCTTCACTGGCCGGTCCAGGTGCCTGACATCGATCTTCGGGCTTCCCTTTCCGTCGCTCAGCACTCCGTGCCACACGCCACCACGAAACCCCAATGCCGTCAGTTGCCAGTCGCTCATGGATGCCCCCTAGTATGCTGCCCGCGGTCGGCGCGACAGGATCACGTCGCGCAGCGTGATCTGGTTCATGGCCGGGGCCTCGAAGATCAGGTCCACCCATGCCTTCTCCAGGTTTTTCTCGCGCAGGTCGGTATAGGTGAGGTCGAATTCCACCACGGCATTCCCTTCCGGCGGCAATTCGCGAACCGATTGTTCCGTGTTCGGCCCATGCTGCACATTGGCACGGGCAAAGACCTTCATCGGGCGTTCGACCTCGATGATCGCATCCATGCACAGCAGGTGCGTGCGCTTCAAACCGTCGACCGCCGCCTGAGGCAAATCGATGACGAGCGACAGGAACGAGCCTTCGAACCGGAACACCTCCATCTGCAGGCCAAAGGGGGCGCGGTCGAATGCCTGAATGTTGCGCACCTGGCGCAAGGTCAGCTCGGAATGCGGGCAGTCGTGAAAGACGGTGACTTCGGTGCCGAGTGCGGATTGAGTCCGTGCCGCGCACACGCCCGGCACCGCCAGTGGACCACGCCAGATCTCCGGTCGCCACACCCAGTCCGCATTATGAGCTTTCGGGAGGTCGGAGTCCGCGTCACCCGGCCCCAGCCGGCCTTCGGCGCGATATATCAGGTCGGTCAGATGACGGCGCAGCAGTTGCGCCTGGTGCAGCTGACGTGCCAGCACGGCCGGCTCCGTCGAGGACGCGCTGCGCGCCGCACGCGCCCAACGTCGCAACATGCGTTGCTGAAAGACCTTGTCCAGAAGACCGCGATCCCTGGCCATCCTGCTCCGCCATCCTGCCTGTTGTCAGAAGCTACCTAGAGTAGAAACATCAATCAAACAATCCGCCGAGACCTGTTGACCGCCGGGCCTGGCGGCTGTTGCCCAGTCTCATTGGTCGCTGCCGGTTGCCTCGGCCGTCCGGCGAATCATCTGGGACAGCAGTCGCTCGCCCGCAGCGCCCGACAAACGCCCACCCCTGGGGGCGTAGGCAGTGAGCCCCAGAAGAAACGGGCCGATCCGGGCGAGTCCGCGCCAGTACCGGCTGTCGGCCCCTTCGGGCGCGGGGCCGCGCAGATGCACCAGAGCGACGGTTTCGTCCTCGCGGCTCTCCAGCACCTCCGCTTCCTGCGTGACGATCGCATCCAGAACGGCGCCCAGGTCGATCTGTGACGAGGGCGGCCGGGCGACGGAGACGACGATCATGCCCAGAGGCGCGTCATTCACCGTCTGACGCGCCCCAAGGCTGTCGCAGCGCGCGACGACCGCGAAGCTGGGCCGCAGCGTGGACTTGTCGACACAGAAGCCCGCCGGCGGCACCAGCGTCAGCGCCCCATCCGCAAGCTCCGCGTTTGCCAATGCCAGGTTGCGGCGCGCGTTTGGCGTTGCGGTGTCCGAGGGCGCAGTCAACGGCCCCTCGCCCCCTGCGGTACAGGAGGCGAGAAACAGGCCAAGGCAAAGGCAGAGAACGGACCTGTCAGAGGTCCATGTAGACATGCGTCTCGGCCTGGGCGCCCGGATGGGTCACCGCTCCCTTGTAGGTTTCTCCGACGAGCTGGGCGTATTTCCACAGCGCGCCGGAGGCATAGTTGGTGACGCGCGGTCCGGACCAGGCAGCCTTGCGCTCGGCCAGTTCCGCATCGCTCACATCCACGCTCAGCTCGCCCTTGATCGCGTCGATGGTGATCATGTCGCCGTTCTTCAGCAGCGCGATGGGACCGCCGCGATACGCCTCCGGCCCGACATGGCCGATGCAGAAGCCGCGTGTCGCGCCCGAGAACCGGCCATCGGTGATCAGGGCCACCTTCTTGCCCATACCCTGCCCCGACAATGCGGCTGTGGTGGCCAGCATCTCGCGCATGCCAGGACCGCCGGCGGGGCCCTCGTTGCGGATGACGATCACCTCACCCTCCTCGTAGGCCCGGTTCTGCACCGCCTCGAAGGCATCCTGCTCGCATTCGAACACGCGCGCGGGGCCGGTGAAGACCTGGTTCTCCGCCGCGATGCCGGCAACCTTCACGATGGCGCCTTCGGGGGCGAGGTTGCCCTTCAGCCCGACGACACCGCCGGTCTTGGAGATCGGGTTGCTGACCGGGTGGATGACCTTGCCGTCCGCCTCGATGTCGATCAGGTCGAGTTCCTCGCCGATGGTGCGGCCGGTGGCGGTGATGCAGTCCTCGTGGATGAGCCCCGCCTTGCGCAGCTCCTTCATCACCACGTAGACGCCGCCCACCTCGTAGAGGTCCTTGGCCACGTATTGCCCGCCCGGCTTCAGGTCGACGAAATAGGGCGTGTCGCGGAAGATGTCGCAGACATCGTCCAGGAAGAATTCGATCCCCGCCTCATGCGCCATCGCCGGCAGGTGCAGCCCGGCATTGGTCGACCCGCCGGTGCAGGCCACCACCCGCGCGGCGTTCTCGAAGGCCTTGCGGGTGCAGATGTCGCGGGCGCGGATGTTCTTCTCGATCAGGTTCATGACCGCCGCCCCGGAGGCCTCCGCATACTGGTCCCGGCTCTCGTAAGGCGCGGGCGCACCCGACGAGTTGGGCAGCGCGAGCCCGATCGCTTCGGAGACGCAGGCCATCGTGTTGGCGGTGAACTGCCCGCCGCAGGCCCCGGCGCTGGGACAGGCCACACGCTCCAGCACTTCGAGCGCCTTTTCGGACATCGTCCCGTTCTGGTGGCGGCCCACCGCCTCGAACATGTCCTGCACGGTCAGGTCGCGATGGGTAAAATCTTCCGGAATGCCTTCGACATTGGGCGCCCGGCCCGGCAGGATCGACCCGCCATAGAGGAACACCGACGGCACGTTGAGCCGGATCATCGCCATCATCATGCCCGGCAGGGACTTGTCGCAACCCGCCAGCCCGACCAGCGCGTCATAGCAATGCCCGCGCATCGTCAGCTCCACCGTGTCGGCAATCGCCTCGCGCGAGGCGAGCGAGGAGCGCATCCCCTCGTGGCCCATGGCGATGCCGTCGGTCACGGTGATGGTGGTGAACTCGCGCGGCGTGCCGAAGGCGGATTTCACGCCCATCTTGACCGCCTGCGCCTGACGGCTCAGCGCGATGTTGCAGGGGGCCGCCTCGTTCCAGCAGGTCGCCACGCCGATCAGAGGCTGGTGGATTTCCTCCTCCGTCATGCCCATCGCGTAGTAGTAGGACCGGTGCGGCGCGCGCGCGGGCCCCTCGGTCACGTGACGGCTTGGCAGCTTTGATTTGTCGAACTTTTTCTTGAGCATGGGTTGGGCCTCCCCCGGAAATTCTGGACCACTCGATAGCCTGCGCACACACCCCCCGCAAGACCCGCGCAGTTGTATTGCGCCGCCCCAGTGTCTAGTTTCGCCTAATTCGCGCGCTGCAAGAAAGCCGGGCATGGAACGATCGCTTTTTGCATTCATCTGGAAATATTCGAAACGCGACCAGTTCGTTCTCCTGGTGGTGACGCTGATCACCTTCCCGTTTCTCTATGCCACGCTCGAATTGCCGAAGCGGATCATCAACGACGCGATTTCGGCCGAAACGCAGATCATCGACCTTTACGGCTTCGAACTGACGCAGGTCCAGCTCCTGATGGCGCTCAGCTTTGCCTACCTCGGCGCGGTACTGGCCCACGGGTTGCTGAAGATGCGGCTCAACACCATGAAGGGTGTGCTGAGCGAACGCATGCTGCGCCGCTTCCGCTACGATCTGATCGCGCGGATGATGCGGTTCCCCAAGCCCTATTTCCGGCGCACGAGCCAGGGCGAACTCGTCTCCATGGTCACTTCCGAGGCCGAGCCGATGGGCGGGTTGATGGGCGACGCGGTGGCACAGCCCGTGTTCCAGGCCGGGCAGATGCTGATCATCGTGGCGTTCCTGTTCATGCAGTCGGTGTGGTTCGGGCTGGCCGGGGTCGCGCTGATACCGTTGCAGGCGTGGCTGATCCCGATGCTGCAGCGCCAGATCAACCAGCTCAACAAGAAGCGGATCATCGAGGTCCGCGCGCTGGCGTCCGAAATCGGAGAGACGGCGGCCGGCATGCCGGATCTGCGGCTCAACGGCGGCTGGCGGTACAGGCGCGCGCAGTTCACCGACCGGCTGGGGCGGCTTTTCGGCATCCGCTTCCAGATCTACCAGAAGAAATTCTTCATGAAGTTCCTGAACAACTTCATCACGCAGCTGACGCCGTTCTTCTTCTATTCCGTGGGGGGCGTGCTGGCCATTCGCGGGGACATCACGGTGGGCGCGCTGGTCGCGGCGCTGGCCGCCTACAAGGACCTCTCCGCCCCGTGGAAGGAGCTTCTGACCTTCTACAACCAGGTGCAGGACATGTCGCTGCGCTGGGACGTGGTGACGGAACGCTTCGCACCCCCGTCGATGATCGACGAGAGCCTGTTCGAGGGCGAACCGCAGGACATCCCGCATCTGCTCGGCGATATCTCGATATCGGACGTCACGGTGCGGGACGGGTCCGGAAACCCGGTGCTGGAGAACATCACGCTCGACATTCCCGCCGGAAGCCGGGTTGCAATCAAGGTGCCCGGCCAGCTGGAACGCGCCGCACTGGCCGACCTGCTCACGCGCGAGGTTCTGCCGGCGCGCGGAACCGTCAGGATCGGCGATCACCCGCTTGGCAGCCTGCACCAGGCGGTGATCGCGGCGCGCATCGGCTATGCGCAGTCGCGGCCCTATTTCTTCGACGGCACGCTCGGCTCCAACCTGATGATGCCACTGCGCACGGGCCCGCGGCTGATCGCCTACGACCCCGAACACGAGGACGCCGACGCGCTCGAATCGAAACGGGCGGGCAACAGTACCGACAGCCTCACGGCGGACTGGACCGATCCGGGCATTGCGGATTTCGCCACCGATGGCGACATCCGGGGCTGGTGGTTCCGGCTGGTGCAGGCGATGGGCATCGACGACCTGATGTTCCGGCGCATGCTGGGTTCCCTCATCAATCCCGATGCGCATCCGAAACTGGCGGGCAAGGTGGTCGAACTGCGGTCGGAGGTGAAGGCCGCGCTGAAGGACAAGGGGCTCGACAACGTCGTCCACCACTTCGACCCGGAGACCTTCAACCCGACCATTCCGCTGGGCGGCAACCTGCTGTTCGCCGCGCCCCGGGTCCAGATCTCCCAGGAAGCGCTTGCAAACGAACACGGCTTCATCGGGATGGTCATCGAACAGGGTCTGAGCGAGCAGGCCATCGCGATCTCGCAAAGCGTCGTCGACACGCTGCACCGGACCTTCGGCAAGGACGGCACGCAGCACCCGCTGTTCCAGGCGCTGGGGATCGACGAGGATCTCTACGAGAAACTGACCGATATCGCCGAACGACGCCGCACGAAAGGCGACGGTGCCATCACCGAGGAGGAGTTCGCGCTGCTGATCACGGTCCCGTTCCTGTTCACCGCGGAACAGATCGGCCCCGCCTTCCCGGAAAGCTTCAAGGAGGAAATCCTGACCATCCGGCGCGAGCGGGGCGAGCAACTGCGAAAGGCGGCGGGCGATCTCTTCGTCAAGGTGGACGAAGACACCTATCTTCCGCGGCTGACCCTGCTGGAAAACCTGATCTATGGCCGTGTGTCCAACATGGCCGGCGCACGGGGCGACCTGGTGGAGGACATCGTGGCCGAAGTGCTCGATGCGCATGGCCTGCGGCAGTACGTGGTCGAGACGATCTGGGACATCGAAACCGGCATCGGCGGCACCAACCTGCCGGGCGTGTTCCTCGAACGCGCCGCCTTCAGCCGCGCGGCCATCAAGCGCCCCGATATCCTCATCCTGGACAAGGCGCTGGCCTCGCATGACGCCGACAGCCGCGAGCGGACCCGCCGGATGCTGCGCGATCTGCTGCCGGAGTCGACGTTGATCTTCATGGAGGACGAATTCACGGACCACGACGAATACGACATCTTCGTCGAGATCCGGCACGGCCGCATCGGCGGGGTCGAACAGACGGATACGATGGATTTCGCCGACGATGGCTCCGATGATCTGGAACGCAAGCTGAGGATCATCGCGAGAAACGACCTGTTTGCGGACCTGGCGCCGCGAAACCAGCGGTTGCTGGCGTTTTCGGCGCAATGGTTCAAGGTGATGGCCGGGCAGAACATCTTCACGCGGGGGGCGGCGCCGGACGCGGCCTATCTCTGCGTCAAGGGCCGGGCGGAACTGAGCTTTCTCACGCCTGACGGCGAACGCTCGCGGATCACGACCATCGAACCGGGCCGGGTGGTCGGCGACCTCGCCGTGATCCGCAACGAGCCGCGACAGCTCGACATGATCGCGATCGAGGATGGCGTGTTCCTGCGCATTGGCGCGCGCGAATACCTGTCCGTGGTGCAGACCGATCCGCAGGTGGCCTTCAGCCTGCTCAAGACCGTCTCCGGCCATCTGACCAACGTCGCCGACCTGATCCGCGAATCGGGGTTCCGCATTCCGGAAAACATGGGCGACGATGCACCCAGGGATCGCGCGGCCGCGCATGCCGACGCCCGGGACGGGCAGGAGACCGAGGCCGAAAAAGCGTGAGATACGCCGCACATGAAGAACTCGTCGCCCCGGCCCGGAACGGGCGGCAGGGGCTGCTCTGGACCGTCGCCGGTACCGCGACCATCACCGTCTTTACCTATATCCTGACGCTGATGCTGGTGGAGAGCCTGCGGTCCTACCACGCGGGCCGGGGCGATACCGGCTTTGCCGAGCAGCTTTTCACCGGCACGACGCCGCTGACCCTGCTGACCGTGCTCTTCAGCTTCGTCGCCTGGCTCGTGGCGATCTGGATCACGCTGCACTGGGTGCACAACCGGCGGTTCACGCCTCTGCTCGGGCCGAACGTGCTGTTTCACTTCCGCCGCGTTCTGCTTGCGCTCGTGGTGCTCAACCTGGCCCTGGTCGTCTTGCCGCCCTGGGATCTGCTGGCAGATACCGTACCGGGGCTCGACGCGTCACGCTGGGTCGCGTTGCTGCCGATCTCGCTTCTGGCCGTGCTCGTCCAGGTCTCCGCCGAAGAGCTCCTGTTCCGGGGCTACCTGCAACAGCAACTGGCCGCGCGGGTCCGGTCGCCGCTGGTATGGATGGGCGTGCCGTCCCTGCTGTTCGCGGTGGCGCACTACGACGCGGCGATGGGGTCGAATGCCTGGCTGATCGTGATCTGGGCGGCGATGTTCGCCTGTCTCATGGCCGACATCACCGCGCGGACAGGCTCTCTCGGCGCGGCCATCGCCATCCATTTCGTCAACAACACGCTGGGCATCCTGTTGATCTCCCCGCCCGATTACCTGTCGGGCCTTGCGCTTTACACCTACACCTTCGCGATGACGGACGAGGCCGTGGTGCGCAGCCTGCTGCCGATCGATTTCGCGCTGATGATCGTGAGCTGGCTGGCGGCGCGTCTTGCGCTGCGGTGCTGAGCGGGCAATTGCAATTGCCGGTTCCGGCGTCTATCTCGACAAGATAACGGAAGTCGCCCGGGACAGGCAGATGAACTGGATCACCAACTACGTCCGGCCGCGGATCAACTCGATCTTTTCGCGCCGCGAAACGCCGGACAACCTGTGGACCAAATGCGACGGCTGTGGAACCATGCTGTTTCACCGCGAGATGTCGGACAATCTCAACGTCTGTACCAGTTGCGGCCATCACATGGCGATCAGCCCGCGCGACCGGTTCGGCGCGCTGTTCGACGGCGGCGTGTTCTCCGAGGTGGCCGTACCCGACCCGGTGGCCGACCCGCTGCACTTCCGCGATCAGAAACGGTATCCCGAACGCATGCGGACCGCCCAGCGCAGCACCGGCGAAAAGGAGGCGATGCTCGTCGCGGCCGGAGAGATGGGACGCACCCCGATTGTCGCGGCGGCGCAGGATTTCTCCTTCATGGGCGGGTCCATGGGCATGTATGTCGGCAACGCCGTCATCGCCGCCGCAGAAGAGGCGGTGAAACTGAAACGCCCGCTCATCCTGTTTTCCGCCGCCGGTGGCGCGCGGATGCAGGAAGGGATCCTGAGCCTGATGCAGATGCCGCGCAGCACCGTCGCGATCCAGATGCTGAAGGAGGCCGGGCTTCCTTATATAGTGGTGCTGACCAACCCGACCACCGGTGGCGTGACCGCCTCCTATGCCATGCTGGGCGACGTTCACATCGCGGAGCCGAACGCGCTCATCTGCTTTGCCGGGCCGCGGGTCATCGAACAGACCATCCGCGAGAAGCTGCCCGAGGGGTTCCAGCGGGCCGAATATCTGCTGGACCACGGAATGCTCGACCGGGTGACGCCGCGCGGCGAGTTGCGGGACGAGTTGATCACGATCACCCGCATGCTCATGGGCCTGCCTCCCGCGATCAAGGGCGACCTTCCGCCCCCCGAGCCCGAGGCGTCCGCCCCCAAGGTTGACGGTGAGGGCGCCGCGACGTGACACCCACATCCGATGTCATCCTGGACAGGATGATGGCGCTGCACCCAAAGGTGATCGACCTCACCCTCGACCGGGTGTGGCGATTGCTCGACCGGCTGGGCAACCCGCAAAACGACCTGCCGCCCGTCATCCATATTGCCGGCACCAACGGCAAGGGATCCACCCTTGCGATGATCCGCGCCGGCCTGGAGGGGGCGGGACAGCGCGTGCATGCCTATACCTCGCCGCATCTCGCGCGGTTCCATGAGCGCATCCGCGTGGCCGGTGAACTGATTTCCGAGGCCGACCTGACGCGGGTGCTCGACGAATGCTACGAAGTGAACGGTGGCGAGCCGATCACCTATTTCGAGATCACCACCTGCGCGGCCTTTCTGGCCTTTGCCCGCACGCCCGCGGACTACACGCTGCTGGAGGTGGGTCTGGGCGGGCGGCTCGACGCGACCAACGTGCTCGACGCGCCCCGGATGACGGTCATCACGCCGGTATCGTTCGATCATCCGCAGTTTCTCGGCGACACGGTGGCCAAGATCGCCTTCGAGAAGGCGGGTATCCTGAAACGCCGCGTGCCCTGCGTGGTCTCCCGCCAGACCGACGACGCCATGGAGGTGATCGAGGCGCAGGCGGCAAAGGTGGGCGCGCCGCTTCTGGCACAGGGTCAGCATTGGGATGCCTGGGAGGAGCGCGGGCGGCTGGTCTACCAGGACGAGAGCGGATTGCTCGACCTGCCGCCGCCGGTCCTGATGGGCGCGCACCAGTTCCAGAACGCGGGCGCGGCCATCGCGGTGCTGCGCGACCTGGGGTTTGGCGAGGAGGCCTGCGAGGCCGCGGTAACCCGCACCGTCTGGCCCGCGCGGATGCAGCGGCTGACGCACGGCCCGCTGATCGAGGCCGCACCGGAGGCGGAATTCTGGCTCGACGGCGGCCACAACGCCGCCTGCAGCGAGACGTTGGCCGAAACCCTGAGCCGGTTGCCCGCGCGCGATACGCACCTGATCTGCGGGCTGATGAACACGAAGGATTCGGCGGGCTACATGGCGCCGCTGGCGGGCCGGGTCTCAAGCCTCACGGCGGTGTCGATACCGGGCGAGGCCAATACCCTGCCCGCGGAAGACACCGCGCGGGCCGCGGCGGCGAAGGGGATCGAGGCGCGCACGGCGGCCTCTGTCGCGGAGGCGCTGGAGGCGATCCGCGCCATCAACCCGGCGGCGCGGGTCCTGATCTGCGGATCGCTCTACCTCGCCGGCAGTATCCTGCGCGAGCACGGCTGAGACGCCGCGCCCGCAACGCAGGGGATCAGACGACCGCCCTGCGATAGAGGTGCCATGTCGCGTGACCCAGCACCGGCAGCACGACGATCAACCCGAGCAGTAGCGGGATGGAGCCCAGCGCCAGCGACACCGCAACGATCGCCCCCCATGTCGCGATCACGACCGGGTTCTTGCGCGCGACGCGAAGGGAGGTCGCCACCGCCACCGGCACGCCCACGCGACGGTCGAGCAGCATCGGGAAGGACACGACGCTCATCGCAAGCACGATGCAGGCAAAGACGAAGCCCACCAGCATTCCCACCACGATCATGGTCCACCCGGCCGAAGTCTGGAACACCGCGCCCAGGAAGGCCGAGGCAGATGCGGGCATGTCCGGCCCGAGGGTGGCACGGAAGATCAGATCAGCGGCCATCAGCCACGCAAGAAAAATCACCAGGTGCAGGAAGCCGAGGATCAGGATCGCGCCGAAGGCCGGCGACTGGACGACCCGAAACGCGGTTGTCCAGCTTGGGGCGTGGCCTTGTTCCCTGCTCCGGCTCATCTCGTAGAGGCCGACAGCGGCGAAGGGGCCAAGCAGCGCGAAACCGGACAGCATCGGGAAGACCAGTTGCATGAAGCTGCCATGCAGCGCCATCGCGGTCAGGATCACACCCATCAGCGGGTAGACGAGGCAGATGAAGATCACGTCCGACCGGAACTCCAGGAAATCCGCAAATCCTTGCTTCAGTGCCGCGCGCAGATCGTCCGTGTCGAGCGTGCGGATTTCCGGTTCCGACGTTTCGTGCATGACGGCTTCGTCGGTGACGGCCGCGGCATGGCCAAACGCGTGGCCGAACTGGGCTGCCGACCACGACAACGGGTTTCCGATGGTCTTGGGCATTGGTTCATCCTCCAAACCGCAGAAGTTTTCACGCCTGCCGGACGGCAATCGGCCCGATCGAAGGAGGTTCGTCGGAGCGCCTTGCTACTCCGGTCTTGACCGGATGATACCACGTTTTCGGGAAAAATCTCGTGCAATCACGTCACGTTGCCGCGATTTTCGGGCAAGGTTGGCGCGGCCCTTGGGCGGAGCCACGCCGCGGGTCGCCGGCGTCAGAACTTGTAGCGCGCCCCCAGCATCCACACGCTCGCATCCTGGTAGGTGGTGGGCGTCGCATCGGCGTATTCGAAGTTCCGATAGCCGAGGTAGACGTCGAGATCGGCCGCGTCGATCGTCTGCACCACGGCAAGTCCATAGGATTCGGACGTGTCGCCCACCGTCTGCTGATCGTTGCCGCTGAAGACATCGACGGAGAATGCGGTGGTGCCGGCGGCAATGATGTCATCGGTCTGGTATCCCAGCTTGACGTAGCCGAAGTCGCCGTCGCCGTTGTCCAGCCTGCCCGCCGCCACCGTCAGGCTGACGCCGGTGGGATGGTGCAGCAGGCTGACGGAACCGGCCAACTCCGTCACATCGGTGCGGGTGGCGCGGTCCTGATGTCCGATGCCGAAACCCGCTTTGGTCTCGAGATCACCCCAGGTCTTGCCATAGAGGATCGCGGCGTCGAAGTAATCGTCGTCATTGCCGGAGCTCAGCACTTCCTGCCCGTAGGAGACCGAGAAGGACAAGCCGTTGTAGTCGGGCGTGTCATAGCGGATGCGGAACCGTCGGCTGCCGTCGAACGTGTCGTAGACATCGCCGATCCCGATGCCCGAGAGCGCCCCGCCGCTGGTCCGGAACTCGTACCCGCCGCCCAGATCGGACACCCCGGAATAGGCCAGCACGGAGGTGCCGGACAGGTCGGTTTCCGCCACACCGTTGGCGGACATGTCGCCCTGGCCGAAGGACACCGTGCCGAACCCCGCGGAATAGGCCAGATCGACCTTGCGGATATCGGTCCTCTTCCAGTCCCATTCGTCGGGCAGCGCGCCTTGACCCACCTCGGCCGAGTTGCGGAAGCCGAGCCCGGTCTCGAGGGTGAATTTCAGCGTGCCCGGGCCGACATCCGACACGACCCGCATCCCGATCCGTGAGGTCGAATTGGCGTTGTCGACCAGCTCGTTGTACTCCGACACCCCGTCATCGACGGACTGGATCCCGAAATTGAGTTGGCCATAGAACTCGACCGTCGGCGAGCTCTGTGCAGCGGCGGTGAGGGGGAACAGGGCGAAAACCGATACGGAACCGACTGCGACGATGGCAGGCATCTGGGGAAACGATGGCATTGCGGTATCCTTGAATTTCCTGGTGAGAGCGACGGGACGCCACCGCCAGTTATGCAGCCAGAGCAAGCATTCGGCAAGCTGGCACGGCGATTTTGCCGGGGGCGGCGGTCCCTGCGGTGTCGTGGCGCGCCCGGTTCACGGCGTCAGCCGTCCGGCTGATCGCCCCACCCTTCGGACTGCATCTCGCGCAGGCGGCTGGCCGTGCGCTCGAATTCGAAGGCCCCGGTGCCTTCGACATAGAGCATTTCCGGCCGTTCCGCCGCGCTGGCGATCAGGCGCACCTTCGCCTCGTAGAGCGCGTCGATCAGGGTCACGAACCGCTTGGCTTCGTTGAAGTTCGTCCGGCCGAGCCTCGGAATGTCGTCAAGGATCAGAACCCGGACCGCATCGGCAATCGCCAGATAGTCCCCTGGCCCCAGTGCCGCGCCGCAGAGATCGTAGAACCTGGCCCGCGCCACGCCGTTCCTGAATTCGGGCAACGTGACGGTACGCCCCTTGACCTTGAGGTGCAGCGGTTCGCCGGGAGGCCCCGCGAGATCGGCCCATACGTCGTTCAGCGCCTTGCGCGCCTGTGCGCCCAGCGGCGTGAAATAGACCTGCGCGCCGGACAGCCGGTCCTGACGGTAGTCGCGCGGCGAGGCCAGTTCCCAGACCACCATCCGCTGCTTGATGAGATCGATGAAGGGCAGGAACAGCTGGCGATTGAGCCCATCCTTGTAAAGATCGTCCGGCGGCCGGTTCGAGGTGGTGACGATCACGACGCCGGCGTCGAAGAGCGCCTCGAACAGCCGACCGACGATCATCGCGTCGGTGATATCCGTGATCTGCATCTCGTCGAAGGCCAGAAGCCGCACCGACTCCGTTACCGATTTCACCACCGGCTCCAGCGCATCCCGGGTGCCAGTCTGGCGCGCCTCGTGCATCCCGGCGTGGATTTCCTGCATGAAGGCATGGAAATGAACGCGGCGCACCGGAGCCTCCGTGGTGTTCGTCACCGCTTCCACGAAAAGGTCCATCAGCATGGACTTGCCACGCCCCACCCCGCCCCAGATGTAAAGCCCCTTGGGCGGTTCGGGCGCCTTGCGGAACAGCCCGCGCTTCACCGGCTCCGCCAGTGCCGCCCGGATCCGCTCCAGCTCGGGAAGCACCGCCTCCTGTGCCGGATCGGGCGTCAAATGTCCCGCCTCGATCCGGGCGGCGTATGCATCGGCCAGACTGATCATCGCCGACAGGTATCCCGTTCCGGTCAGGGACACGCAAGCGGATTTGACAGGGCCGTTCAATTCTCCCGATTTGACCCCGGCTGCGATTTCCGCAATCTGCGCAAGACGGAGAGTGCCATGCCCCAGACCAGGGTCCAGACCCCCTTGTTCACGCCGGTTCTGATCACCGGCTGCCTGATCATCCTGATCAGCTTTGCCGTGCGCGCGTCCTTCGGCGTGTTCCAGATCCCGATCGCGGAGGAGTTCGGCTGGCTTCGCGCGGAATTCTCGCTGGCCATCGCGATCCAGAACCTCGCCTGGGGCATCGGACAGCCGATTTTCGGCGCGGTGGCGGAGAAGATCGGCGACCGCAAGGCCATCGTCCTGGGCGCGCTGACCTATGCCGCGGGGATGGTGCTCTCGGCCTGGTCCACGACCCCGCTGGAACACCAGATGTATGCCTGGCTGGTGGGCTTCGGCATCGCAGGCACCGGATTCGGGGTGATACTGGCCGTGGTCGGGCGCGCGTCCTCGGACGAAAACCGCTCGATCTCGCTTGCCATCGCCACGGCCGCCGGGTCCGCGGGCCAGGTTTTCGGCGCGCCGGTCGCGGAATGGCTTCTGAGCATGACAAGCTGGCAGAACGTCTTTCTGATCTTTGCCGCGGCCATGATCGTCATGCTCCTCGCGCTGCCGGCGATGCGCGCGCCGCAGATGGCGTCGAAACAGGAACTGGAGGAATCGCTGGGCCAGATCCTTCGGCGCGCCTTTCGGGATCCGTCCTACACGCTGATCTTCCTCGGGTTCTTTTCCTGCGGCTACCAGCTGGCCTTCATCACCGCGCATTTCCCCGCGCTGGTGACCGAGATGTGCGGCCCGATCCTTGCGGGCGGGGTGCTGCACAATATCGGCATCACGACGACCAGCGCGCTGGGGGCGGTGGCGATCTCGCTCATCGGGCTCGCGAATATCGCGGGAACACTGCTGGCGGGCTGGGCCGGCAACCGGTACTCCAAGAAGTACTTGTTGGCGGGGATATATACCGCACGCACGGTGGTGGCCGCGCTGTTCTTCATCTTTCCCATCACGCCGGAATCGGTGCTGCTGTTCTCTGTCGCCATGGGCGCGCTCTGGCTCGCCACGGTTCCCCTGACATCAGGTCTCGTCGCGCATATCTACGGGCTGCGCTACATGGGCACGCTCTTCGGGATCGTGTTCCTGAGCCACCAGATCGGCTCCTTTGTCGGGGTCTGGCTGGGCGGGCGGCTCTACGACCTCTACGGCGATTACACCGCCGTCTGGTGGGTCGGCGTCGCAGTGGGCGCCTTCTCCGCCATCGTGCACCTGCCGATCCGCGAAGAGCGCATGGCGCGGGTTCAGCCCGCCTGACGCCAGCGGTCGAGGATGTAGCGCGAGGTCATCAGGTCGAGATGTGCCCCGCCGCCATTCTTGAAGAGCGTGATTTCTTCGTCCGACCCGCGCCGGAACGCGTCCGGTTCGTAATAGTCGGCGACGAGATCCTCGCGCCTGATCGCGCCCGTCTCCAGCGGAATCTTGATCTCCCCGATATGCCCGACCGTTGTGTCGTAGCTGTCGACGAAGATCCGAGCACGTTGCAGGGCGGTATCGTCGGCCTCGCGCATGTCCGGGCGGTAGGCGCCGATGAGGTCCACATGAGTGCCCGGCCGCAGCCATTCGCCGCGCAGCAGCGGTTCGGTGGACATGGTTGCCGAGGTCACGATGTCGGCCTCGCCCACCGCTGCCTGGAGGTCGTCCGTAACCTTCAGGCCGGGGCACTCCCCGGTCATCTCCTCGGCCCTGGCGCGGGTGCGGTTCCAGACCCGGAAACGCGCCTTCGGGAACAGGGTCGAATAGGCCTGGAACAGCGACCGACCCACCGTGCCTGCCCCGACGATGAGGATGCTCTCGCTGTCGGGTCGGGCCAGGCGCCGCGCGGCCAGCAGGCTGTCTCCGGCGGTCTTCCACTTGGTCACGAGGTGGAAATCGACAATCGCTTCCAGCGTGCCGTCGGTGTCGGAAAAGAGCGTGACCGCCCCGTTGACCATCGGTTCGCCCCGGTCGGGATTGCGCGGAAAGATGGTCGCGGATTTCACTGCCAGCCCCAGCCCGTCGATCCAGGCCGCGCGGCTCAGCAGCGTGTCCGGGTCACGGTAAAGGAACGTGTCGTTGATCTCCGCCTTGGGCAGCCTGTGGCCTGCGGCCAGCGCATCGGTGAGCCCGATCCAGTCAAGCTGCGCCTCGCCCTCGTCGAAGGGGATGATGGGGATCGTCATGCAGCGTCCTCCGCGGTCAGAAGTCCTTCGGCCACCAGCCGGTCCGCCCAGCCCTGCGGGCATGTGAACAGATGCGTGCGCCAGCCTCGCGCGGCTGCGGCTTCGACGTTTTCGTGACGGTCGTCGGTGAAGATCAGCGCGTCGCCGGAGAGCCCCGTCGCCTCCTCCACCATCTCGTAGATTTGCGGATCCGGTTTCATCACCTTCATGTGGCCGGAGATGAAATCGCGGTCGAACGCCTTCAGGAAGGGATAGTATCCGGTTGCGAGTTCATAGCTCTCCACCCCGAAATTCGTCAGCGAAAAAACCGGGACGCCACGCGCCTGGAGCGAGGCCATCAGCCGCACGGACCGGTCGATCGCGGGCGAGGCCATCTCGATCCAGTGGTCGTGCCACATGCGGATCTCGTTGCGCCAGCCGGGCGTGGCATCGGCGTGGGAATAGATGGTTTCGGTGAAGGGGTGGCCCATGTCGACCCGCCGGTTCATCTCCTCGACCCCGGCCTGCGCAAAGAAGGCCTGCCGCCGCTCCGCGCCGATCACGCGGTCGTAGAACCGTTCGGGATTCCACTCCAGCAGCACGTTGCCGATATCGAAGATCACCGCCCGGGCCGTCATCCCGACACCCCCCTCAGTTCCCGCTCGAGAGCCTCCAGAAAGCGGGAGCGGTCGGCCTTTGTAAACCCCTTGCCTCCGCCCTGGCGGAACGGATCGGCGCTGCGCAGGTCGGTCATCAGGTCGCGCATGGCCAGCGCCTCGCGCACGTTGGCCTGGGTCAGCCGCTCGCCGTTGTGTTTCAACACCCGCGCGCCGCCCTCGACACAGCGCGCGGCCAGCGGGATGTCGCCCGTCACCACCACGTCGCCCGGCCCGGCCCGCTCCGCGATCCACATGTCGGCCACATCCGGGCCTTCGGCCACGATCACCACCTCGACCAGCGGGTTCTGCGACATGCGCAGCCCGCCGTTGGAGACCAGCTTCATCGGCACCTTGTGGCGCGTGGCGACCCGTTCGGCCTCGGCCTTCACCGGGCAGGCATCGGCATCGACATAGACCGTCACGCGTAGAGCGCCTCCGCATGGAAGGCCACGTGATCCTCCATGAAGGTCGATACGAAGAAGTAGCTGTGATCGTAGCCCGGCTGAAGCCGCAGCGTGGCCTGCTGGCGGCGGGCGGCCACGGCCTCTGCGAAATGCTCCGGTTTCAGCAGATCGATGAACTGATCCTTCGTGCCGGTGTCGGTCAGGATCGGGCCGTCGAACCCGTGCGCGCGCATCAGAAGGGTGGAGTCATGCGCCGCCCAGGCGGACTCGTCCCCGCCCAGGTACGCGGCAAGCTGCTTGCGACCCCAATCGCTGTCGGAAGGATGGACGATCGGCGCGAAGGCCGAAACGGACTTGAACCGGCCCGGCAACCCCATCGCCAGCGTCAGCGCCCCGTGCCCGCCCATCGAATGCCCTGTGATCGCCTGCCGGTCGGGGTCGATGGCGAAGTTCTCCGCAAGAAGCGCGGGCAGCTCCTCCGCCACGTAGTCCCACATCCGGAAATGCGGGGCCCAGGGGGTTTCGGTCGCGTTCACATAGAACCCCGCACCCTGCCCCAGGTCATAGGCTTCGTCGTCGGCCACTCCTTCGCCGCGCGGCGAGGTGTCGGGAAAGACCAGCGCCAGCCCGTGTTCCGCCGCCCAGCCCTGCGCGCCGGCCTTCACCATGGCGTTTTCGTGGGTGCAGGTCAGGCCGGACAGGTACCAGAGCACGGGGACGGGCCCCACTCGCGCCTCTTCGGGCAGAAACAGGCCGAATGTCATGTCGCACGAACAGGCAACCGACGCGTGCGTGTAGACCCCCTGTACCCCGCCGAAACAGGCGTTTTCCGATTGCGTGTCCATCTAACCTGGCCTCCCGCCCAATGGTTCCGGTTCTCCTGGCCCGGTCATCCCGCACCGCGCCCTCCGGGTCAAGTTCAACCATCTGCCCAGAAATCGCCACGGTCCGGCCCAATCGCAAATCCAATTCTCCGGCAGTGCTGCGGCACGCCTGCCACACCCGGGAGTCTGCATGCCTCGAACCCTGTCGATCACCGTCCTGCTCGTTTGCGCTGCGCCCGCCGTGGCCGCCCCGCAACTGCCGGTGTCGTTCGGCGGGCGGGTTGATGCAGCGCGCCCCTTGCACGCCGCCCCGGACGTGCGAATCGTGCCGCGCATCTCCGGCGTTCCGGGCTCGTGGGACAGCTTGCTGAGCCCTGCTCCGAACCTGCCGGCCGAGGATATCTGTGACCAGCTCGGGCATGGGAAACCGCCGGACACCGCGCGTGTCCCCTTCGATCCTGAACAGATCCTCTCGAAACTTCTCGACGCGGGGCTCTGCGCCGAACCGCCCGGCTAGCCTTGCACCAGCGCGATGACCGCAGTGACCGTCAAGACGCTCGCCGCCGTCGAGACCAGGATCGAGGCCGAGACACGCTGGGGCGCCACACCGTAATGCTGCGCGAGGATGTAGACATTGCCCGCAACCGGCAACGCCGCAGCCGAGATCGCCACCATCGCGGTATAGGGATCGACCGGGAAAAGAAGGATGACCCCCACCGCGACGAATGCCGGGTGCAGCACCAGCTTGGCAAAACTGAGCCACGCAGCCACCGACAGACGCTCCGCCGACTTGCTGGCCAGCGACGCGCCAATGGCGAAGAGCGCACCGGGCGTGGCCGCGGCCCCCAGCAGCCCGAGGAATTCGTTCATCGGTTCCGGGATCGGCAACTGCAGCGAGGACCATGCGAACCCCAGCACCACGGCCACGATCATCGGGTTGCGGATCAGCCCGGATGCGATGGTGCGCAATATGCCCAGATGCAGGCGTCCGTCGCGGGACCCGGTGATCAGGATCACGATCAGTGACGAGAAGACCACAAGGTCGACCGTCAGCATGATGACGATGACCCCCACGGCTTCGTCCCCCATCAACAGGCGAAGCATCGGGATGCCAAGGAAGCCCACGTTACCGATGGCAGCACATTGCGCCTCGACCGCCGCCTCCGCCACGCTGAGGCCACGCAGGAAGGCCACCGCCGTCGCGATGCCATAGACGAAGGCCGTGGCCCAGAGATAGCCGAGCACCAGCCGGCCGTCCCAGACCTCGCCGAGTTCCAGATTCGCGGTGAACCGGAACAGCATCGCGGACAGCGCGAAATAGAACACGAACTTGGTGAGATAGGCGGTCGCTTCATCCGTGAAGAAGCGCACGCGGCCGGCCCAGTACCCAAGTCCGATCAGCGCAAAGAAAGGCAAGGTTTTCAGCAGGATCGGCAGCATGTGTCCCGCAATAGCCTGCCCGGCGCGCCACGGCAAGCTGGCCGGTTCGCTTGCCGCACCTGAACCGTTCGGTTTAAGTTGTTCCTCGCAAGGGAGACTTCATGAATACACACGCCAAGGGGCTGGTCGTGAAGGGCCGGAAGGTCGCGCAGGTCCTCGACGGGGCACAGCGGGTCTTCATGGCCGAAGGTTACGAGGGCGCCAGCGTGGATGCGATCGCCAAGGCAGCGGGCGTGTCGAAAGCCACGCTTTACAGCTATTTTCCCGACAAGCGGACGCTGTTCGGCGCCGTGGCACAGGCCGCCTGCCAGGCACAGACCCGGCGGTCGATGAGCTTTGCCGACGATATCGGCAGCTTTGCCGACAGGCTCTACAAGGGCTGCCGATCCTTCATGGAATTCCTCTACTCCCCGTTCGGCTTGCAGATGTATCGCGCCGTCGTCTCCGAATCCGAGCGGTTCCCGGAGTTCGGCCGGCAATTCTGGGCGACCGGGCCGGGGATGGCCCATGCCGAACTGGTCGCGCTCTTCAAGCAGGCCGAGGCTGAGGGGGTGCTGAAACCGATCGACGATTACCAGCTTGCGGCAGAGACGCTGACCGAGCTTTGCAAGGTCCATCTGCATCCGCGCCTGCTTCTGGGCGTGATCGACAGGGCGGAGCCGGAGGAGATGGACCGGATCGCGCGAAACGCGATCGAGACCTTCATGGCACGTTACGGGGCGTGAATGGCCCCGCGGCCGTGTGACATCCCGTCGATCGCACTTTCCTGCAACCGGAGCGGATCGGTCACCACGTACCCGTCCTCCTGCGTCACGAGGAGACCGGTATCCTTCCACGCGCGGAACTGGCGGTTCACGCTTTCCCGCGTCACGCCGACCAGCTTGGCCAGTTCGGACTGGGACGGAAGATCCGGCAGGGACAGGGTGCCGTTCGACTCCTCGTGCCCGTTGTTGACGAAGTAGATCGCGAGCCGGCCCGCCAGCGTGTTGAGCGCATAGGTCTCCGCGTGCGTGTTGGCCGACCTGATCCGCTCGCAGAGCAGTTCGAGGAAGAAATCGGTCACCGTGCGTTCCGAATAGAGCAGCTCGCGCAGTTGCCCCGCTTCGACCACGGTCAGCGTGACCTCTCCCGCCGCGATCACGTCGGCCGCGCGGGTCTTGTTGTCGATCACCGAAATCTCGCCGATCACGTCACCGGGCCCGAGAAGGGCCAGTACAAGCTCGCGACCGTCGGCGCCAAAGATGCTGATCCGGACCACGCCGCTTTCGACGATGCCCAGCGAATCGCCATCGTCACCCCGGGCGAAAATCGTCTGGCGTGCATTGAAGCGCCGCTCGTGCCCGTGTTCGCGCAGAATGCGCAGCGCTTCCGTGCGTGTTGCAGTGTCGCGCATGACTTCGCAATCCCGGTTGATTGGCTGCATCAAAAAGCAGCCGGCGCAGGATTGCAAGCAATGCGATGAACGGCAAAAAGCGGCGCCAACGAGTTGACGCCGCAATTCGCACCCTTCCCACTCGCTACCGCAGGCCGGGTTCAACCAAGGGTAACTCACGCTTACCCCTGCCAGCGCTGCGCAAATAACTTGTTCCGTTCATGCAAGCACACGCATGTCCGGCCGGTGTTGAAACTCAGACCTTGCGGCCCCGCTGCGGCTGGCGCAAAGACACGCCAGCCGGTGTCGCACGCGGGCAAGCCGCATCACCCGTACAAAGCCGCATGGAACCGGGAAGATGTTGAAATCGCACCATCTGTCGTCTCCCGGCCTCGACTCAAATCACCAACACGGTTTCGGTCTCACCTGGGGAACAATACCGTCCGCCCGTCGCGTCGGCCTGTGACCGAGATCACGCGGAGTCGACGAATGTGCCGTTTTCGGGGTGTCGGGACTAACTTGTCTTCCGCATCTGCATCTGGTTGTTCTTGTCCCGCCGCGTTTCGAACCCCTTGAGCGCGTCGACCAGTTCGCTGAGCCGGGGCTTGCCGTAGGTCCGCGTATCGAAATCGGGATTCTCGGCGATCAGGCGCTGGCCGATCACGCCCATCCCGTACCATTCGTCGTCCTGCTGGATGCTGTCCATTGCCTGCAGGATCAGTTTGCGAGCCTCGGACGGCTTCTTCACTCCCGGTTTCTTCGATCCGGTCGGTTCGGAGGCCGTTTCCTGCGGGACATCCAGAAGGTTCTCGAGAATGATGAACCGCTTGCAGACCTTGCGAAACGCCTGGGGCGTCTTCTCCTCGCCCAGTCCGTAGACGGCGAGGCCCTGCTCGCGGATGCGGCTGGCGAGGCGGGTGAAGTCGCTGTCCGACGAGACCAGCACGAACCCGTCGAACCGTGCCGTGTGCATGAGGTCCATCGCGTCGATCACCAGCGCGATGTCGCTGGAGTTCTTGCCCTTGGTGTAGGCGGGTGCCTGGTGCGGGACGAGACCGAGTTCGGCCTGAACGCCCTTCCAGCCGTTCATGTTCGACGAGGAGAAGTCACCGTAGATCCGCCGCACCGAGGCCTCGCCGATGGCGGCGATCTCCTTGAACATCGCGTGCGCGTATTTGGCCGGCGCGTTGTCGGCATCGATCAGAACGGCAAGCAGCGGGGTGGGATCAGGCATGGCTGCTCCTCAAACCAGGGTTTTGAACATCACCAGAGCGTCCACGTAACCCCGCGCGGGGTGCCGGAACGCCCCGGGCAGGCGTCCCACCACCTCGAAGCCTGCACGCTCCCAGGTGTCGATGGCGCGGGTGTTGGTGGCGACCACGAAATTGTACTGCATCGCGCGATACCCTTCGGCGCGCGCGGTGTCGAGGCTGTGCTCCAGCATCGCGCGGGCCACGCCGCGCCCCCGCGCCGCCGGGGTGGTGCAGTAGCCCGCGTTGCAGACATGCGCGCCGTTCCCGGTCTGGTTGGGGCGCAGGTAGTAACAGCCGAGCGCCTCGCCGCCGTCTTCGGCGATCCAGACCGTCGCCGTCGCGGGCCAGAAGTAGGCGAGCGCGCCCTCGCGCCCGCCGGTGGGGTCCGCGCAGAAGGTATCGCCCGCCTCGACCGCCGGCCGCAGGATGGTCCAGACGGCATCTGCATCCTCTGCCGTGGCGGGCCGGATGCTCAGCGTCATTCGACCCTCGCCTCGCGTGTTGCCGGACCCGGCGCGATCATCCGCTCAGGTCGTCGATCGACCGGATCACGCGCCCGAGGAGGCCGTAATCGATCGCCTGCTGCGTGTTGAGCCAGAAATCGCGGGCGGTATCCTCGGCGATCTTTTCCGGCGTCTGACCGGTCGCCTCGGCAAAGAGCTTGTCGAACCGTTCGCGCATCAGCCGCAATTGCTCCGCCTGGATCATCATGTCGCTGACCTGGCCGCCGATCCCGCCCGAAGGCTGGTGCAGCAGGAACCGCGTGTTGGGCAGGCAGAACCGGTTTTCCCGCTCGGCGGCGATGAAGATCAGCGCCCCGGCACTCGCCACCCATCCCGAACCGATGCAACGCACGGTGGGCCGGATGAACTTGATCATGTCATGCACCATGTCGCCGGATTCGACGTGGCCGCCGGGCGAAGAGATGTAGACGTTGATCGGTTCGTCGCTCTGCTCGGACAGCGCCAGCAGGTGCGTGACGGCGGTTCGCGCGGTCTTGTCGTCTATCCCGCCGGTGATCAGGACGCTGCGCGACTTGAAGAACAGCTTCGCGATCTGCGGATCGGTCGCGTCCTTGCCGGACGTCTCACCGTTGTCGTCATCGTTGTCGTCCAACCGCATATTCATCTCCGTTTTCATCAGAACTCCACGACGGCGCGGATGCTTTCGCCCCTGTGCATGAGGTCGAAGCC
>CBDUPF010000016.1:0-25118 GCA_965369035.1 uncultured Aliishimia sp.
CCGTTGGCGCGCTGGTAGGCACGGATCGCGGTCTCCGTCTTCGAACCCAGTACCCCGTCCGGATCTCCCGCGTCGAAGCCCGCCCGCGTGAGCCCGCGTTGCAGCGCCTTGCGATCGTCGAGCGTCAAGCCGAATTCGTCGGGCGGAAAGCTGGCGCGGATCGGGCCGCCACCGGCGATGCGGTCGCTCAGGTGCCCGATCCCGATCGCGTAGTTCTCCGCGTTGTTGTAGCTGAGCAGCACCCGGAAATTCGAGAAGACGAGAAAGGCCGGACCGCCGGCTCCCATCGGCGCCAGGATCGAGCCGGACCCGTGGTCGGGCAGGGCGCCGCCTCCGGCGGTGCGAACCCCCGCGGCCCGCCAACTCGCCACGCTGCGCGTCGTTCCGCGGCCGAACGGACCGCCGAAGCCGCTTGGCAGACGCACCTCCAACCCCCACGGGCGTCCGCGCGTCCAGCCGTTGCGACTGAGATATGCAGCGGTCGACGCCAGCGCATCAGTCGGATCGTTGCCCCAGATGTCGCGGCGCCCGTCACCGGTGAAATCCACGGCGAAGGCGCGGTAGGATGTGGGGATGAACTGCGTGTGGCCCATCGCCCCGGCCCAGCTTCCGGTCATGCGTTCGGGCGTGGTGTCGCCGTCCTGAATGATCTTGAGGGCGGCCACCAGTTGCTGTTCGAAGAACCGGCCGCGACGCCCGTCATAGGCCAGCGTGGCCAGCGCGGAGATCACGGGCGCATCGCCGCGCCGCTCGCCATAGCGGCTCTCGAGCCCCCAGATCGCGCAGACGACGCGCGCCTCGACGCCGTAGCGGGCCTCGATCGCCGCCAGCGTCGCGCCGTGGCTGCGCATCCGAGCTCGCCCCGTGGCCACCCGTTCGTCGGAGGCCGCTATGGCCAGGTAATCCTGCAACGACCGCTTGAACTCGGTCTGGTTGCGGTCGCGCTCGATCACGTCGGGCAGATATCCCACCCCGCTCAACCCCCGGGAGATGGCTGACTGCGAGACGCCAGCCGCTGCCGCCCGACCTCGAAACGCCGCGACCCAGGCGTCGAACCCGGCATTTGGGACCGCGCGCCACGTCGTGCGTGACGCCGACCCCCCGCCGGTGCCGATCGGCGGCAGCCCGCCGCATCCCGACAGCGCCGCCGCGCCGACGCACAGCCCGAAAACCCGTCTGGTGAGTTGCATTGCCTGCTCCCTGCTCTTGTTGGGTACCAGTTTGCCGTGCGTCCCGGGGACAGGCAAGGCGTGACAGCATGTATCGGCGCTTGCATGCCCGCGCGTGCCGCCTTACCTCCCCTTCATGGCCAAGGAGACACAGAACCCCAATTACAAGGTGATCGCGGAGAACCGCCGCGCCCGCTTCGATTACGCGATCGAGGAGGATCTCGAATGCGGGATCGTGCTCGAGGGGTCGGAGGTGAAATCCCTGCGCGCGACGGGGGGCAACATCGCCGAAAGCTACGCGTCAGTGGAGGATGGGGAGCTGTGGCTGACCAACTCCTACATCGCGCCCTACAAGCAGGCCAAGACCTTCGGCCATGATGAGCGTCGGCGCCGCAAGCTCCTGGTGTCGCGCAAGGAACTCGCTCGGCTCTGGAACGCGACACAGCGCAAGGGCATGACGCTGGTGCCCCTGGTGATTTATTTCAACCACCGCGGCGTCGCGAAGGTGAAGATCGGCATCGCCAAGGGCAAGAAGCTGCACGACAAGCGGGAAACGGCGGCGAAACGCGATTGGAGCCGTCAGAAGCAGCGGTTGCTCAAGGAGCATAGCTGAGGCATCGCCCGGTTACGGCCGGCCGATGGGGACGGGCCGACGACACCAGGTAGAACCGAAACCTTAGGCGCGGGCTATATCTTCTCCTCGCGGATCGCCTTGTCGATCTTGCCCAGGAAGCCCCAACCGGTGAAGGTCGCCAGAACCGTCAGGATTTCCGAGTAGTTGCTCGACACGAACTGCACCAGGGCTCCGGTCAGCCCGACATTCGGCACGAGCACGGTCAGCAGGATGCCGACCACGCCGATGACCGATTTCTTGCCGTCGAGGAAACGTCCGATACCCTCGCCCAGCGCTGCGTTGACCGGGGTCAGCGGCTTCTTTACGTCGAGTTCGAGCGCCGGGATATCGAGTTTCTGACCGAGGAGCGCACGCGCGATCATCTTGGCGCGCTGGGCACGCGCGGTGTCGTCTTCGTCCTGCTCCAGAAGCCGTTCGGCCAGGAGCGTGGCCAGCGCGCGTTTCGGATCGCCCGATTTCACGCCGGTGACTGCGGCACCCAGGACGTCGTCCAGATCCAGGTCCAGCATGCTGTCGCGAACTTTCATGACCGTCTTCGGGCGCGGGCCCGCTCCTTGTGGCAATGTTTCAACGAATTCCCTGAGCGACGCGAGACGGTTCAGCCACCCCACGCCGAAATGTTCGAAATCCTCGTGCGCGCGGAAAAACGCGTCCTGCACGTTCATGTAGGCCTCCGCGAGGATCGTGGGGTCCGTCTGCTTGGCTCCCGCGATCGTCTTGGGTCCGATGAGCCCGTCTTCTTCGAGCGGCGCGCCATCGGCGGTCATCCCGAGATTGTTGAACGCCTTCTGCAGGAACTCGATCGACCGTTTGGGCCCATGCAGCACCGCCCCGTTGTAGACGACCATTGCCGTGCGTTCCGGCATCTCGCCACAACGGCACAGGTCATAATAGTTGGCGCGCAGGATCGCGTCTGCCTCGGCCCGCGAGAGGTTGCGCACGTCATCGACCGTGCATTCCTTCTTGCGCCAGGCGGCAAGTGTCGCCTGGGTAATGCCCATGTTCGTCGCGCCGCCGTTGTCATGCGGGTTGTTGACGAATCCGCCTTCCCATTTCTTGATAAACCCGTGCAGCTTCTGGAACCGCGCGTCGGCCTGCGCCGCGTCGATGGCGGTTTCGTTCACGGGGGAGAGATCGGGGATGTCGACATCCATAGCCTCCTTCTCCAGCTCTTCGATGAGCGCGGGGTCGAGCGGGGGGCGTTGCGGTGCGCTCGGCGGCTTCGGCGGCGCGGGGACCGATCCGGACCAGTTGTCGATCAACTCGCCCAGATGTTCTGCCCAAGCCGCATCGCCGCCCTGGGGATAGTTGCCCTGGTAGAGCTCGCTGCTCGACATCCCCATGAGCTGGATGTGCGGCTTTTCGATAAGCTGCCCGCTGGCATTGAAGAGCGGTGTCATCCCGTGCTGCTTGGCGATCTCGTGCATGCGGGTCCAGTACTTGGCCTCCGCCCCCTGGTCGTCCCAACTCCACCTGCCGTCGATCTTCAGCACCATGTCGACTGCAAGGCCGTACTGGTGGATCGACTTCCACGGGCCGACCCAGGTCACCTTCGGTCCCGGCTTGGTGCGTCCCTTGGCCCAGAGGTTGGCCTGGCGTTCCGGCGTCCGGAAGGCCTCGAACACCTCGAAGGGGATCTTCTCCTTCTGAAGCTGGTCGCGGATTGCAATGACCTTGTCGCGGATCGCCGGGTGCAGCTTCGAGACATCTCCGTCGCGGTTGGTGGAATTGCTCATGATGCGGGGTCCTTGAATATGAATGCTGACGAGGATTGGCGGTGTCAAAATTGCCGCAGCCGAAAAGGGCCGAAGCCGACTGCGTGCGTCGCGCCTGACCTCCCTTCAGGGCTGTCGCACGGTTAACTGAAATTTAAGTCAAATTAACAGCGATTTGGCCCAAAGTCACTACTCGGGGCTGTAAGGTATTCCATACCTCGGCCCGCGTTCACTTCAGCTGGCTGTCCTTGCTGCCGCGACGATTGATTCCGCCCTTTGGGCGAAATGCCTGGTCGCGTTCCTGCTGGCAGTCGATGCAGAGCGTGACGCCGGGAACCGCGCGTCGGCGCGCCTCGGGGATCGGTTCCTCGCAGTCGATGCAATGGGTGCGGCTCGGCCGGTCCTTTTCCGGACGCCGGATGCGCGCCAGCTCGTCCTGGATGCTCGCCTCGATCTGTTCCTGCACCGCGCCGTCGCGCGTCCAGCCACCTGCCATCCGATCCATCTCCGTCTCTGGCGTACATGATGCGTGTCCGGGCCTTGGCGATCAAGCCCCGCATTGGTTCCCGCCCTTGCGTTGCTATCCCTGCGCGCTTAATCAGTCCCAACCTGTCACGATCTTGCTTGGGGGACACTCATGACCGACGATCCGAAGACACTGGTGTCCACCGGATGGCTGGCGGAGCATCTGGGCAACCCGGACCTGCGTGTGCTCGACGGGTCGTTGTATCTGCCCGAAGCTGGGCGCGACCCTCGTGCGGAGTATGATGCGGGGCATATCCCGAACGCCCGGTTCTTCGACATCGACGATATCGCGGATCACCGTTCGGACCTGCCGCACATGGCCCCGCCGCCGGAGAAGTTCATCAGCCGGATGCGCGCGATGGGCGTGGGCGACGGCCACCAGGTCGTAGTCTATGACGGGGCCGGGATCGTCTCGTCGGCGCGGGTCTGGTGGCTTTTCAAGCTCATGGGCCATGCCGACGTGGCGGTACTTGACGGCGGGTTTCCGAAATGGGTCGCCGAAGGGCGCCCGGTCGAAGACCTCGATCCGATGATCCGGGACCGCCACATGTACGTGCGTGTGCAGAACCACCTCGTGCGGGACGTGACCCAGGTGAGCCAGGCCGCAAAACTGAACGACGCGCAGATCGTCGACGCGCGTTCGGCCGCCCGCTTCCGCGGGGAGGCGCCGGAGCCGCGAGAGGGTCTGCGCAGCGGTCATATCCCGGGATCGAAAAACCTGCCGTTCGGCCAGCTGTTGAACGAAGATCAGACCATGAAGTCGCCCGATGCGCTCCGCGCCGAATTCGAGGCGGCAGGCGTCGACCTGTCGCGCCCGGTCATCACGACCTGCGGGTCGGGTGTGACGGCTGCGGTGATCTCGCTCGCGCTGGAGCGGATCGGCAAGACCGACTGGTCGCTTTACGACGGGTCCTGGGCCGAATGGGGCCAGTTCCCGACCCTTCCCCTCGCCACAGGAGACGCGTGATGTTCGAAACGCTCAAGGAGCAACCCGCCGACAAGATCCTGATGCTGATGCAGCTCTTCAAGGACGATCCGCGCGAGTCGAAGATCGACCTGGGCGTTGGCGTCTACAAGGATGCGGAGGGCCGCACACCGGTCATGAAGGCCGTGAAAGCGGCGGAGAAGAAGCTCTGGGAGGAGCAGGACACCAAGGCCTACACCGGGCTTGCGGGCGACCCGGCCTTCGGAGATGCGATGATCGATCTGGTGCTCGCCGGGGCCGTCCCGCGCGACACCGTCTCCGCCGTGGCGACACCCGGAGGGACCGGCGCGTGCCGGCAGGCGTTCGAGCTCATCCGGATGGCCCGCCCGAACGCGCGTATCTTCGTCTCCGATCCGACCTGGCCCAACCACCTGTCGATCCTGAAATACCTGGGGATGACGGTGGTGCCATACCGGTATTTCGATTCCGAAACCGGCGGCGTGGACGTGACGGGCATGCTGGAGGACATTGCCGGGGCCGGACCCGACGACGTTGTCCTGGTGCACGGCTGCTGCCACAACCCCACGGGGGCAAATCTGAATTCCGCGGAATGGGACGCGGTGATCGCGTCACTGCAGAAGACCGGTGCGACGGCGATGGTCGACATCGCCTACCAGGGGTTCGGCGACGGTCTGGACGAGGACGCAGCCGCGACACGCAAGCTTGCGTCGTCGCTGCCCGAACTGCTGATCGCCGCCAGTTGCTCCAAGAATTTCGGCGTCTATCGCGAGCGGACGGGCATCCTGATGCTGGTGTCGCAGGATGCGGGCGCGCGCGGCGTCAACCAGGGCAACCTCAACTATCTCAACCGTCAGAACTACTCCTTCCCGCCCGATCACGGCGCGCGGGTGGTGACGATGGTCCTCAACGATCCGGCTTTGCGCGCCGACTGGGAAAGCGAACTGGAAGCGGTGAGGCTGTCAATGCTGGAACTGCGCAAGCAGTTGGCGAGTGAATTGCGGGAGCTTTCCGGATCCGACCGCTTCGGCTTCCTTGCCCAGCATCGCGGCATGTTTTCGCGTCTCGGGACGAGTGCGGAGATGGTGGAAAAGCTGCGCAAGGATCACGGGATCTACATGGTGGGCGACAGCCGCATGAATATCGCGGGGCTGAACAAGCGGACGGTGCCGATCCTGGCCCGCGCAATCATCGACTGCGGGATCTGACTGGGTGCCGGCGCGGGCTTGAACCCCGCGCCGGTGTCCGCGTTGGGCTCAGGCTGCTTTGGAAGAAACGAGGCTGCGATACGTTGCCGTCTCGAACTCCATGAAGCCGCCGAAGGACACCGTATCGGCAAACGGCAGGACCTGCGTGGCCCAGTAGCCGCCGATGCCGGTCTTGCGGTCGATCCAGAAGTAGCAGTTGGCCAGCCCGGCCCAGCCGATCGAGCCCGCGGGCCGGCCGGTGGGCGCAACCTCGTCATTGACCATGAAGGTGTAGGACCAGGATTTCTTCAGGCCTGGAAAGAATTCCGCGTCGTTCGATGCCGACGGGACCACGCCGGGCAGTTTCACCACCTTCTGGTGCGGCTCCAGCCCGTTGGCCACGGCCATCTCCACCGTTTCGGGCTTCAGCACGCGGCCGTTGGGACCGTCGCCGTCATTGAGCCACATGCGGATGAACTTCATGTAGTCCGGGACGGTGCCATAGAGCCCGTGGCCCGCCATGTCGATCTCCGGGGCGTCAGGCAGGGCGAAGTCGTCCATCGGAGAGAGGGAGCCGTCGCCGCCGCGGGCGTGGATCGTCGCGGTGCGCGCCTTCATGTCGTCGCTGCGGGTGAAGGCGGTATCGTGCATGCCGAGCGGTTCGAACACGCGTTCGCGCAGCACCTCCGACAGCCGTTTGCCGCGGATGCCTTCGACCACCTGCCCGGCCCAGTCGATGTTGGAGCCATACTCCCACTTGTCGCCCGGATCGAACAGGAGCGGCGTCATCAGTGCCGCTTTGGACCCGGTGATCACGCCGGGCTGGCCGTGTTCCCTGGCGAGGCGGTTGTAGGTCTCGTTGAAGAAATCATAGCCGAAACCCGCCGTGTGCAGCATCAATTGCCGGGTGGTGATCGGCGTTCTGGGCGGACGGGTCTGCGGGGCTCCGTTCGCGTCGAACCCGGTCAGAACCTCCAGCGCGGCGATGTCGGGCGCGTACTCCATCGCCGGTGCATCTAGGTCGAGCAGACCCTCCTCCACGCATTGCATGACGGCCGTGCCGCCGATCGCCTTCGTGGTGGAAAAGATCGCAAAGACCGTATCTTCGGTCATCGGGTCGCCGCCCAACCGCCGGTCGCCGGCCGTGCCGGAGTAGATGTCGCGCTCCCGGTCGGTGACCATGGCGACGACGCCGGGCACGCGCGGGTCGGTTTCGGTGACGTGAGCCAGGACCGTGTCGCAGGCTGTCTTGAGATCTGTCATGTTGGTGTCCTCCCGGGCGGAGTCCTACCATCTCTGGTGGATTTGGCGAGGTCGACATTTGTCGGCCCCTGACCTCCGGGGCCGGTGCGCGCCTTCACGTGATCTTCAGCGGACATCGGACCTCCGCGCGGGGGCGGATTCCTGGATGTTCGCCACCCCGGTGGCGGCCCTTGCGGATGGGCTGCCGCTCCGAGATGTCCGAACGCCTCGTCGGCGCCTTCGTGCTTTGGCATGGCGGGCGGCAAGGTGCAGGGTCCGCTGCGCGTCCCGCGAACAAAAAAGCCCGGGCGCGAACGCCCGGGCAGGTTCAGCCGAGAGGGAGGATCTTCAGCCTTTCGCGAATTCCGGGTACGCTTCCATGCCCAGTTCCGACATGTCGAGCCCGTTGATTTCTTCCTCTTCGCCGACGCGGATGCCCATGACGGCCTTGAGGATGTACCAGACCACCAGGCTGACCACGAAGGTGAAGACGCCGATGGCCAGGATGCCGGTGATCTGTGCGCCGAAGCTGGCGCCGTCGGTGTAGAACGGAACCGCCAGCGTGCCCCAGATACCCGCGATGAGGTGGACCGGGATGGCACCGACGACATCGTCGATCTTCAGCCTGTCGAGCATCGGAACGGTCAGCACGACGATCACGCCACCGATTGCCCCGATCCAGAGCGCGCCGAAAAGCGACGGATCGAGCGGGCCCGCGGTGATCGACACGAGGCCGGCCAGCGCGCCGTTCAGCACCATGGTGAGGTCCGGCTTGCGGTACAGCAACTGGCTGAGGATCAGCGCGGCCACGGCGCCCGCGGCGGCGGCCATGTTGGTGTTGGCGAAGATGCGGCTCACGTCCGTCACGTCACCCACCGTGCCCATGGCAAGCTGCGAGCCGCCGTTGAAGCCGAACCAGCCGAGCCACAGGATGAACGTGCCGAGCGTGGCGAGCGCGAGGTTGGACCCCGGGATCGGGTGCACCTTGCCGTCCTTGCCGAACTTGCCCAGACGCGGGCCGAGCACCAAGGCGCCCGCAAGCGCTGCCCAGCCGCCGGCAGCGTGCACCAGCGTGGAGCCTGCGAAGTCGTTGAAGCCCGCTTCGGAAAGCCAGCCGGCACCCCACTGCCAGGACGCTTCGATCGGGTAGATGATGCCGGTCAGGATCGCCACGAAGATCAGGAAGGGCCAGAGCTTGATCCGCTCGGCCAACGTGCCCGACACGATGGATGCGGTCGTCGCACAGAACATGAGCTGGAAGAAGAAGTCCGAGCCCACGGACGCATAGTCGAGAGAGGCGTCCGCCGCGGCCAGTCCCACAGGCTCCAGCGAGGTCGGCGAGAGGATGATGCCCACCCAGCCCGCGATGGTCCAGTCGTCGCCGGGATACATCAGATTGAAGCCGATCAGCCAGTACATGATCGCAGCGATGGAAAAGAGCGAGATGTTCTTGGTCAGCTGCATGGTCACGTTCTTGGACCGCACCAGACCGGCCTCCAACATGGAGAAGCCGGCGGCCATCCAGAACACCAGGAACCCGCCGATCAGGAACAGCAGCGTGGTGAAGATATACGGGTTGACGTCCGGCGCTGCAGCGGCTTCCGCGTCCTGCGCCAGCGCGGCCACCGGCAACAGCGCAATCGCTGCGGCGGTGGTCAATGACTTTAGTGATTTCATGGATTCAGGTCCCCTTTTCCCGCGCGATGTCACAGCGCGTCTTCGTTGGTTTCGCCCGTGCGCACGCGAACGGCCTGTTCGACGTCGAGCACGAAGATCTTGCCGTCGCCGATCTTTCCGGTCTGGGCGGTCTTGGTGATTGTCTCGACGATCTGGTCGGTCATGGAGGCGGGCACCACGACCTCGACCTTGACCTTCGGCACGAAGTTCACGGCATACTCGGCGCCACGGTAGATTTCCGTGTGGCCGGACTGTGAGCCGAACCCCTTGATCTCGGTCACCATCATTCCCCGCACGCCCGCGTCGGTCAGCGCCTCGCGCACCTCCTCGAGCTTGAACGGCTTGATTGTTGCTATGATGAGTTTCACCACGTTCCCCTTTGTCTCGGCATGCAAGCTGCGTTTTGCAGTTGCACAAAAACCAATTGGCCGGCGTATTGGGGAGAGTGGCGGGCGGAAACGCGGCGTCATGCAGCGATTTCAGCCCAAAAAATATGCAAAAATGAGATTGTGCATGAAATTTGTGCGTTTAGAAAACTGACTTTCGGAGACTCCCGCACTAAACATCGGGTGGTCGACTGGTTAGGTTGCGTCAAAGAACAGGCCGGGCAGGGTTCCTGAATGACTGATTCATCCCGCAGGCGTAAAACGCTGGTTGCGGACAAGCGTCCTTCGAAGAAGTCGGGGACCGGCTCCAAGACACCGCGCAAGCCTCGCAAGACCACACGCACCCGCCGCACCAGCGCGCGCAGGGGCGGCATTCGCGGATTCTTCGGAGGCATCATCCGCTGGGTCCTGCGGCTGATCTGGGTGGTCGTGTCGCGCGTGGCCCTGATCGGTCTCCTGATCCTCGCGCTGCTGGTGGGCTACGAATTTACCACGCTGCCGCCGGTCGAGAAGGTGCTGGACGGACGGGCCCGCGGGTCGGTCACGCTCATGGACCGCGACGGCGAGGTCTTTGCCTGGCGCGGCGACCAGTATGGCGGCGCGGTCACGGCAGACAGCATCAGCCCGCATCTCAAGAACGCCGTGATCGCGACCGAGGATCGGCGGTTCTACAACCACATCGGGGTGAGCATCCGCGGGGTCGCCAGCGCGGTGCGCATCAACCTGTCCGAAGGGCGCGGGCCGCTCTCGGGTCACGGGGGGTCGACCATCACGCAGCAGACGGCAAAACTGCTCTGCCTCGGGCTCGCCTACGATCCGACGGAATGGGAGGACGAGGCCGAATACATCAACCACTGCCGCCGCGGGTCGATCCAGCGCAAGGCCGAAGAGGCGCTTTATGCGCTGGCGATGGAGCTCAAGTACACCAAGGACGAGATCCTCTCGATCTATCTCAACCGCGCCTATTTCGGTGGCGGGGCCTATGGTGCCGAAGCGGCGATGCAACGGTATTTCGGCAAGCCGGCGAATGCGGCCAACCCGGCAGAGGCCGCGATGCTGGCAGGGCTGCTCACTGCGCCGTCGGTCTATTCGCCGACCAACCAGCTCGACCGCTCGCAGGAACGGGCCGCCACCGTGCTGCGGCTGATGCGCGAGGAGGGTTATCTGACGGAGGCGGAAGAGAAGAAGTGGCAGGCCAATCCGGCCACCCTGTCAGAAGCGGCGGAGGCGGAATCCGGCGGTTACTTCGCGGACTGGGTGATGTCGAGCGGGCCGGAATTCTTTACCCGCACCTCCAATTCCGACGTGTTCATCCGCACCACGCTCGACCAACGCATCCAGAAGGCCGCCGAGGCGGGCCTGACGAAGGTGTTCGACGAGAAGGTGCGCGATGGGTCCGACGCGCAGGCCGCTGTGGTGGTGATGAGCGCCGATGGCGCCGTGCGGGCCATGGTCGGCGGCCGCAAGACCAATGCGGCGGGCGCCTTCAACCGCGCGACCCAGGCCAAGCGGCAGACCGGGTCGGCCTTCAAGCCCTTCATCTACGCCGCCGCGCTCGATCTCGGCTACGGGCCGCTCGACACGATCGTGGATGAGCCGTTCTGCATGAACGTCCCGGGCTCCGGACAGTGGTGCCCGGAAAACTACAGCCGCAACTACAGCGGACAGGTCACGCTGACGGAGGCGCTGCAAAGGTCGCTGAACGTACCCGCGGTGAAGGTGTCCGAATCCGTGGGCCGCGAACTTGTGCGCCGCGTCGCCAGCGAATTCGGCATCGAGAGCGACTTGGCCGCGGGGCCGGCGCTGGCTCTGGGCGCATCCGAAAGCACGCTGCTGGAGATGACGGGGGCCTATGCCGGCATCCTGAACGGTGGGTCTGCGGTGACGCCCTACGGGCTGGAAGAGCTGCGCATGGCGGGCGACGACACCCCGATGATGACCGCAGCGGGCGGCATCCGCGAGCGCGTGATCCAGGAAGACGCCGCGTTGCAGCTGATCTGGATGATGGAAAAGGTCGTGGCCCAGGGGACCGGGACGCGTGCGCAGTTCGGCGGGCGCGAGATCGCCGGCAAGACCGGCACGACGCAGGCCGCGCGGGATGCCTGGTTCATTGGTTTCACTGCGGATTACGTCGCGGGCGTCTGGATGGGATATGACGACAACACCCCGTTGACCGGGGTCACCGGCAGCGGGCTCCCGGCGGAGATCTGGCGCGAGGTCATGATCGGTGTGCACGACGGGCTTCCCGTCCGGCCTCTGCCGATGCTGACCCCCCGGGAGGGTGGCGGGCTTTTCGATCAGGAGTACGGCGAGGTGCCGCTTGGGCGTGACCAGGGTGGTCCGGTGTCGATCATCGAATCCGTGCTGGACGACATCTTTGGTGGCGGGCGGAGTTCCGGCGGTTCGAGCGGCCCGCCGGACTCGCCCAACGCCGGGAACCGCTAGGGCGTCAGCCTGCCTGGCGCAGCGCCGCGATCATCCTGTCGATATCGCCGCCGTTGCGGTCGAGCAGCGCGCCCACTTCGCTGCGTTCGGTGAGAAGCAGGTTGATGCCTTCGATGAACATGTTGAAGAACAGGTCCCTGCCGGTCCGGTCGGAGACGTGGAACGTGACCTCGAACGGCGCTTCGCCCTGCAGATAGGCGACGGTTTCCACTTCGTACCATTTCTTGACCCGCTTAACGCCGCGGACCTCCAGCCGGCCTCCGATGAATTCGCGGAACCGCTTGCCGTACTTGCGCGCGACATAGGACTGGAACGCCTCGGAAAAGGCGCGCTTCTGGGCCGCGGATGCGCGCTTTCCGTCCACACCCATGGCATAGGCCGAAACATAGGACGTATCCGAGTAGCGCGCGAAGATGCGCTCGAAATCGCGGATCATGCCGTCGAGCGACTTGCCGGAGGCGATCACCGCGTTGATCTCGCCGATCACCTGGTCGATCAGGCGCCTCGCGCTGGCCTCGTCAAGCGCCAGGGCAGCCTTCGGCAAGGTGGTTGCGGCAGCCAGGCCCAGCATCAGTTCGCGGCGGTACATGGGTCAGAATCCTTCGGTATCGAGGTCGAACGGGTCGATCTCGGCACTTTCATCCGCGATCCCCAGCTCGAAGCGGCGGTTTTGGAGGTAGATCAGACGCGTCTGCGCATAGCTGTCGGCGCTGTCGTAGAGAATCGAATCGATCGTCTCGGCGTAGCGGCCCCGGGCGCCGATTCGCGCCGTGACGGAGGCGACGGTCCCGGAATACCTTTCCGGGTCGTCCAGTTCGTAGGAGAGTGGATTGGTGAAGAAGTCGACGATCCGGCCCACCGAATCCCGCGTGGTCGTGGGCCCGAGCAATGGCACTTCCGCGTAGGCCCCTTCCTTCACACCCCAGACGTGCAGCGTTTCGCCGAAATCCGTGTCGTGCCGCTCAACCCCGAAATCGGAGGCCACGTCGAACAGCCCGCCCAGCCCCAGCGTGGAATTGATCAGGAAGCGCGAGACCGAGATGCCGGCGCCGCGCAGATCCCCCTGGAACAGGCTGTTCACCGTGACCGAGGGCTGGCCGAAATTCGTGGCGAAGTTGCTTATGCTGTCCTCGAACTCGTCCGGCATCGCGGCGGAATACCCGACGGCCACCGGGCGGATCAGGCCACGGTCCAGCTCCTTGTTGAAGGCGTGCACCTGGCGGTTTCGGGTCTCGTAAGGATCGTGTATGCCGTCGGCGGGGTCGCGATCCATGCCGGCCGAGCAGGCGGACAGGATCGACGCCGATGCGACGAGCCCGCAACGGAACGTTGCGATAAATCTTCCGGACTTGGATCGTGGCAATGGAAATCCCCGCTTAATGAATTTATGGCTTACCTAACATCTCGATGTCGAAAGCCCAGCCCCGGACTGCCATTCGGCGGAGCGCGATGGTAATTTGACAGTCATGACACAAGAATGCCAGACCGGTCGCGCATTTCGGCGGGTCGAGGGGAAAGACGCTGATGCAAGGTATTGGCAATAAATCGGGCGCCGACGAGCTGCGTGCGGCGCGGCGCCAGAATCGCGGTCTTTACTGGGCCGTGGGAATTTTCAGCTTCTTCGCGAACGCACTGATGCTGACCGGGCCGCTCTACATGTTGCAGGTCTATGACCGCGTGCTCGGCTCGCGGTCGGAAGAGACGCTTCTGGCGCTCTCTCTCCTGGTGATTTTCCTTTACGGAATAATGGGTTTGATGGATTTCGTGCGAGGGCGGGTCATGGGCCGCGCCGGCGCACGTTTCCAGTCGGCGCTGGACAAGCGGGTGTTCGAGGCGGTGACGCGCAAGTCTGCCATCTCGCCCGATGCGCGTTCGCAAAGCGGTTTGCAGGATCTCGAATCGATTCGGCGGCTGATGACGGCTCCGGTCCTGATGGCGATCTTCGACATGCCATGGACGCCCGTGTTCCTTGCCGGCATCTTCCTGTTTCACCCGCTCATGGGGTGGTTGGCCGTTCTGGGCGGAACGATGCTGGTCCTGATCACGGTCTTCAACCAGATCCTGTCGCGAGGGCCGAATCTGCGATCCGGCGCGGCGGAGATGCAGGCCGGCAGCATTTCCGGCCAGATGCGGACCGAGGCGGAGATGCTGCAATCCATGGGCATGGAGGGTGCGGCCTTCCGTCGCTGGCAACAGGCGCGCGGCGCCGCGCTGCGCGAGGGCATTACCGCGGCCGATGTCGGCGGCGGATTCAGCGCGATGACCAAATCGCTCCGGCTTTTCCTGCAGTCGGCCATGCTGGGCCTTGGCGCGTGGCTGGTGTTGCAGAACGAGCTGACGCCGGGGGCGATGATCGCCGGCTCGATCCTGCTGGGCCGGGCGCTCGCGCCCATCGAACTGGCCGTGGGGCAGTGGGCCGTGGTGCAGCGTGCAATCAAGGGCTGGCAAAACCTTTGCGAGCTTCTCGAAGAGGTGCCGGCAGCCCAGCCGCGGACCGCCCTGCCGCGTCCCCGCGCCAAACTGGAGGCAAAGAGCCTGACGGTTCTGCCGCCGGGAGAACGCCAGGCGGCGCTGAAATCGGTCAGCTTCCTGCTCGAGCCGGGGCAGGCCATGGGTGTGATCGGTCCATCGGGCAGTGGCAAATCCAGCCTCGCCCGGGCGATCACCGGGGTCTGGCGCCCTGCTGGCGGTTGGGTCCGGCTCGACGGTGCGGCGCTCGACCAGTACCAGTCCGAGGTCCTGGGCGGGCTGATCGGCTATCTGCCTCAGCGCGTTCAGCTCTTCGACGGGACGATCGCGGAGAACATCGCGCGTCTGGCCGACAAGCCCGATGACGCGAAGGTGGTGGCCGCCGCGCAGAAGGCCGCGGCACACCAGATGATCCTCGATCTTCCAAACGGCTACGACACCCAGATCCGCGAAGGACAGAGCCGGCTGTCGGGCGGCCAGATCCAGCGCATCGGCCTGGCGCGCGCACTTTACAACGATCCGGTGATCGTGGTGCTGGACGAACCGAACTCGAACCTCGACAACGATGGTAACATGGCGCTGAACATGGCGATTCGCGCGCTCAAGAAAGAGGGGGGATCGGTCATCATCATGGCCCACCGCCCCAACGCGATCCAGGAATGCGATACACTCCTCGTGATGGAGAACGGCATGCGCATGGCGTTCGGACCCAAGGACGAGGTGCTGAAGGCGACCGTGCGCAACCATGAACAACTGTCCGCGATTCCGGGCGGCAAGGGAGGCGTGACGTGAGCGAGGAAAACAAATGGTCGGCCAGATGGCCGCTGCTCGTGGGGTTCCTCGGGCTGGCCATTCTGGTCGGCGGCTTCGGCACCTGGGCCGTCCGCACCCAGATCGCGGGCGCCATCATCGCCTCGGGCCGCATAGAGGTCGAACGCAACCGGCAGGTCGTGCAGCATCCCACCGGCGGTGTGGTGGCAAAGATCAATGTCAAGGAAGGCGACGTGGTGCAGGCCGGCGACCTGCTGATCGAACTCGATTCGACCCGGCTCACCTCGCAGATGGCGATTACCGAGGGGCAGCTTTACGAGATCATCGCGCGTCGCGGACGGCTGGAGGCCGAACGGGACGGGCGCGACACCGTGACGTTCCTGCCAGAACTGCTGGACCGCGCCACCGCGAGCGAGGAAGTCAACGAGTTGATGGAGGGCCAGCGCAACCTTTTCGACGCGCGACGCGAATCGCTCGCCAAGGCGCAGGAAGCGCTCGAGAAGCGCCAGTCCCAGATCGCCAGCCAGATCGAGGGGATCGACGCGCAGTCGGCATCGCTGAGAGAACAGCTGGAGTTGATCGAGGAGGAGATGGGAAATCAGCAGAGCCTCTTCGATCGCGGTCTCGCGCAGGCCGGCACGCTGCTGGCGCTGCGTAGGAACGCCGCCAGCCTCCGAGGCCAACTGGGCGAGCTTGCAGCGAACCGCGCGCAGGCCGAAACCCGCATCACGGAGACCGAGATCGAGGCCCTGCAGCTGATCACCCAGCGGCGCGAGGATGCCATCACCCAGCTGCGCGACATGCGCTACAACGAGATGGAACTGCGCGAGCAGCGTGCCGCGACGAAGGAGGAACTGGACCGGCTCGATATCCGCGCACCGGTTTCCGGCATCGTCTACGGCCTGCAGGTTCAGACCCCGCGCTCGGTGCTGCAGGCGGCGGAGCCCGTGCTCTATCTCGTGCCGCAGGACCGTCCGCTGGTCATCGCGGCCCAGGTGGAGCCGGTGCATATCGACCAGGTTCTGGTGGGCCAGCAGGTCAGCCTGCGGTTCTCGGCGCTGGATCAGCGCACCACGCCTGAGCTCTTCGGCCAGGTGTCTCTCGTCTCCGCCGACGCCTTCGAGGACGAGGCGACGCGCGCGACCTATTACCGGGCGGAAATCGTTCTGGCTCCGGGCGAGCTCGAACGGCTCGGTGAGGGCGTGAGCCTGATCCCCGGGATGCCGGTCGAGGCCTATATCCGCACCGCGGATCGCTCGCCGCTGGCTTATCTGACCAAGCCGCTGGTGGACTACTTCAACCGCGCGTTCCGCGAGACCTGAATCACGGTCACGCCTTCTGTTTGCGCCGGGCGGGCCTCTCCAATGCGGCCTGCCCGCGGCGCACGCAGTTACAGTTCGTCCCGCCTTCCTGCCCCGCGCCAAATGGTCTAGCGTGCCCGCGAATCCGACCATCCCGTGCAGGAGGAGCTTCACCCCATGTCGATTTCAGCCCGGCTCGCCGACAAAGGCATCGAACTGCCGCAGGCCACTGCGCCAGCCGCGAATTACATTCCCTATGTTCAGTCCGGAAACCTGCTGTTCGTGTCCGGTCAGATCTCGACCACCGCGGACGGGCTGGTAACCGGCAAGCTGGGCGCCGATCTCGACGTGGAGGCGGGGGCGGCGGCCGCTAAGCTTTGCGCGCTGAGCCTGCTGGCGCAGGTCAAGGCGGCATGCGGCGGCGACATCGACCGGCTGGTGCGGGTGGTGAAGCTGACGGGCTTCGTCAACTCCACGCCCGATTTCACCGATCAGCCAAAGGTCATCAACGGCGCCTCCGATTTCCTCGTCGAGGCGCTGGGCGAGGCCGGCCGACATTCGCGCTCCGCCGTCTCCGCGGCGTCCCTGCCGCTGGGCGTCGCGGTGGAGATCGAGGGGATCTTCGAACTCGCATGACGCGGCTGCCACCGCCCTTCCTGGAGGTGCCGCTGGCCCATCGCAGCCTGCATGATGTCGCGAAGGGGCGTCCGGAGAACAGCCTTGCCGGAACCCGTGCCGCCATCGAGGCCGGGTTCGGCATCGAGATCGACGTCCAGCTCAGTGCGGACGGCGCGGCGATGGTGTTCCACGACTACGCGCTCGACCGGCTGACCGGTGTCACCGGTGCCGTTCGCCAGCGCAGCGCGGCAGACCTGCGCGCGATCCCGCTCAAGGGCGGGGACGAGGGCATCCCGGACCTGCCGGCGGTGCTGGCGCTGGTCGCGGGCCGGGTGCCGGTGCTGATCGAGGTCAAGGACCAGGACGGCGGCATGGGGCCCAATGTCGGCCCGCTCGAGGCCGCCGTCGCGCAGGCTGTGGAAGCCTACGATGGGCCGGTGGCGCTCATGTCCTTCAACCCGCATTCCGTGGCCTTTCTGGGCGAGCTGTGTCCGGATACCCCGCGCGGGCTGACGACCGGGTCCTACGATCCCGCCGACTGGCCGCTGACCGACGACGCCTGCGCGCGGCTGCGCGAAATTCCCGACTATGACCGCGTCGGCGCCAGCTTCATCAGCCATCAGGCCAACGATCTGGGGCGCGACCGGGTGGCCGAGCTCAAGGCCACCGGTGCCGACGTCCTTTGCTGGACGATCCGATCGGCGCAAGAGGAGGCACGCGCGCGGCAGGTTGCGCAAAACATCACCTTCGAAGGTTACCTGCCCGACCGCCGCACTTGATCCCTTGCGCTGCGGGGCCAGATTGCGGACGAAGGAACGCAAGATAACCCGATGACCACGCAGGAAATCCAGATCGAACTGCTGCCCGGACTGGGCAGCATCGCGGCGTCCGACTGGGATGCCTGCGCCTGTCCTGAGTCAGTGGATGGCGGCCGGCCCCGCGATCCGTTCACCACCTACCGGTTCCTGCGCGCGCTGGAGGAGAGCGGCTCTGTCGGCGCGGGCACCGGATGGCAACCGCAGCCGCTGGTCGCGCGGGTGGAGGGGGAGATCATCGCCGTGGCGCCGATGTATGCGAAAAGTCACAGCCAGGGCGAATACATCTTCGACCACAACTGGGCCCATGCCTACGAGCGGGCAGGCGGGCGTTATTATCCCAAACTGCAGATTGCGGTCCCGTTCACGCCGGCGACCGGACGGCGGTTCCTGACCCGGCCGGGGTTCGAGGAGGTGGGATTTCAGGCCTTGGTGCAGGGCGCGGTGCAACTGGCCGAAAGAAACGGAATCAGCACCATCCACGCCACCTTCTGCACCCAAGCGGAGGCGGAACGGGGGACGGACATGGGTCTGATGCACCGCACGTCGCAGCAGTATCACTGGCTGAACCACGGCTACGCCGATTTCGACGCCTTCCTGGCCTCCCTCAATTCGCGCAAGCGCAAGAACATCCGCAAGGAACGCCGCGAGGCGCAGGGCTTCGGCGGAGAGATCGTGACGCTTTCGGGGACCGATCTGCGGCCCGAACATTGGGACGCGTTCTGGGAATTCTATCAGGATACCGGCTCGCGCAAATGGGGGATGCCGTATCTGACGCGCGCCTTCTTCGACCTGGTGCAGGAACGGATGCGCGACGACGTGGTGCTGGTGCTGGCCGAACGCGACGGCCGCCATGTCGCCGGCGCACTCAATTTCATCGGGCGGGAGACGATCTACGGCCGCTACTGGGGCTGCGTCGAACATCATCCCTGCCTGCATTTCGAGTTGTGCTATTATCAGGCAATCGACTACGCGATCGCTCACGGGCTGTCTCGGGTGGAGGCCGGCGCGCAGGGCGATCACAAGCTGGCGCGCGGGTATCTGCCGACGCCCTGCCATTCGCTGCATTGGGTGGGCGATCCGGGTTTTGCCCGCGCGATCGCGCAATATCTCGAGTCGGAGCGGTCCGCGGTGGAGGAGGAGATCGAGATCCTCACCAGCTACGGCCCGTTCCGCAAGATCCAGGTGGAGGAACAGCAATGAGCGAGAAACTCAGCGAAGAAACCCGCGGACCGCTTCTGGCCCCGCTTTTCGAGACCGGCTGGGAACTGGTCGAAGGGCGCGACGCGATCCACAAGCGGTTCCAGTTCGAGAACTTCGTCGAGGCCTTCGGCTGGATGACCCGCGTGGCAATCTGGGCGGAGAAATGGAACCACCATCCGGAGTGGTTCAACGTCTACAAGACCGTGGATGTGACGCTGTGCACCCATGACGTGGACGGGCTGTCGGCGCTGGACGCGAAGCTCGCTCGCAAGATGGACGCGCTCGCGGGGTGATCATGGACGAAATTCTCCGGACCGAGATCTGGCAGGACACCACCATCGGCGATCTGTTGACGGTGGAATTCCTGCTTTCCGCAGCGGGATCGGTGCTGTCCGCCATCGTGCTTCTGATGATCGGCTGGGTGGTCGCCTCCTGGGCCGGTCGGAAGGTGACGCGCATCGGACTGGCCTACGCGCATCTGGACAATACGCTGTTCAATTTCCTGGGCTCGATCGTCCGCTACACGGTGCTCGCCTTCGTCGTGCTGATCGTGCTCAACACCTTCGGGGTCCGCACGACCTCCATCGTGGCTGCGATCGGTGCGGCCGGACTGGCCATCGGTCTCGCGTTGCAGGGCACCCTGTCGAATGTCGCGGCCGGCGTGATGATCATCCTGTTCCGCCCGCTCAAGATCGGCGATTTCGTCGAGGTCGCGGGCAAGATGGGCACGGTGAAGGACATCACGCTCAACTACACCGAACTGGCGGATCTGGGGAACGTGCAGATCATCATCCCCAATTCGGACGTCTGGGGCAACGTGATCGAGAACTATTCCAGTTACCCGCAGCGGCGGGCGCAATGGACCTTCGGCGTGGGCTACGGGGTCGACCTTGCGGCGGCCGAACGGGTGATCCGCGAGGTCATCGAGGGTGATCCGCGCACGGACACCGACAAGGAGATGTTCCTTCAGGTCAACAACCTGGGCGATAGTTCGGTCGATTTTCTCGTCCGGGCCTGGGTGAGTGCGGACGACTATTTCGGCTACCAGGCCGACATCAAGCGCAAGGTCAAGGAAGCCTTCGACGCCAATGGCATCGATATCCCGTTCCCGACCCGAACACTGGTCCGCGCGGAGGCGGAGCCGGAGGACCGGCAGGATCAGGCGGACTGAGGCGGGCGCAACAGCCCGCCCCGAACTCAGATCCCGTCAGACGGCTTCCAGCAGCGCCTCGCCGCCCGAAACCTCGCAGACGCCCGGGCTTTCCTCCGCCTGGAAGACCGTGACCGTGCCGTCATCGACCACCATGGCATAGCGCTTGGAACGCGCCATCAGCCCGGCGGGCGGCGCGTCGAATTCCATGCCGATTGCCTTGGTAAAGCTGCTGTCGGGATCGCCCAGCATGGTGATCCCCGCGCTGTTGGCGCCCGTCGCCTCGCCCCAGGCCTTCATCACGAAGGGGTCGTTGACCGAGATGCAGATGATCTCGTCCACGCCCTTGGCCGCGAACTGGTCCTTGGTGCGGATGAAACTCGGCACATGTGCGGAATGGCATGTGGGGGTAAAGGCGCCGGGCACGGCAAAGATCACCACCTTGCGGCCCTTGAGAAGATCGGCCAGCGCCACCGATTCCGGCCCGTCATTTCCCATGCGGACCAATGTCGCATCGGGCAGCTTGTCTCCTGTCGAAATCACCATTTTCATCCCTCTCTCTGGCATTGCAATCCGGTCATGCCCGGATATACGGTGCCGCGCCGGGGGCGGCCAGCGGAAAGGTGCGGGAATGACGCATGTCATCGTGATCGGGGCGGGTCAGGCGGGTGCCTCATGCGTGGCCAAACTGCGCAGCGAGGGGTTCGATGGTGGCATCACGCTGATCGGCGCGGAGCCGGTGATCCCGTACCAGCGTCCACCGCTCAGCAAGGCTTATCTGCTGGGCGAGATGTCGGTGGAGCGGCTCTACCTGCGGCCGGAGAATTTCTACGAGGAGCAGAACATCGAGTTGCAGCTCGGCGCGCGGGCCACGGGCATCGACACCGAAGCGCAGACCGTCACCCTCGACGACGAGGTGCTGGGCTACGACGATCTCGTGCTGGCGACTGGTTCGGTGCCGCGCCGCCTGCCGGCCTCCATCGGCGGCGATCTCGACGGAGTGTTCACCGTGCGCGGATTGGCGGATGTGGATGCGATGGCGCCGCGTTTCACCGAAGGGGCCCGCGTTCTGATCGTGGGCGGCGGCTATATCGGGCTGGAGGCGGCGGCGGTCGCCTCGAAGAAGGGCCTGCAGGTCACGCTGGTGGAGATGGCCGACCGTATCCTGCAGCGGGTCGCAGCACCGGAAACAAGCGACTACTTCCGGACGTTGCACCGCGCGCATGGGGTCGATATCCGCGAGGGCGTGGGGCTCAAACGGCTGACCGGCACGGGCGCGGTCGACGGTGCCGAACTGAGCGATGGCAGCAGTCTGGAGGTCGATTTCGTCGTCGTGGGCGTCGGCATCGATCCTGAGACCACACTGGCCGAGGCCGCGGGAATCGCGGTCGAGAACGGAATTCGCACCGACGCCCGGGGTTGCACCAGTGCACCGCATGTCTGGGCCGCAGGCGATTGCACCTCCTTCCCCTATCGCGGGCGACGCATCCGGCTCGAAAGCGTGCCCAATGCCATCGACCAGGCGGAACTCGTGGCGCGCAACATCCTCGGTGCTGGCGAAGACTACGTGGCCAGGCCCTGGTTCTGGTCGGACCAGTACGATGTGAAGCTGCAGATCGCGGGGTTGAACGCGGATTACGATCACGTGGTGACCCGTCCGGGCGAAGGGGGCACGATGTCCTACTGGTATTACCGCGGCGACGAGTTGCTGGCGGTTGATGCGATGAACGATGCGCGCGGCTACATGGTCGGCAAGCGGCTCATCGAGGGGGGCAAGTCGCCCGATCCGGCGGCGGTGGCCGATCCGGCGACCGACCTGAGGGCACTGCTGAGCACGTGAGGATCATCGCGGGCGAATTTCGCGGCCGGCGATTGGCGGCGCTGGGCAAGGGAGATACCAAGGCCCATCTGCGCCCGACGCCGGATCGGGTGCGCGAGAGCCTGTTCAGCCTGCTCGCGTCGCGACTGGACTTTGGCGGATTGCACGTTCTGGACCTTTTCGCCGGGACCGGTGCGCTGGGGCTCGAGGCATTGTCGCGCGGCGCGACGGAGGCGGTCTTCGTCGAGAACGGGCGTGTCGGGCAACGGTTGATCGCGCAGAATATCGAGACGCTCGGCGTCGGTGATCGGGCGCGGATGTTGGGGAGCGACGCGACCCGGTTGGGACGGGCGCCCGAAGCGTTCGATCTCGTCTTTCTCGATCCGCCCTACGGCCAGGGGCTGGGTGCGCTGGCACTGAAGGCGGCGCGGGATGGCGGTTGGCTGGCTCCGGATGCGTTCATCGTCTGGGAGGAGGACGCGGCCCAAACGGCGCCCGTGGGCTTCGACCTTCTGGAACACCGACCCTATGGCGATACGCATCTGACGTTGCTGGAGGTCTCCCGGGCGGGATCCTGATGCGCCAGCGGCGGTCGCCGGGCGGCTCTGTTTCGCGTGCCGCGAAAGACGCCCGCCCGCCGACCCTCAGGCCTCGGGCGACAGGCCTGCTGCGCCCTGGAATCGCATCCGGTATTCCGCTGGCGGCAGACCGTTGCGGGCCCGGAACGTCTTGGTGAAGCTGGTGCGGTCGGCATAGCCGAGGCGGTGCGCGATGTCCTCGATCGGCATCCGGCTGCGGGCAAGCAGATCGCGGGCGCGTGCCATCCGCATGTCGGTGACATAGCTGCGCGGGTCCCGGCCGATGGCGCGCCGGAAGCGGCGCGAGAAGGTGCGCGGGCTGACATTGGCCAGTTCGGCGGCCGCCCCCACCACGCCCGGTTCGCTCAGATGGCCGAGGATGAAGCTGCGGGCGAGGTCCATCATCCTGTCCTGCGGTGCGTCCGGCGCGGTCCCGGGTTCGGTGTGGTCGTGCAACGCCTCCGTCCAGGTCTTGCCGTAGAGCCGTGCATAGCGCAGCGCGAGATCGGGCCCCATGAACCGCGCGATGTTGAAGAGGCTCACGTCGGCGGAATAGATCGAGTCACCGCCCGTCACGAAATTCCGTGCAGGGCCGGAGACGACGAGCGGACGCCGCGTCTGGACGGCGACGTCCGGATAGCGTTCGGCCAGGGCCGCGGCGTAGAGGGTGTTCATGGCCGCTGCGTGTCCATTCAGGAGTCCGGTTTCGGCAAGAAGGTAGACACCGCTGCAGGTCGTGGTGAAGACCGCGCCGCCGGCATGCTGGTCCAGGATCCAGGCCCGTTGTGCCGGGCTCAGCAGCGCAGGATGATCGGGATCGGTGAGGCAGCCGTCATCGAAGAGCGTGGGCAGGATCACCGCGTCGAAGCGTTGATCGTCCAGCGTCCCATGCGGATCGAGCGTGAGGCCGCTGAGGCTGCGAAACGGACCCGGTTCCTCCGCAAGGATCCGGATGTCGAACCGCTCGCAGGCCGCGTCGCGAGGTTCGAGCGTGTTCACCGCCCGGAGGTCCTCGTAGACGGTAACGACATTCGACAGGCTCGCCTGGCGCACCAGCAGGATCGCGACCCGGACGTGTGCGCGCAGGATGACCCCCGCCGGGATCGGCGGGGCGCCAGAGAGCGTAGTCCGGTGGCAGATCGACCATGTGCCATCCCCACAGTCTGTCCGGTCCGACCATATCGGGGCGGACCGCGCGCACCTATGATCGGCGCGTCGTTCCAATGGAGGCGCAAATGAGCCGATTTTTCAAGATGGGTGCGGTTGCCGGTTTTGTCGCCGTCGCCGCATCCGCCAGTGGAGAGGAGAGCATGTCAGTGATCACGGAAATCGAGACCCCGTTCGTCGCGACCTACCTGGTCAAGGCGAAGACGGGGATGAGCTACGAGGCCTTTCGCGCGCATCAGGTCGAGACGCATGTCCCCCTGGCGCTGGCGCTGCCGGGGCTTCTGGACTATCGCCTGACGTTCTTCGAGCCGACCGAGGAGGGACCGCAGCCCTTCGATGCGATGGCACAGGTCACCTTCGCCGATGGGGCGGCCCATGCGGCGGCGCTGGCCTCACCCGAGGGACAGGCGGCCCTGACCGACCTTCAGACCTTCCTTGATCTGGAGGCATTGCGTGTGGTGGTGACCGGTCCGGGCGACGTGATTGCCGGGGCTGTGGCGGCGGAATAGCCGTCCCGCATCACCATGAGCGGCGACCGGCGTATCAATCGTCCTTGAGGATCAGCGGGGCGCGGCTGAGCGTGTTGCCGGCCGCGGCCATCCGCGAGGCGAGGTCGAGGAACTGCCGCCGTTCCGCTTCGCCAAGACCGCACAGGATGTCGTTCTGCAACGCCGCAACCACAGGCCAGGCCCGCTGCAGCAGTTGCTCTCCCGCCTCTGTCAGCCGGACCTCCCGCGCGCGGCGGTCGTTCTTGCTGGGTCTGCGGCTGACCAGCCCCCGCGTTTCCAGACGGTCGATCACGCTGCCGATCGTGGCGCGGTCATAGGCGATCATGCCCGCCAGCGTCGCCTGGTCCACGCGCGTCGCACGCGAGAGCGCGTCGAGCGCGGCGAACTGCACTGGCGACAGGTCGAGGCCCGCCTCCTTCATCCCCCGCTGGAACACGGACGTGGAGATCTGATGCAGGCGCCGGATCAGATGTCCGGCCATATCGTGAATCGTGCGTGCCTCCATGATTGACAGCATACATATCATAAGTATGCTTATCAATAAGTATTGGAGAGGGGATTCGCATGTCCGAACTGGGAACGATGGAGGAACTGCCGCAGGAGTATCGCGATGCGATGACCGCGGCGGGGGTCGCGCCGCTGTGGCCGATGATGCGCAACGTGCTGCCGCATGGCGCCCCGAACGCGGTGACGAAACCGGGGCACTGGGCATTCGAGGCCGTGCGGCCGCTTCTGCTCCGGGCGGGTGAACTGACGCCGGTCGAAAAGGCCGAACGCCGAGTGCTCGTGCTGTCC
>CBDUPF010000017.1:0-24896 GCA_965369035.1 uncultured Aliishimia sp.
CAGTGCCTGTCGCGAATGGGACCGGGTACTCCACGCAGCCTTCGACGAGGCGCGCCGCCCTTGACCCGGCGCGACCAGAGAGGGCTGCGGCACCGACCGTCAGCGCGACGCTACTCGGCGTCCGCCTGCACTTCCGACAACCGATGGGCGGCAAAGACGGCTGCGGCGCTCAGGCTCGCCAGAATGGCGAGAACGACGTGCGGTCCCGTTGCGTCGCTCAGCACGCCGAACAGGCCGCCCGCCAGAAGCATGGTCCCGATGACGGTATTCGACAGGGCGGTGTAGACGGGCTTCCGGTCCCGCGTGTCCATATCCGTCAGGTGGGTTTTCCGGCCCGCCCGCGCCCCGTGGTAGGCCAGTTGAGCGGTGAAGATGAACGCGGGGACAAGCCAGCTGCCGAGAGTCCCCATCCCCACGAACCCCGCAATGGCGGCACAGGACAGCGTGACCGCCGAGGCGGCACCCGCGGCCATGAGCGTCTGGCGGCTGGACCGGTCGGAGAGCGCCCCCCACAGGTAGGACGAAACGATCGCCGCGATCGAGGAGGCGATCATCAGCACACCGAGATTGCCGAGGCCGCCGCCATCCAGGTTTCCCATCATGACGAGAAACGGCGGCGCGAGCGCGGTGGAAATCAGGAGCGCCCGGGTCGCGATGTAGGTTTGCAGTTCCGAATCTTCCCGCAGGGGCAGGAACAACTCCCGGATGCTTCGGTTCGTGCCGGACCCGGAATCGTCTTCGGGTTCGTCCAGAGCGGCAAACACAAGCGCCCCGATCAGCCACAGTGTCCCGGCGAACGCGATGGCGGCCGCGATTGCCGACGGAGTCAGGGGCAGGATCTTTGTCCCCAGCAGGATCGCGAAGGTGAACACGGCGATTGCCGCGACCGTCCCCGCCGCGCCGGAAATCTTGCCGCGCTGGCCTTTCTTGACCGTGCGCGCCAACACGTCCTTGTAGCTTGCCGAGCAGGCCGATCGCGCGCAGGCCAGGACCGCCAGGCACAGCAGGATCACCCAGCCGGCCATCGCGCCCGAGAGCCAGGTGGCGGCTGCGGCGATTCCCAGCGCGCTGACGCCCTGCAGTGCGGAACCGGCAACCCAGTAATACTTGCGCCGCCTGCTGCGCTCGATATGCCGCGCCAGCAGGAGCTGCGGCAGCAACGCCCCGGCCTCCCGGACGGGAACGAGCAGACCGACCAGGAAACCGGGCGCGCCGATTGCGTTCATCAGCCAGGCCAGCACCAGCTTCGGGTCGATCAGGCCGTCCGCCGTCTTGGTCAGTGCGAGCGCCGTGTGATGAACGGCTCGATTTCTCCTGCCTTCAGTCGCTGCCATGTCGGTCACTTTTTCTGCCTCGCGCAATACTAAGCCGAAAGGCGACCTTGCCAAGTCGCGCAGTGGAGCACGGAGCGTCGTCGTCGGCACGCAAGCCAGCGTGGCATCACCCCACCGGACCGACGCGCGCTGCTCATGTTTCGGCGAACGGTCTCCCCCGATCCGCCGAAGCGCTGCAAGTCGCCGGGTTCGAGCGATCTACTCGAAATACTCCGAATGCGTCTCGTGGATCTCCGCGATCGTGTCGTCGAGGCGGCCGAGATGACGCCTGGTCGCCGCTCTGGCCTCGTCGGGAGAGCGCGACCGCAAGGCCTGCGCGATGCGCTTGTGATCGTCCAGAATTGCCGTGCCCTCGGCCGCCTTGCCAAGGCTGAGCATGCAGAGCCGGTCGATCTTCTTCTTGCACTGCTCGATCGTCTCGAACGCCAGGGGGAAGCCACCGAGGTCGCAGATCAGCTTGTGGAAGTCATAGTCCAGCGCGTGAAACTGGTCCGTCTGGTTGGCAGAAATTGCTGCCTCCTGCTCCGCTATGACGGCATCCAGTGCCCTCGCGCAGGAGTCGCTCCAGACCGAACAGGCGCGGCCGACCACCTCCAGTTCCACGGCCAGACGGATGAACCGCGCGTTCTCGATCTGCTCGATCGAAAACCCGCGCACGAGCGTGGCCCGCTGTGGCCGGATCAGCAGAAGATCGAGATTTCCCAGTCGGTTGAAGGCATCACGCACAGGTTGACGCGAGACGCCCAGGCGCTGGGCGACCTCGGCCTCCGAGATCTTTGCGCCGGGCAGAAGTTCCAGCGTCGAGATCTCTTCGTGAAGCTTGTCGAACACCATGTCCGTGGTCGTGCGCGGTGATAACGGATCAGCTGTATTCTGCATCGTTTTCCTTCCTGATCGGCGCCGGCCTCGGCATGACATGACAGCGCCCGGCAACCACGGGCCGCACTGGCGGTCCGACCGTTTCGTCCCGAAACCGATCGCGAAGCACCATGTAGGATGATGCCAACGAAATTCTTTCTTGACAAGTCTGGGATACTAGTCTCCTTTCAAGCAGGTTCGTTGCTTTCGGCGGAGTCCCGGGGAGGCCCTGTTCACAGGGTAGGGCAGTCGAAAACAGGAAAGGGAGGATTGGCATGGGAAGGCAAACCCGGAGCTCGAAGTCGCGTCGCGCTGTCGACGCCGGATCGGCTCGCTGCCAACGGCCACAACCTACCGACAGAGATGCTGGCGCATGACGGCGCCGTCGACGGAGGCCCGGGGGAGGGCACCTGTCCGGATCGTCGCCGCGCAGTCGCAGGCAGGGAGACAGCCCGCTCTGACCCGGCGACCATCGAGGGAAACTTCGACACGCGGACAGGGTCGATGAACGACCGGCCCGCGAAACTCTTCAAAAGCTCCGGTTTCATTATCCAAGGGAGGATCTCATGTATCAGAAACTAACGGCATCACTCGTCGGCGCGGTCGCGGCTCTGTCCATGCTGGGCGATGCGGCATCGGCTACGGAATGGCGCGGCTGGAACATCCATGTGGAGGGCTATCCGAACACGGTAGCCATGGACAGGTTCGCCGAACTTCTTGCCGAGAAGACGGGCGGCGAGATCACGTTGCAGATGTTCCACGGCGGTACGCTGGGCAGCCAGCCCGACGCAATCGAGCAGGTGCGTCTGGGCGGCCTGGAAATCGGAAACTTCAACCTGGGCCCGATCGGTCCCATCGCGCCCGAAGCGAACGTCGTGTCGCTCCCTTTCATCTTCAAGGACGTGCCGCACATGTTCCGTGTGCTGAACGGCGAGGGCGGCGAGATGATCGCCGAAGGTATGGCGGCCAAGGGCTTGCTGCCTCTGGCGTGGTACGATGCGGGCGCACGGTCGTTCTACAACGGCACCAAGCCGATCAACACGCCCGAGGACGTGGCCGGGATGAAGGTCCGGGTCATGAACAACGACCTCTACTCCGGCATGATTTCCGAACTGGGCGGCAACCCCTCGCCGATGGCCTTTGCCGAGGTTTACCAAGCGCTCAAGACCGGCGTGGTCGACGGGGCGGAAAACAACTGGCCGTCCTACGAGTCCACGGGACACTTCGAGGTGGCCGGCTACTACTCGCTCAGCCAGCACCTCATCATCCCCGAATGTCTCTGCATCAATGCCGATGCCTACAACGCGCTGTCCGACGACATGAAGACCGCCGTGAAGGAGGCCGCGGTGGAATCGGCAGAACTTCAGCGCGAGCTTTGGGCAGAACGCGAAGCCGCAAGCCGCAAGATGGTCGAGGAGGCGGGTGTGACCACCAACGAGATCGCCGACAAGGCGCCCTTCCAAAAGGCGATGCAACCGGTCTACGAGGCCTATCTCGCATCGAATCCCGACCTGCGACCACTGGTCGAGCTGATCCAGGCGACCGAGTGATCCGGGTCTGAACCCAAGGCGCCCTGGCAGACGGTCTGCGGGGGCGCTTTTCGACAAGGGGGGCGACAGATGACCGACCGCAACACCCGGGACCATTCCGCGGATTTCATGAGGCCCGTCGATGCCGTGCTGGATCTGATCGCGGCTGTCTGCCGGCTGGTCACGGGGGTCTCCCTTGTCTTTCTCACCGTCATCTTCGGCTGGCTGGTCTTCGGACGTTACGTTCTGAACGCCACGCCGACCTGGGTTGAACAGGCCGCGTTGCTGCTCGTCATGACGATCGCCTTTCTGGGCGCGGCCGTGGGTGTGCACGAGCATTCCCATCTGTCGGTCACCGCACTCCGCACTGCGGTGCCGGCCTGGCTCCGCACGGTTTTCGTGATCGCCACAGACGTCCTGATGACCGTGTTCGGCGGACTGATGCTGTTCTACGGTGCACGGCTCACGATCTTCAAATGGGGGTCTACGATCCCGCTCATCCAGCTGCCCGAAGGACTCCGGTCGCTGCCCCTGACCATCGGCGGTGCGCTGATCATGCTGTTTTCACTGGCGCATCTCCTGCGGCTGGTGCTCGGCCGTGATTTGCGCCGCGATTCCATCGAGTAAGGAACCTTCATGGGACTGTTCATTCTGCTCGGCCTGTTCGCGATCTGTGTCGTGATCGGCGTTCCGGTGGCCTTTGCCCTCGGCATATCGGCCATCGCCGCATTCTGGTACGAAGGCCTGCCGCTGATGATCGGGTTTCAGAGGATCATTTCGGGGATCAACGTCTTTTCCCTCATGGCGATCCCCTTCTTCATCTTTGCCGGAGAGCTGATGTTCCACGGCGGCATCGCCATGCGCCTGGTCCGGTTCGCGTCGGCCGCGGTCGGGGCCGTCCGGGGCGGGCTCGGTATCGTCAACGTGTTCTCGTCGATGCTGTTCGGCGGTATTTCGGGCTCGGCCGTCGCCGACATTTCGGCGCTCGGATCGATCCTCGTGCCGGTGATGAAGGAAAAGGGCTACGATGCGGATTACGCCGTCAACGTCACGGTCACATCCTCCATTGCGGGGATCATCATTCCGCCCAGCCACAACATGATCATTTTCGCCATCGCCGCGGGCGGCGGGATATCGATCTCCAAGCTCTTTCTTGCGGGGGTCGTGCCGGGGATCGTGATGTGTGTCTGCCTCGCCGTCGCCGCCTATCTCGTGGCCGTGCGCCGGGGCTACCAGGCGGAGAAGTTTCCCGGCTGGACCGCGCTTCTGCTCAGCTTCTTCGGCGCGATCCCCGGTCTGCTGACGGCCGTGATCATCGTGGGCGGGGTGTTGTCGGGCATCTTCACGGTCACGGAATCCGGTGCGTTCGGCGCGATCTATGCCTTCGTGGTGACGCTGCTCATCTATCGCAGCATCACGTGGCAGAACTTCCGCACCGCCGTATTGCAGTCGGTGCGCACGACCTCGATGGTGATGATCCTGATCGCCTGCGCCGGGGCGTTTGCCTACATGCTCACCTTCTACCGGGTGCCGGCCAAGACTGTGGATCTGCTGACCGGGCTCACGGACAATCCGATCCTGATCCTGCTGCTGATCAACCTGGTGCTGCTGGTGCTCGGCATGATCATGGACATGGCCGCGCTGATCCTGATCTGCACGCCGATCTTCCTGCCGGTGGCCAACAGCCTCGGCGTCGATCCGTACCAGTTCGGGATGATCCTGCTGGTGAACCTGGGCCTTGGTCTTTGCACGCCGCCTGTGGGATCATGTCTGTTCGTGGGCTGTGCGGTGGGCAAGCTGCCGATGGAGAAGGCGGTGCGGACGATCTGGCCGTTCTACCTGGCGATTTTCGTGGCGCTGATGATGATCACCTTCATCCCCGCGATCTCGCTGACATTGCCGCGGCTTGTCGGGTCCTAGGGCACGGAACGAAGCTCACACGCTTGTATAGGCGTCGCGGCGGACCCAGCTGTCGCCGTCGATTCCGAACGACCACTCGGCGGCTTGCGTGAACTCCAGGCTACCCGCCTGCGCCACCATGCGTCGAATGCGCACCGTCCTTTCCGCCAGTTCGAGCAGGGCGAATTCGTTCGGCTCCCCGCGCAGGCGCGTCGACAGGCCGGTTCCGCAATGGATCTGCAGCGTCGCCGACTTGTTCTTGCGCGACACGAACGGCTCCACCAGCCAGCGATGCAGGTGCCCGGTCAGGATGATGTGAGGACCCGCGTCGGCCCAGATCTCCAGGGCGGCCGGCGCGCCGAGCATCAGTTTCTTCTCGACCTCGGCACCCTGGTGAAACGGATGATGTGCAGCCACGATCACGATGCGGTCCGGTGCGAACTTGTGAATGAGGCCGGCGACGCGGCCGATCTGATCGGGAGAGACCTTGCCGCGCTGGCGGCTCCACCGGTGAGTCGTGTCGATTCCGACGACGACGGCCTCGTCGGTCTTCAGCAACGGTTCCGTTTCCTGCGCGATCCATCTCCGATAGCGGTCCCGGGGCCAGAGGAACCGGGCAACGAGGTTGAAGAGCGGGATGTCGTGGTTCCCCGGCACGCCCAGCCAGGGCGCCTTCAGATCGTCGACGAAGGCGCGGGCCAGCCGGAACTGTCCGGGCCGCGCGCGCTGCACGAAATCGCCCGCTATGACGATGTGATCCGGGCGGGCCTCCTCAAGCGCGGAATGGAGCGGTCGCACGAGTTCCGGATGCGTCCGGCCGAAGTGCAGGTCCGAAAGCAGCGCGATCCGCATCAGGTCGCATCGGGCGTGCCGCGGGGCACCCTCACGGTCAGCGCATTCTTCTGAACGCGGAATCGGTAGGGTCCTTCCATCTTCTCCTTCTCTCCGTCATGGGCGACGAGGCGGTTGTGACGCCGCGTCTCGATCACGATCTCTTCGCCGGTCATCAGGGTATAGTCCATGCCGGCCCGTGCGCCGCGAAAGAATATCCGGATCGCCCGCCAGAGCAGGCGCATGCGCCCGACGTCGCGCGCCACGTAAAGCGCGAGCTTGCCGCGTCCGACATCTTCCGCACCCTCGAGGTCGAATTGCCGGAGTTGATAGGCGCTGATCGCGACGAAGGCCATCGGGGACCTCAGGCGGCGGATCTCGCCATCCACGGTGATCCGCATCTTCAGCGGCCGGTAGATCGTCACCATCGCCACGATCACCGACCAGTAGGCGGCGAGCCGGCTCCGGCCCCAGTTCCGGTAGACATCCTCGCGCACGCTCAGCACCGAGGCATAGGCGCCGAGACTGGCGTTGTTGAGAAATATCCGCCCGTTCACGTCGCCGATGTCCAGCGGCCTGTCCTCGCCATCCAGTGCCGCGGCCAGCGCCTCTTCGGGGTTTTCCGGAATCCCCAGGCTGCGCGCGAAATAGTTGAACGTTCCCAGCGGAACGATCCCCAGCCGGACGCCGGTCCCGGCCACCGCCTCCGCAATCCCGCCGATCGTCCCGTCGCCCCCCGCGGCGACAATCAGGTCACACCCCTCGGAAATCGCGCGTTCCACCGTTTCGCCAAGACGGGACGGCGAGGGCAGCGCGTGGACGGGAACGTCCGGGTAGCGTCTGGCAGCCTCCTCGAAGGCCGACGCGCGGCCGTTTCCGCGCCCCGATTCGGGGTTCAGGATGATACAAGCACGCGCCATGGCCGCCTTCCGCAAGGTCCGTTCTACCCCTCATCAATTCGCCAATGCCCGCCGAGTTCCCGCAAATCGGTGACTGACTGGACGGATGTTTCGACCAAGGTCCGCGTGTCGCGCGGCGGTCCCGGTCAGGATTTGCGGTCGAGGCCGGCCGTGGCAAGGGCGCGCAGCCAGTCGCGCTCCCCGCGCGCTTCCTTGCAGATTTCCAGCAGGAACGTCTTCATCTGTCCGGCCTGCGCGGAGTCCCGGTCCTCCCATGATCGCCACCTGGCGGTTTCCGGAAAGCTTTCGGCCAGATGCAGGACAAGCGGCAGTGTCGGCGAGCCCGCGTCAACCGCGGCCATGATGTGATTGACCGTGTCCCAGACGCCCTGCATGTCCAGCGCGCACAACCGTCCATAGACGAATTGCACATGCGCGCTTTCCAGCTTCTCGCGGCCGGGAAGGTCTTCCTGTTCCGCGTCGGCGAGGTAACGGGCAAGGTCGCGGGGTGATTTCGTCCCGTTGAATTGCCCCGTCTCGATCCAGCGGCACCACATCTCCCGAATCTCGCCGGCTTCGGGGATACGTTGCCATGCGACCCAGCCCAGAACGTCGCCGAGCCCGTCGGGCGCCGTCCTGACCGGCCATGTCACCAGGCGCCGCACCGTTGCGCGGTCGGCGTCATTCAGACGAGCATCGTTCTTGTGAAGGAAATTGTAGAGCGCCTGGTAATTCGTTGGTCTGCAGGCGTCGAGCAGTTCGATGGCCATGTGGTGCAGGGCCGGGTCCAGCTCTCCTCCGACCGCAGCGACAAGCGCCAGTTTCCCGTCGCCGGTTTCCTCGATCCACGACAGCAGCGCCCGTGCCCCGGCGCCGCAGCGCGCAAACAAGGTTGCGGCGTGCATGGCGCTCGAGTCACACGGGTCCATGTCGTAGATCGCGTTCACCGCCTCGTCGAGCGACAGAAGCGGAGCCGCCGCGACGCCGTCGATGTTCTCGGAGTGCAGCCCTTCGGAGTCGAGGTAGCCGTCGATCAGCGGAGCCAGCGAGCGTTCCTCCCTGGCGACGTCACGCAACCCGGCGATCAGGGCCGCGCGGTCGGGCCGCGGCGGCGCGCTGTCGATGCTCCGGTAGAGTTCTCGCACGAGCTTGTTCGCCGCAGTGGCGAACGCCAGCGGGGTCAGCGCATCGACGCCGAGAAAGTCGGCAAACCGGTCGTGAGTAGTGACCTGCTCGACGAAGAACGGCACGATGGAAATCTCGTTGTCGCCGGCAAAGGCGAGTTCCTTGCCGACCCAGGAGGACTCGGCCGCGGCGCGCGACGCGATCACGACCACTGCGTCCACAGCGCGTATATGTCGTCTGATGGAGGCCGTCAGCGCCGTGCCCACGGGCAGTTCCCGCTCGTCGAGCCACGTGACCACCCCATGTGCCACCAGGTGCCGTCGAAGCCTGCGGGCGGCAACGGCATCCGCATGGGAATAGCTGATGAAAACCGACAGCCCGGGGCCGGTTGGCGAGTCGGAATGAGGCGTATCGTGCATTGCAACCTCCCTCCGAACGTCACCATGCCCGAAGTTCGCCTGACCGCGCAACGTCATCCGGGTCGCGCATGTCCGAAACGCCCAGAAATCGCGCATCCGGATTCAATCTGGGATTGGTTGGCATTAACTGCGACGGAAAATCAGATGGACAGCCACTTCGGGCCCTTGGTAACCATGTTCCGTGGATTGGGTTTTGTGAGTATTTTCAGATGATCGGGACGGTTTTTTCAAGCATTGGGTGGCATTTCTGCAAACCGGATCACGGGGGGCCGGATCTGCATGGTCTGGACGTGCGCGGCACGCGCCGTGACGACGACATCTCCCTGTCCGACCCGGCCGACCGGATCCGTCTTCTTCGCGGTGACGACACGCTGGTGGCGGAATCGCATGTCGGAACGGTCAGCGCAGGATCGGGCGACGATGACATCACGCTCCTTGGCGGTGCGGACAAGGTCACGCTGGGGCGGGGCGACGACTCGGTCTTTCTTGGCGAAGCCGGCGGCGTAATAAACGGCGGAAAGGGTTACGACACGGCAAGCCTGGGTCGGGACATCGGCGATTTCGACATACTCGTGCGGGACAAGTCCGTGGTCCTGATCGACCGGATTTCCGGCGAAAAGACCCGCCTCAAGAATTTCGAGCAGATCGAATTCGCCGACGCCAGCTTCGATATCGAGACGATGCGCGAGACCTATTCGCCTTCGAATCCGATGCCGACCATCCACGTGGCCAACGGTACGCAGGCGCTGACGATCAACGATCCCGACCCGTCGATTTCCGTCGTCTGGGATCGGATCGTGCAGCTTGCCGTGATCGGAGAGGACGGTCCCAACGGCCCCACCATCGCCGGCCGCGCCTATGCGATGATGCACACGGCCATGTACGACGCCTTCGCCAGCTACGACCGCAAGGCCGTCCGGGTGAGCTTCGATCTGGAAGGGGACAACCTCTCCTATTCCGACCTGAAATGCGCGGGAAAGGCCGATATCGAAAAGGCCATGAGCTATGCTGCCTATACGGTGCTGAACTCGCTTTATCCGGATCAGAAGGCGCTTTTCGACACCGTCATGGCCGAACGTCTGGGCTACGCGCTCGAAGACGACGGGTCGATCGCCGCGATGGTCGGCATCGACGCGGCGCAGGACATCATGGCGCTGCGACTGGACGACGGCTCCAACCAGTCCGGGGGCTACGCGGGGACATTCACGCCGACCAATTCCGGACCGTCCGACACCAAGGACATTTCCGCGTGGACGCCGGAGTACGTTCCGATCGATCCCGACGACGGCAGCGCGGGCCAGTCGCTTCAGGAATTCCTGACGCCGCAATGGGGCGGTGTCGAGGGTTTTGCCCTGGCCGAACACGCCGATGGAACGACGGATCATGGCGCGACGGCGATGCCGGCGCCGAAACCCTTCTTTACCGATGCCTTCGCCGGCTCCACCCTCGATTTCGACGCCGCGACCATCACGCTTTCGACCGACCTGACCCTCGATGGAGCCAACTACGTTGCGGGGGAGACGGTGGCGGTCTCCAAGGCGCTGATCGGTGTCGTGATCAATCAGGGTTTCATCGACCAGGCGCTGGAGGTCGTCTCCTACTCGGCCAATCTCACCGACAAGGAAAAGATCATCGCGGAATTCTGGGAAGACGGCGGCGGCACCGCCTTCCCACCGGGTACGTTCATGGCCTTTGCGCAAGCGGTGTCGGCGCGGGACGACAATTCGCTGGCAGAGGACGCCAAGCTGTTCCTGGCCATGTCGAATGCGATGCTCGATGCCGGGATCGCCACGTGGAATTCCAAGGTCGAAACCGACTATGCGCGCCCGGTCCGCCTGATCCGCGATCTGGGCGAACTCGGGCTCATCGGGGAGTGGGGCACCGATTACAAGGGCAACGAAGGCTATGTGATCCAGGCCTGGGCCGGGATCGACCCGGAAACCGGCGCGGGTCTGGGCACGCGCGACATCCTCGCGACCGACTTCGTGACCTTCCAGCAACCCGGCGGGCATCCGTCGCCACCCTTCGCCGAATACACCTCCGGTCACAGCGCCTTCAGTTCGGCCGGGGCGGAGATCCTGGCGCTGTTTACCGGCAGCGATGAATTCGGCGGGTCGGTCACCTTCCTGCCGGGCTCCACCAAGTTCGAGCCGGGCGTGCCCTACGACGCGGTGACGCTGGAATGGGCGACCTTCACCGAGGCCGCCGAAGAAGCGGGAATCTCGCGCCTTTACGGTGGCATCCATTTCAGCGACGGGAACCTGCACGGGCAGACGCTCGGTCGCGAAGTGGCCGACGATGTCTATGCGATGGTCGAGAAATTCGCGGACGGCACCGCCACGGATGCGGACCGGCCGTTCTACGTCGACGACTTCCTGTTCTGACACCTGCCTGACGGGCCGCCCCGGCGGCATTGGCGCAGAGAAAACGGCTCCCGGTTCTCCGGAAGCCGTTGCCTTTGTCTACACCACGCAAAGCGTCAGATGTTGCCCTGCGACATCTGGCTGGCGATGTGGTCCGCCTGGCGGATCGCCAGCGCCACGATGGTCAGCGTCGGGTTCTCTGCCGCGCCGGTCGTGAACTGCGACCCGTCGGACACGAAGAGGTTGGCAATGTCGTGGGTCTGGCCCCAGCGGTTGACGACGCCGTCCCGCGGGTTCTCCGACATCCGGTTGGTGCCGAGGTTGTGGGTCGAGGGGTATGGCGGCGTCGGGAATACCCGCGTGGCGCCCACCGCCTCGTAGACCTTGATCCCCTGCTTGTAGGCGTGGTTGCGCATCGCGATGTCATTGGGGTGATCGTCGAAATGCACGTTCGCCACGGGCAGGCCGTGCTGGTCGGTGACGTCGTGGTTCAGCGTGACGCGATTGGTCTCTTGCGGCATGTCCTCGCCCACGAGCCACATGCCGGCCATGTTCTCATAGGCATCGAGCGCCGAAGTGAATTCGCGCCCCCAGCCACCGGGGTCGAGGAAGGCGGCCATGAACGGAATGCCAAGCGACAGCGTCTCCATCTCGTAGCCGCCGACGAACCCGCGCGATGGGTCGTGCCTGGCCTCGTCGGAGATGATCCCCGCCATCGTGGTGCCGCGCCACATCTTCACCGGCTTGTCGAAGGTCGCATAGACCGAACCGGTCATGTGCCGCATGTAGTTGCGCCCGACCTGACCCGAGCTGTTGGCGAGCCCGTCCGGGAACATCGACGACGCCGAATTCAGCAGCAGCCGCGGGCTCTCGAAGGAGTTGCCGGCGACGCAGACGATGCGCGCCTTCTGCATCTGCAGGGCGCCGTCGGCGTCGAAATACTCAACGCCCGTCACCTTGCCGGTGTCGTCATGCAGGATGCGGGCGACATGCGCGCGCTCGCGGACCTCCAGATTGCCGGTTTCCTCACCCCTCGGGATGTCGGTATAGGCCGACGACCACTTGGCGCCCCATTTGCATCCCTGGAAGCAGAAACCGGTCTGCTGGCAGGGGAGCCTCCCGTCGTACTCGGCGGAGTTGATCGCCATGCGCCCGGTGTGCACGTCCTTGTAGCCAATCGCCTTGGCGCCCTTCTCGAACACCAGGTAGTTGTTGTTGCCCGGCAGACCCTCGCGCCCGCCGGTACGCGTCACGCCCAGCTTGGTCTCGGCCTTTTCGTACCAGGGGGCCATTTCCTCCCCGTCGATGGGCCAGTCGAGCAGGTTGGCGCCCTGAACCGCGCCGTAGGTGGTTCTGGCCTTCCATTCGTGCTCCTGGAAGCGGAGCGAAGCACCGGCCCAATGCGTCGTGGTGCCGCCCACGGCCTTCACGATCCAGGCGGGCAGGCCGCTGAAGTCCCTGGCCACGCGCCAGTCTCCGGACGTGGTGCGCGCGTCGACCCAGGCGAGCTGGCCGAAGCTTTCCCATTCGTCGTTGACGTAATCCTCGGGCAGGTAGCGTCCGCCCGCTTCGAGCGCGACGACGCTCACGCCCTTCTGGGCCAGTTCGTTTGCCAGAACACCGCCGCCCGCGCCGGTGCCGATGACGACGACGACCGTGTCGTCGTTCAGATCAAAAGGTGCAGTCATGGCTTTTCCTCCCTCGTGGCCTCAAAGCCAGTTGATGTCGTTGAACCCGCGGTCGATATAGCCGCCCTCGCTGTAGCTCTCGCCCTCGTAGCCGAAGATCGGCCAGACGGCCTTCTGGTTGTAGAGACCGGTGACGAGACCGCCGCGGATCTGCTGGAAGAAGGCGCTGTCCTCCATGCCCCGCAGGATGTCGACGCGGTCGCGCTCCCACCCGGTGTCGAGATAGGAGGCGAACCCCTTGCCCCGCGCCGCGGCGTCGAGCGCGGCAATACCCGCGGCGATTTCCGGCGCGGCTTGGGCGGTGTCGTAGCCCTTGACCGCGATGACATAGTTCTCGTCCGGAATCCGGTCGTGCGGATAGATGTCGCGGGCCATCTGCACGAGCGTCGCGAATGTGCCCGGCTCGATATGCGCGGTTTCATATGCCCAGGCCGCATCCGGCGCGGCGATGAAACCCGCTCCCAGGACGAATGTGGCCCCGGCCGCATTCGCGCGCGACAGAAGCTGGCGGCGTGTCAATCCACGCTTGGCTGGCTTGTTCATGGTCTCCTCCCTTTCCAAGTCTGATGGCGTCCTTGAACGGGCGCCCTTTGTGTCGTCACTGGAACCGTCCGGCGCGTGCCAGAACCTCGATCTGGTAGCCGTCCGGATCCGCGACGAAGAAAAAACGGCCGATGATTTCGCCGCCCGGTGCGAATTCCACGAGCTTCCGCGGGTTCAGTCCCTCGGCCTCGAACCGCGCATGTTCGGCCTCCAGGTCGTCCACCGACACGGCAAGGTGGCCGTATCCGTCGCCCAGATCGTAGGGCTCCGTCCGGCCCTTGTTGACGGTCAGTTCAAGCTCGAATGCGGTTTCGGGATTGCTCAGGTAGATCAGCGTGAAGTCGTCGAAATCCAGCCGGTCGGCAATCTCGAGGCCGAAGGCGCGGCGGTAGAAATCGATCGACCGCGTCTCGTCGAGCACGCGGATCATGCTGTGGATGGCTTTGGCCAAGGCGAGCCTCCTGTGTTTTTCCTGTTGCGGTCGCTCCACAATGCCGGGTCCCGGCCTGGCCCGGGTAGTACGCGTTTACTACATGCCCGGTTTGTGACCGCGGCGCCTATTCGGCGGCGACACCCATGCCGTGAGCGTGATGCGCGCGGGCGGTAGCCTGCCCGACGAACACGAGACAGGCAGTGCGTAGCAGAGAGGTGAAGTTCTCCGGCTCGCCCCGAGCTTCGAGCACCTCGGAATGCAGCTTGGAAATGAAGGCCGGGGTCGACACGCCATCGGCCTCGGCGATCTGGTCGAGTATGTCCCAGAAGGCGTTTTCCAGCCGGATGCTGGTGCTCTGTCCATTCAGGCGCAGACGCCGGGTGGTCGAGGCATATCGTTCAGGATCCTGTCCTGCGAACAACTGGCACATGTGTGGTCTCCTCCCGTTTTTTCATGTCATGATAGCGCAGAACGGCCCAAATTGACGAGCGACCATGGTCTGACTCCGCAGGACCCGACGACGGAGGCGTTTTCATGGAGCCAGCATGATCCAGCGGTCAAATCGCGTATGAATGGCTCTGTCCGACGATCGCCCGTGATCCGACTGCCAGACGGGACAAGGTCCGGAACCCGTCGAGCGTCAGCAGGTGCCCCCTGGGCAGGTGCATGTCGACAACTTGTCAGCCATAGTCGCGCGGCGTCAGGCCCGACTGGAACCAGTTGACGAAGCTCAGCATGGAGAAGACCGGCAGGCCGGTCGCCGCACGGATCGCCGGGGCATAGGGCGTCATGTTGGTGCATTCGAGGACCAGCGCGCCCAGGTCGGAATGGGCGGCGGTGAGCGCGCGTGCGGCGTCGACGTTGTCCTGCCGCGCGGCGTCCACATCGAGCATTGGTTCGTTGCCGAGGATCGCCCGCGTGAATTCACGCCCGCCCTCCGTTGTACCGATGGGCGTCCCCTCGGGCACCTTCGCGGCGCGCAGGTGCGCCTCGGTCAGCGTGCTGGCGGAAATGGTCAGCACGCCGCAGCGTTTGCCCGGAGAAAGCAGCGCGTTCACCATCGCCACCTGCATCAGCGACGACGCGGCGACCGGCACCTCGACCGCTGCGGCCAGGTCGGCCTGGAACAGAGACAGGAATCCGCAATTCGTGGTGATCCCGTCGACGCCGCTGGCCACCAGGTCCCGCGCGGCCTCGATGAACAACGGCAGCAGCCCGGGCGCACCCCGGCGGACCACGAGATCGGGCGAGGCGTTTCGCACGACCCTGTATTGGACCGGAAACTCCCAACTCAGCGCGTTGCCCATGTCGCCGGGAATGCGCGGAAACTGTGCCTCCAGCATCAGGATGCCCACAGATGCGCCATAGACCGACTTGCCGCCCCGCACCTTCATCGCCGCCTCCGATCAGCCCGTTCCGTGGATTATTGACGTGCCCGCGCGCGTTTTCCAAGATACGAACGAACAAGGGGAGCCCACGCGTGCCGAACCAACACCACCTGACCGGCGCCGAGGCGATGGTCCGCATGCTGCCGGCCAAAATCCTCCCCGGCGTGGTGGAGGCCAACGGAAGCTCGATCCCGGTGCTGGCAATCACCTCCGACGTCGCCACGACCTCCGCGGAACGCTACTCGCTGACCGAACTCGACCAGGCGCGCGACGACCTTGCCGAGGATTTCTCGGAAGAGCCGTCTCCGATTGCGGACGATTCCGTGCCTGTGCCGGCCCGGCCCGGCTTGGGCATTGGTCCGGACGTGGAGACGCTGGCGGCGCTCAGCCGTGGAATGGACCGGGTCGCATGACGGGGCAACAAAGGCACATCGCGGTCATCGGGGCGGGCATCGTCGGCGTCTCCACGGCCATATGGCTCCGGCGGGACGGGCACGATGTGACGCTGATCGACCGCATCGGACCGGGTGCCGGGGCCAGTCAGGGAAATGGCGGCGTCCTGGCCTCCTCCTCGATCATCCCCGTCACGGTGCCCGGTCTGATTGCCAAGGCACCGAAGATGCTGTTCAGCCCGAACCAGCCATTGTTCCTGAAATGGCGCTACCTGCCGCGGCTCGTGCCGTGGCTGGTGCGGTATCTGCGCCATGCGAATGCGGCATCGGTGGAGCGGCGGGCCGCGGCGCTGGCACCGATCATCGGCGACAGCCTGGCCGATCACCAGGCGCTGGCCGACGGCACAGGAGCGGAGCGGTACGTCGTTCCGTCCGACTACCTGTTCCTTTATCCCGACCGTCGGCATTTCGAGGCCGATGCGTTCGGGTGGTCGGTTCGGAAGGCGCACGGGTTCGAATGGGACGAACTCGAAGGTCAGTCCTGGCGTGACTACGACCCGGTGTTCGGCCCCCAGATCGGATTCGCGGTGCGTCTCGGCAATCACGGTCACATCACCGATCCCGGTGGCTACGTTCAGGCGCTGGCCGCCCATGCGGAGCGTTCGGGCGTGCGCATCATCCGGGCGGAGGTTGACGATATCGTGCGCGAGGGCGGGCAGCTCACCGGATTGCGGGCGGGCGGGCAGACGATTGCATGCGACGGGGCAGTGCTGGCCGCCGGTGCATGGTCCGGACGGCTGGCGGCGAAGTTCGGCCTGAAGGCGCCGCTGGAGACGGAGAGGGGGTATCACCTCGAACTCTGGGAGCCTTCGGTCATGCCGCGCTCGCCGGTCATGGTCGCCTCCGGCAAGTTCGTCGCCACACCGATGGACGGCCGCCTGCGTCTTGCGGGCGTCGTCGAATTCGGCGGGCTGGAGGCGGAGCCGTCGCGCGCCCCGTACCAACTGCTGGAACAGAACATCCGGGCCGCGATGCCGGGGCTCACGTGGAAACGGACCGTGGAATGGATGGGGCACCGTCCGTCAATGGCCGATTCCATCCCGGTGATTGGCGAGGTCCCGGGTCTCTCGGGCGCCTATGCGGCGTTCGGCCACGACCATGTGGGACTGACCGGAGGCCCGAAAACCGGCCGGATAATGGCTCAGATCATTTCCGGCACGCGACCGAATATTGATCTCGACCCGTATTCTCCTGCACGTTTCATGGCGTAAGGAGTGATACTTCACCTACAATCACCAAACCAGATCAGGGAGACACAGATGACATACCTCACCAGACTGATGGCCGGAACGGCCATGACGGTAGCGCTGGCCGCGCCGGCCGCGGCCGAGAAATGGGACATGCCGATGGCCTATGCCGCCACGAACTTCCATTCCGAGATCGGCGCCAGCTTTGCGCAATGCGTGACGGACGGGACCGACGGCGCGCTCGAAATCGTGACGCACCCCTCCGGCTCGCTCTTCTCGGGCAACGAGATCAAGCGCGCGGTTCAGACCGGGCAGGCCAATATCGGCGAGCGTCTGCTGTCGGCGCACCAGAACGAGAACCCGATCTACGGCGTGGATTCGATCCCCTTCCTCGTCTCCTCGTTCGACGAGCACGAGAAGCTGTGGGAGATTGCGGAACCCGCGGTGTCCGAAGCGCTGGCGGAGGACAACCTCCACTACCTCTACTCCGTGCCGTGGCCGCCGCAGGGGCTCTATTTCAACAAGGAGATCAATTCCGTCGACGACATGAAGGGATCGAAGTTCCGGTCCTACTCCACCGCCACGGCGCGGATGGCGGAGTTGACCGGCATGCTGCCGGTGCAGGTGGAGGCCGCCGAACTTAGCCAGGCGCTCGCCACCGGTGTGGCCGAGAGCTTCATCTCCTCGGGCGCCACGGGCTATGACCGGAAGGTGTGGGAGCATCTGAGCCATTTCTACGAGGTCGACGCCTGGTTGCCGCGCAACGCGGTCTTCGTGAACATGGACGCCTGGAACGGCCTTGACGATGCGACCAGGGCGGTGCTGGAAGACTGCGCGTCCAAGGCCGCCGAAGACGGCCTCGCCCGGTCGAAGGAATACACGGCATTCACCCTCACCGGGCTCAAGGAAGGCGGGATGAAGGTGCAGCGCGCCAGCGACGGGCTGGTCAACGAGCTCAAGGCGATCGGGGACACGATGACCGACGAATGGCTCGAGACCGCCGGCGATACAGGCCGGTCGATCGTCGACACCTACAAGAACCAGTAACGACATCGACGCGGGCCGGGATCCTCCGGCCCGCGGCAACATTCGGGGGACAGGACCATGACGGCGGCACGTGCGCTGAGGCGCATTCTGGACATGTTGTACCTTGGCGGCGGCATCATCGCCGCGGTCGCGCTGATCCTGATCCTTGTGATCATCGTGCTGCAGATGCTGGCGCGCTGGACGGGTCAGGTCTTTCCCGGCGCCACCGACTATGCGGGGTACTGCATGGCCAGCGCGTCGTTCTTCGCCTTCGCCTACGCGCTCAACCACGGGGCGCATATCCGGGTGTCGCTGTTTCTTGGCGCGCTCGGCCGGTTCCGCTGGTGGGGCGAAGTCTGGTGTTTCGGCATCGGCGCGGCGATTTCCACCTATTTCGCGCGCTACGCGATCAAGGGCAACTTCTGGTCCTGGAAGCTGAACGAGATCAGCCAGGGCCTTGACGCCACACCCATCTGGATCCCGCAGCTTGCCATGTCCGCCGGCACGGTGCTGCTGGCCATCGCGTTCTGGGATCACCTGATCCGATTGCTGTTCCTCGGCGGTCACGGCATCCGGTCCGACCTCGTCGAACAAAGCCACGCGGAATAGGGAGCGGGTCCATGGAACAACTCATTCCGATCGCCATCTTCCTCTCCGTGCTGTTCCTGCTGCTGGGCTCCGGCGTCTGGATCGGTCTGGCGCTGATGGGCGTGGCCTATGTGGGGATGGAGATCTTCACCTCGCGGCCCGCGGGCGACGCGATGATCACCAAGATCTGGACGTCATCGTCATCCTGGACGCTCACCGCGCTGCCGCTCTTCATCTGGATGGGCGAGATCCTTTATCGCTCGCGACTGTCCGAGGACATGTTCCGCGGCCTTTCCCCGTGGATGGCGCGCCTGCCCGGCGGGCTCGTGCACACCAACATCGTGGGTTGTACCGTCTTTGCGGCGGTCTCAGGCTCCTCCGCGGCGACGCTGACCACCGTGGGCAAGATGTCGATCCCCGAGCTGCGCAAGCGCAACTACCCGGAGAACATGGTGATCGGCACGCTGGCCGGCGCGGCGACGCTGGGGCTGATGATCCCGCCCTCGCTCACGCTCATCGTCTACGGGGTCACGATCAACGAATCGATCACCAAGCTGTTCATGGCCGGTGTCTTTCCCGGGCTGGTGTTGGCGGCGATGTTCATGGCCTATGTCGCCATCGTCTCCGTCGTGTCCAAGGACTTCAATCCCACCCCCGAGCCGAAGATGACCTTCGGCGAGAAGCTGGCCAATTCGCGCTTTCTGATTCCGGTGATCTGCCTGATCCTGGTCGTGATCGGCTCGATGTACCTCGGGTATGCCACTGCGACCGAGGCGGCGGCCTTCGGCGTGATCGGCGCGCTGGTCTTGGCGGCGGGGCAGGGGTCGTTGACCCTGAAAACCTTCGCAGACAGCCTGATGGGCGCGGTCCGCACAAGCGCGATGATCGCCCTGATCCTCGCAGGGGCCGCGTTCCTGTCGCTGTCGATGGGCTTCACCGGGTTGCCGCGCGGGCTCGCGGACCTGATCGCCAGTCTGGAACTGAGTCGGTTCGAGTTGCTGATGGCGCTGCTGGTGTTCTACATCGTACTCGGCATGTTCCTCGACGGAATCTCCTCGGTCGTGCTGACCATGGCTGTGGTGGAGCCGATGATCCGGCAGGCGGGCATCGACATCATCTGGTTCGGGATCTTCATCGTCGTGGTGGTGGAGATGGCGCAGATCACCCCGCCCATCGGATTCAACCTCTTCGTGCTTCAGGGCATGACCACGCACGAGATGAACTTCATCGCCCGCGCGGCGATTCCGATGTTCCTGATCATGGTGCTGATGGTCTTTGTCCTGATCTTCTTCCCGGAGCTGGCGACCTGGTTGCCCGACAACATCCGTCAACGACCGTCCTGACCGGGGCATGTCGCGTCAGTCGGTCTCGATCGGGATGCGCTGGCGCAGTTCGCCGCTGTCGTGGTCGAAAATCAGGATCTCCTGCGCGTCGGTCACCACCGCGTACCAGCCGGCGCCGGCTGTTATCGCGGTCGCCGTCTGACCTTCCGGCAGGATGACGCGGTCCGGCAGGGCGGGTGCAGTTTGCGCTGGGGTCTCGCCCATCAACCGGATAAACATGATCAAGACAATGGCGGAAATGCCAAGGATCATCGTGACCGTCAGCACGGTCACGAGGCGGCGCAGAAATTTCAGGTGTTCCGGTTCAGGGGGAAGTTCGTCCATTTGCCCGTGACTTTCGTGATCGGCGATGCGCCGCCATCGCGCCTTGATAAGGCGCTTGCGCGCGATGTGCCAGAGGATGCGGCCCTGTCGCGCACCCGCCTTGCCCGGCTGATCGCGGAGGGCGCGGTCGCGCTGAATGGTCAGATCATCACCGACGCCAAGGCGCGTGTGGCGGCGGGCGATACGGTGGAGATCACCGTGCCCGCGCCCGTCGAAAGCCACATCCTGCCCGAGGAGATGCCGCTCGACATCGTTTTCGAGGACGAGGCGCTGATCGTCGTCGACAAACCCGCGGGGCTGGTGGTGCATCCCGCACCGGGAACGCCGTCCGGCACGCTGGTCAATGGTCTCATGGCGCATTGCGGTGACAGCCTGTCCGGCGTGGGAGGCGTGATGCGGCCCGGCATCGTGCACCGGATCGACAAGGACACCTCCGGCCTTCTGGTGGTTGCCAAGACCGATGCCGCCCATCACGGTCTGGCCGAACAATTCGCCGCACACCGGGCCGAACGCGCCTATCTCGCGCTGTGCCATGGGGTGCCCGACGCGGGCGACCCCCGGCTGAACGGGATCCGAGGGGTGAGTTTCGAGCCGGGCGGCGTGCTCAGGATCTCGACCCAGCTTGCGCGGCACCGGACCGACCGCCAGCGCCAGGCCGTGGTGCCCGAGGGCGGACGCCGCGCCGTGACCCGCGCCCGCGTGCTGGAACGGTTCGGATCGCCGCCCGTGCTTGCATTGCTGGAATGCCGGCTTGAAACCGGCCGGACGCACCAGATCCGCGTGCATTTGGCCCATGTCGGTCACGGGCTGGTCGGCGATCCGGTTTACGGCGGCCGCCGCAAGCTTCCCGCCGGGCCGCTCTCGGCAGAGGTCGCGGCGCAGGTCGCGGCCTTCCCGCGTCAGGCGCTTCATGCCGCGGAACTCGGCTTCGAACACCCGCTGACCGGCGAGAGGTTGCGGTTCGACTCGCCGCTTCCGCAGGATTTCGCCGATCTTCTTGACGCACTACGCATCTGAAACAGTTGGCACATGTGCGTGAAAGCACAGAAATGTGCCTCGCAGTTTACGAATTCGCAACCAATATGGCGGTTAACCCATAGGTAACACTTGAAGCGGGGGCATGCCGCCCCATATCGAATGTTAAAGGTCGTAACATGGGAGGGACATGAATGGCCAATTACGCAAATCTCCCAGCACCCACGCCGGAAGGCGGGCTGAACCGATACCTGCAGGAAATCCGGAAGTTCCCGCTTCTGGAACCGGAAGAGGAATACATGCTCGCCAAGCGGTGGGTCGAGGATCAGGACACCGAAGCCGCTCATCGGCTGGTGACGTCCCACCTGCGGCTCGCGGCCAAGATCGCCATGGGCTACCGTGGCTACGGTTTGCCGCAGGCCGAAGTGATCTCCGAAGCCAACGTCGGCCTGATGCAGGCGGTAAAGCGGTTCGACCCCGAAAAGGGGTTCCGCCTTGCGACCTACGCCATGTGGTGGATCAGGGCTTCGATCCAGGAATATATCCTGCGGTCGTGGAGCCTGGTGAAGCTTGGCACGACAAGCGCACAGAAGAAGCTCTTCTTCAACCTGCGCAAGGCCAAGGCCAAGATCGGCGCGCTGGAAGAGGGCGACCTCCATCCCGACAACGTCAAGCAGATCGCCACCGATCTCGGCGTGACCGAAGCCGAGGTGGTCTCGATGAACCGGCGGATGGCGGGCAGCGACGCGTCGCTCAACGCCACGGTCGGGTCCGAAGGCGAAGGGACGATGCAGTGGCAGGACTGGCTGGAGGATGAAGACGCCGACCAGGCCGCCGACTACGAGGCCCGCGACGAACTCGAAGCGCGCCGCGAGTTGCTGGCTGCCGCGCTCGACGTTCTGAACGACCGTGAAAAGGACATCCTCACGCAGCGCCGGCTGGCCGACCAGCCGCTGACGCTGGAGGAATTGAGCGGTCAGTACAACGTCAGCCGAGAGCGCATCCGGCAGATCGAGGTGCGCGCCTTCGAGAAGCTGCAGAAGAAGATGCGCGATCTCGCTCGCGAGAAGGGCATGCTCGCCAGCGCCTGACCCGACGACATTGCAAGGGACGCCCGGGATCCGACAGGTTCCGGGCGTTTTGCGTTTCGGCAATCGGCTCCCGCGGCTCTTCCGGATCGGTTTCGCGCGCGCTATGCGTGGGGCAGCAGGGTTCGGCCGGCAACGGGCGGATCGCGAAGCCAACGGGAGGGCGAGGCACATGCAGGAACCGGTCAATTGGGGAATACTGGGCGCGGCAAAGTTCGCGCGCCAGTTCATGGGGCCGGCGATCAACGCCGCCAGGGGCGCGCGGCTTGCCGCTCTCGCGACCTCGGATCCGGCCAAGGCCGAGCCCTTCGCCGCCTTTGCGCCCGGGCTGCGGGTTCATGACAGCTATGACGCTCTGCTTGCGGATCCGGGCATCGACGCGGTCTACATACCGCTTCCCAATCACCTGCATGTCGAATGGACGAAGAAGGCGCTCGGCGCCGGCAAGCACGTGCTTTGCGAAAAGCCCATCGCCATGAAAGCCTCCGAGATCGACGGGCTGATCGCGGCCCGGGATGCGTCGGACCGCTTCGCGACCGAAGCCTACATGATCGTGCATCACCCGCAGTGGCAATGCGCGCGGACGCTCTACCGTGAAGGCGCGATCGGCGAACTGGTCCATGTCGACGGGCTTTTCGCCTATGACAACCAGGAGGAAACCGGCAATATCCGCAACCGGGCGGAGACGGGCGGCGGCGGCATCCCGGATATCGGCGTCTACACCTATGGCTGCACGCGCTGGCTTTCGGGACAGGAGCCCGAAGCGATCACCCATGCGGACGTCGATTTCGAAAACGGTGTGGACGTCCGGGCATGCGTCTCGGCCCGGTTCCCCGGGTTCACGGCGCACTGGATGAACTCGATGCGGATGCATCCGGTGCAGGAAATGACGTTCATCGGCACCGACGGCGTCCTGAAGCTGACCGCGCCCTTCAATGCAAACGTCTTCGACCAGTCCGAAGTGGAACTCAGCCGCGGGATGACACGCAAGGTGGAGCGATTTCCGGGCGTGAACCAGTACGTGTTGCAGGTCGAGAATTTCGGCGCTCACATCCGCGACGGTGAGCCCTATCCGTGGAGCCTCGAGGACGCGAAGGGCACGCAGGCGGTGATCGACGCGGTGTTCGCCCACGCCGGGCGCGGAGGCTGAGGGTCGCGCCGCGAGGTCGGGCCGGGAGTTTTGCGCGGGGGCGTGCCGTCGCGCGTGTTTTCGGTTAGACTGGGGGCCGAGACATGCCCGGCCTCCGGTTCGGGCGGAGACAGGGTGCGGGGCAAAGATGGCGACCGAAGACGAAAAGCTGGACGGACGCATTCACGGCGAACAGCCGGAGACGGGGCGGGACGGCCTGCTGCTGCGGCTGCTCTACATGATCCTGATCTGGGTGATGCTGTCGATCGCACAGACGGTGGTGACCGTGGCGACCGTGATCCAGTTCGTGATCATGCTGGTGAACAACGGCCGACCCAACGAGAGGTTGGGGGAGTTCGGAACCGACCTCGGCGTCTGGCTGGCGAAGGCCGCGCGGTTCCAGACCGGGGCCAGCGAGGTGAAACCCTGGCCGTGGACGGAGCTGGACTGAACCGGCACGCGGGCGCGTGACCGGGCGGCGGATCACCTGCGTCCGGACCGCCACTTGCGGACCATCGGCTTGACATCGAGCGCTGCCACGACAACCCCGAGCGGGATCATCCAGAACCCCAGGATCGGCAGGAACCCCACGAGCCCGCCCAGGATCAGCAGGATACCCACGACAAGCCGCCACCCGGGCCCCACCCGCCGCCGCACGCCCAGCCGCATCCGCGCCAGCCGGCCACGCCAGTCCTTCCGATCTCGCTGGTTCCGGTTCATCGGGATATCCGGTTGGTGCAGGGGTAGGGCTGATGTCGGTCAACGCGGCCGGAGGGTCAAGTGTTGACCGGAGTGATTGACAAGGTTCAGGGGTTGCATGCCGAATGAGGGCTGGGAGCCCTTTTCGTCGGAAGCTGCGCCGTGGACAGATGGCAGTTATGATAATGAAACACCAGATGACGGGCAATGCAGGGCTGTTCCATATCGCTTGGGAATTGACCCGGCGCGGCTGGAACGTCATGCCCACGGTACGGAATGCACGCGGCGCTGACCTATATGCCGCGCCGCTCGACGATGAGGACAAGGTGATTCCGATCCAGTCAAAGGCGCTTTCGAAGCGCGTCGACGTGCCGTTGGGTAGCAATCTAGATACTTTGCGGTCACGATGGTGGATCATCACCGTGGGAGCCAATGACGACGATCCGGTGTGCTACGTTATGACCCTGGACGAAGTGAAAGCTCTTGCGGTTTCGAACACCAACAACGAAGGCCGTGTTTCTTGGTGGTTGTCACGTAAGAACTACGACAAACCGGAGTTTCGTGAGGCATGGCATCGTTTGGCTCAGTTGAGCTGAAACGAGAGCTGTCCCTGGCTCAACCCAGTGAACGTCTCCTTTGTCCGCATCGCAGTCTTCCGTAGTCCACGTCCCCAGGACCAAAACAAGTATGCAGATCGCCGGGTTTGCGCCAAGGCGGAGCGGGGGATCCCGAGTATGTGACTGCCATAAAGTTTGGAGCGCTAGTGTCCCGGCGGC
>CBDUPF010000018.1:0-24097 GCA_965369035.1 uncultured Aliishimia sp.
CCGGCGTTAAGTTATTGAGGCAGGTTTCATACAGGCAAGAAACCTATCGAGCAGTAGCATCTTTATAAGCCTTCCCGTGGTCAGAGTCCAAGTTAAAAGTTTGAAAAGACAGAAAAGCACGCTTAGCGTCCCGGCCAAGAAAACAAGGGCAGGACGGGATTGTAGCTGAAATGGACGTTGATTTTCTACTCGGACGCCGCCGCGTGCTGGCCTCGATACTGGCCGCAGGGGCGCTGATTCTGGGAGCCGGCGGCGCGGTCTCGGAGCCGATGCACGGGATATCCATGTATGGCACCCCCGCTCTCCCCCAAGATTTTGTGTCTCTGCCCTATTCGAACCCGGAGGCGCCCAAGGGCGGGCGAATCGTTCTTGGAAACACCGGCGGCTTCGACAGCCTCAACCCGTTCATCCGCAAGGGCACGGTTCCGTGGCAGTTGAGATTTTTCACCCATGACGCCCTGATGGCCCGTTCGTGGGACGAACCCTTCACGCTCTACGGCCTTCTGGCAGAATCAGTCGAGGCCGCGGACGACCGGTCGTGGGTCGAATTCACGCTCCGCGAGGGCGCCCGATTCTCCGACGGAACGCCCGTCACGGTCGACGATGTTCTGTGGTCCTACGAGACGCTCGGCACCGAAGGCCACCCGCGTTACCTCGGCCTCTGGACCCAGATCGAGCGTGCGGAGCAAACCGGACCCCGCTCCGTCCGCTTCACCTTTGCAGAGGAGAATCGCGAGCTTGCGCTCATTGCCGGGATGCGGCCGATCCTGAAGAAGGCGCAGTGGGAGGGGCAGGACTTCGCCGAGGCCGGGATCGCGGAAGTGCCCATCGGCGCCGGACCCTACGTCGTCAGCAGTTTCGAGGCCGGCCGCCGCGTGACGCTGGAACGCGACCCGGACTACTACGGCGCCGACCTGCCTGTGCGCCGCGGGACGCACAACTTCGACGAGATCGTGCTCGACTTCTATGCCGACGGCACGGTGATGCTGGAGGCCTTCAAGGCCGGCGAGATCTCCGCCATCCGCGAGTTCAACGCCGAAACGTGGGCCACGCAATACGACTTCCCCGCGGTCGACCGGGGAGACGTGGTCAAGACGGAGATCGCCAACGGCAAACCGTCCGGAATGACGGGCTTTGCGATGAACACGCGACGGGCCCCGCTTGACGACTGGCGCGTGCGCGAGGCGCTGATCCGGGCGTTCAACTTCGAATACATCAACGACACGCTGACCGGCGGGGTGCAGCCGCGCATAACCTCCTATTTTTCCGGATCTGACCTCGCCTATCGTGCGGGACCCGCCGAAGGCATCGTGGCAGACCTGCTCCGGCCGTTCGCCGACGCGTTGCCGCCCGGTACGCTCGAGGGCTACGCGCTACCGGTCTCCGACGGTTCGCTGCGCAATCGCACGGGCATCCGGTCGGCGCTGAAGCTTCTGGCGGACGCCGGGTTTCAGGCCGAAGGCGGCGTGATGACCGGCCCGGACGGCCGGCCGCTGGAACTGACCCTGCTTCTCGACAAGAACGACCGCAACGACCAGGCGATCGCGGATATCTACGGTCAGGGCCTGGAACGGCTGGGCATCGCGCTCAAGGTCGACCGTGTGGACAACGCGCAATTCGTCGCCCGCGAGGCGCAGTTCGACTTCGACCTGATCTCCTTCCGGCGCGCGGTGTCGCTCTCTCCCGGCACTGAACAACGCTTCTACTGGGGATCGGAGGCCGCCGGGCAGGACGGCAGCCGCAACCTGCCCGGCATCCGCTCCGCGGCCGTCGACGCGATGATCGACGCGATGCTCGCCGCTGATGACCAGGAGGCGTTCACCGCCGCGGTTCGTGCGCTGGACCGGGTGCTGACCGCCGGGCGCTATGTCATTCCGTTTGCGCAGTTCGACCTGGACCGCATCGCCCATGTCCGCGAAATGCGCCACCCGGACGTGGTCCCGATCTATGGCGACGGTCCTGAATACATGCCGCAGCACTGGTGGTGGCAGTCCGATTGAGGATGCCCGCGCGACGATGCCGTCTTGGTAAACGGGGATCGCCGCCGTTTACGACTCGTTAACACATCCTGCGCATTCTGGGTCTCGATCACGGATGTGGAAAACGCCATGGACGTTGCAGACCTGGGCAAGGACTGGGCGGATTGGGTCGGCCCTTTGCAGGCCGTGTTTCCGAACACCCGGATTCCCGACATCTATCCGCGCAATGTCCTTGGCGAGGCGCTGATCCGGCGGATCGCCCTTGCGCATGACCTGACGCCCGCGGAAGTGCGCGAGATCATCGAGGATCTCGTCCTTCACGACATCGCCCAAAAGCCGGGCAGCGAGGCAGCCTGAGCCGCCGTCAGGCCAGCGACGTGACCCACAGGATCGTGGCGTCCTCCTGGCTGGTGGAGATGACGTTGTGCCCCATCGTGGCGTCGTAATACGCGCTGTCGCCCCGACGCATGTCGATCGGTTCGTAATATTCGGTGTAGAACCGCACCACGCCCGTCAGGACATAGAGGAATTCCTCCCCCGCGTGGCGCACCCAGCCGTCGAACTCCTCCACCGACCGCGCCCGCACCCGCGTCCGATACGGCATCATCTGCTTTTTCGTCAGCGTTTCGGCCAGCAACTCGTGCTCGTAGGTCACGGTCGTCACGGACTGGCCCTCATGCACCTTCGTGACGGCGAGCCGGCCGCCCACCTGCCCCTGCACGGGCGGAGTAAAGAGTTGCGGAACCGAGATCTCCAGCCCCACGGCGAGCTTTTTCAGCGCCTCGTAGGTGGGCGACATCTGCCCGTTCTCGATCTTCGACAGCGTCGACCGGGCCAGCCCCGCCTGCCGCGCGGCCTGTTCCAGCGTCCAGTTCCGCGCCTTGCGCAGGTCGCGGACCCGCGCGCCGAGATCCAGCGGCTCGGCCCGTTCGGTCTCGCCGGTCTCGCGCGCGATCTGGATCAGGGATTTCGGGTCGGATGGCTTCATGGCGAAAGGTTCTGACAGGCAGCCCAGTAACTTGCAAGCTCCCCACGTCTGGTCTACGCCCGGCGCCATGCTTTCCGTGTACGATCAGGGTCCTCCGCCGCCCTGCCCCGCTGTCTTCAACATGGCCGCCCACGTGTTGGCCCGGGCCTCCGCGATGCCGGAGAAGATGGCGCTGTCCGTGCTCTATCCCGACCGGACCGAAGACTGGAGCTTTGCGCGTGTTGCGCAGGCTGTGCGTGGAATTGCCACGGGTTGCCTGGACCGTGGTCTCGTGCCCGGGAGCCGCGTACTTCTGAGGCTGGGCAACACGCCGGACTATCCCCTGGCCTATCTCGGGGCCATCGCGGCGGATCTTGTTCCGGTCCCGACATCGGCCCAACTGACAGAGGCCGAGACCGCGGCGATGATCGCGGAGCTTTCCCCGGGGCTGATCCTGCACGACCCGGATGTTGCCTGCCGGGACGACCCGCGCCGCTGCGGCTTGGCCGAGTTGCGCGCCATGATGGATCTGCCCGCCGCCGATTTCGCGATGGGCGATCCCGAGCGGCCGGCCTACATCGTCTATACCTCCGGCACCTCCGGAGAGCCACGCGGCGTCGTACATGCGCACCGGGCGATCTGGGCGCGGCGCATGATGCAGGCGGACTGGTACGAGATGCGGTCCGACGACCGGTTGCTGCACGCGGGCGCGTTCAACTGGACCTACACGATGGGCACTGGCCTCATGGATCCGTGGAGTGTCGGCGCGACCGCGCTGATTCCCGCACCGGGCACCGCGCCCGAGGATCTGCCGGAGCTGCTGAGACGACACGAGGCGACGATTTTCGCTGCCGCACCGGGTGTTTACCGCAAGTTCCTCGAACCGGGCCGGACGCTGGATCTGCCCAGGCTGCGCCACGGCCTGTCGGCGGGCGAGAAACTGTCCCCCGCCATCCGCGAGATGTGGCAGGCGGCCACGGGGTGCGACATCCACGAAGCCTTCGGCATGTCGGAATGCTCCACGTTCCTGTCGTCCTCGCCGTCCCGTCCGGCCTCGGGCGCTGCGACCGGACGTCCGCAACGCGGGCGGCGGGTGGCGATCGTCGGCACGGACGGCATGCCCGTGCCGCGCGGCACGTCGGGAACCATCGCCGTCCACCGGACCGATCCCGGCCTGATGCTGGGCTATCTCGATCAGCCGGAGGAGACGGCCGCGCGCTTTTCCGGGGACTGGTTCCTGACCGGCGATCAGGGCGTCATGGCGCCGGACGATCAGGTCACCTACCTGGGCCGCGACGACGACATGATGAACGCCGGCGGCTACCGCGTCTCCCCGCTGGAGGTGGAGCACGCGCTGGTCGGAGCGCCGGGGGTCGACGCGCTCGCCGTGACGGAAATCGAGGTGAAACCCGACGTGCGCCTGATCATGGCCTTCTACACCGCGCCCCACGCGATCGATCCCGCGACACTCGACCGGTTCGCCCGCGAACGGCTTGCGGGGTACAAGTTGCCTCGGGATTACATCCACGTTCCGGAACTGCCCGCCGGTCCCAACGGAAAACTTGCGCGCAAGGCATTGCGCATGTACTGGAGGCCCGCATGATCAAACTCGATATCCTGTCCGACCCGATCTGCCCCTGGTGCTACATCGGCAAGGCGCAACTGGACCGTGCACTGGCCAACCGTCCGGACCACCCCTTCGTCATCGAATGGCACCCCTTTCAATTGAACCCCGACATGCCGGCAGAAGGCATGGACAGGCGCGCCTACCTGGAGGCGAAATTCGGCGGGCGCGAAGGCGCGGTGAAGGCCTATGCGCCGATTGTCGAACATGCCGCGAAGGTCGGACTGGAGATCAATTTCGAAGGCATGACCCGCACCCCCAACACCATCGATGCGCACCGGCTCATCCACTGGGCGGGGATCGAGCGGAAACAGGAAGAGGCCGTGGATGCGCTCTTCCATGCCTATTTCGTGGAGACGCGCGACATTGGCGACCATGACGTGCTGGCGGATATCGCCGATGCGATCGGGCTCGATGCCGCGGTGATCCGCAGACTCCTGGGCTCGGATGCCGATCGCGACGACATCGCACAGCGCGATGCGCATTCGCGCGAGATGGGCGTGACCGGCGTTCCGACCTTCATCGTCGATCAAAGCCACGCCGTGCCCGGCGCACAACCCACCGAATTGTGGGAGAAGGTGATCGACGAGATGACCGGTCAGGCCGGCCAGAAGGTCAACGGCGCCTGACGCCCCCGCGTTCGTGCAGTCCCGGCGCCGCGCCGCAATGGGACTGGATCACCCGGCCTGGGTATCGGGTCACGCGGGGGAACTTACGTAAGGTCGCGACATTTCCGGCTTTTCGCGTTCTACAACTTGTGGTTACTTGCCGCCCATTGGGGTAGGCATGGCATGAAAAAGACACCACGGCATCGCATGGCGACAGGCGAATTCGTCGCCCTGATCGCCATGATGTTCTCGACCGTGGCCTTCAGCATCGATGCGCTCCTGCCCGCGATGCCGGAAATCAAAGCCGAACTGGGCGCCGGTGGGCAGGTCCACCTTCTCATCACGATGTTCATCGCGGGGCTGGCCGTAGGCACCCTGGTCGCCGGGCCGCTCTCGGATGCTTTGGGGCGCAAGCCGGTGATGTACCTCGGTGCCGTCCTCTATATCGGGGCGGGGCTGGTTGCCTGGCAGACGAACGATTTCGAGGTGACGGTCGCCGCGCGGCTGGTGCAGGGCATCGGGGCCGCCGGTCCGCGGGTCGTTTCGCTGGCCGTGGTCCGCGACCTTTACGAGGGGCGGCAGATGGCGCGGATCGTGTCCCTCGCGATGGTGCTTTTCACCATCGTGCCGACCATCGCGCCGGCCCTTGGCGCGTTTCTGGCGGATCTGTTCGGCTGGCGGTCGATCCTGCTTTCCTTCGTCGTCTTCTCCGTCGTCTCGATCCTCTGGGTCTGGATCCGGCTCGAGGAATCGCTTGCGGGGGAGGACCGGCGCCCGTTCCACCTGCCGCAGCTCTGGCTGGCCGCGGGAGAGGTCTTCCGCCACCGGGTCGTGCGCCTCGCGATTCTTGCCCAGGGCGTCGCTCTGGGGCTCATCATTTGCCTGATCTCGCAGGTTCAGCAGATCTATGACCAGTCCTTCGGTCTGGCCGAGAGCTTTCCCTACTGGTTCGGCGGCATCGCCCTGTTCTCGGCGGCCTCGACCAGCCTCGCCAACGCGTCGCTGGTCGTGCGTTTCGGTATGCGCCGGATGGTGACGCTGGGCATGTCCGGGCAGATCGTCTCCGCCGCCCTGGCGTTGCTGTTCATCGTCACGGTTCCGGGCTGGGCCTTCCCGGTCTTCGCGGTCTGGCAGTTCATGCTGATCTGGCTCTCCGGTCTCTGCGTCGGCAATCTCAATGCCATCGCTCTGGAACCCATGGGCCATATCGCGGGGATGACCGCCTCCCTGACGGGCGCCGTGGCCACCATGCTGGCCGCGGTGGCCTCCGCTGTCGTCGGCCCGCTTTTCGACGGGACGCCTGTACCGCTCGTCGTGTCGGCGCTCTGCCTGTCGCTGGTCGGCACATTTGTCGTGTCCCGGATCAACACACACGCGCGGGCAAGGCGAAGGGCCTAGAGCCGCCAGTCAGGCCGACCTCGCCTTCTTCTTCCCGGCCACGACCTTTTCGGCCAGGTCGCGCGCGATGGCGAAGGCGCCCTTGATCTTGTCGCTGTCCTTCTTCCAGTCGCGGCGCACGATGATCTTGTTGTCGCGCACCTTGGCCAGCCCGCCCTGATCCTGGATGAACTCCACCAATCCTTCGGGACAGGCGAACTTGTCGTTGTGGAACTGGATCGTCGCCCCCTTGGGCCCGCCGTCAAGCTTGGCGATGCCGGCTCGCAGGCACATCGCCTTGATCCGGACAACCAGCAGCAGCGTGTTCACTTCCTTGGGCAGCTTGCCGAACCGGTCGATCAGCTCGGCGGCGAAGCCCTCCAGCTCCACCTTGGTCGAAAGCGCGCTGAGCCGCCGATAGAGGCCCAGGCGGACGTCGAGATCGGGCACGTAATCCTCCGGGATAAGTACCGGCACGCCGAGGTTGATCTGCGGCGACCAATGTTCCTCGGTCTCCGAAAGCCCTTCCAGCTCGCCCGCGCGGATCTTGGCGATCGCCTCCTCCAGCATGGACTGGTAAAGCTCGAAGCCCACGTCGCGCATCTGCCCCGACTGTTCCTCGCCCAAGAGGTTGCCCGCACCGCGGATGTCGAGATCCTGCGACGCCAGCGTGAACCCCGCCCCCAGCGTGTCGAGCGAGCCCAGCACGCGCAGCCGCTTTTGCGCCGCATCGGTCAGTTTCGCCCGCGGCTTCGTCGTCAGGTAGGCATAGGCGCGCACCTTCGACCGTCCCACGCGCCCGCGGATCTGGTAGAGCTGCGCCAGCCCGAACATGTCCGCGCGGTGAACGATCAGCGTGTTGGCCGCCGGAATGTCGAGCCCGGATTCCACGATCGTCGTCGCCAGAAGCACGTCGAACTTGCCGTCGTAGAAGGCGTTCATCCGGTCGTCCAGTTCGCCCGCCGCCATCTGCCCGTGCGCCACGACATGGGTCAATTCCGGCAACTGCTCCTTCAGGAATTCCTCGATCTCGGGCAGGTCCTTGATCTTCGGCACGACGTAGAAACTTTGCCCGCCGCGGTAGTGTTCGCGCAGCAGCGCCTCGCGGACCGTCACCGCGTCGAACTCGCTGACATAGGTGCGGATCGACAGCCGGTCGACCGGCGGCGTCCCGATGATCGACAGATCCCGCACGCCCGACAGGGACAGCTGCAGCGTCCGGGGGATCGGCGTCGCGGTGAGTGTCAGCACGTGGACGTCCGACCGCATCGCCTTCAGGCGCTCCTTGTGGCTGACGCCGAAATGCTGCTCCTCGTCGACCACGAGCAGGCCCAGGTTCCGAAACCGCACCCCCTTGGCCAGCAGCGCATGGGTGCCGATGACGATATCCACCGTGCCGTCGGCCAGGCCCTTCTTCGTCGCCGCCGCCTCCTTCTGGGACACGAAACGGCTCAGTTGCCGGACATTGATCGGAAAGCCGCGGAACCGGTCCCGGAACGATTTTGCATGCTGGCGGGCCAGCAGTGTGGTGGGCGCGATCACTGCCACCTGCACACCCGACATCGCCGCGACGAAGGCCGCGCGCATGGCGACCTCGGTCTTGCCGAACCCCACGTCGCCGCAGATCAGCCGGTCCATCGGCGTGCCGGTCGTCATGTCGGCCAGCACGTCCCCGATGGCGCGCAACTGGTCGTCCGTTTCCTCGTACGGGAACCGCGCGCTGAAGGCGTCCCACATGCCCGCCGGCGGCTCCAGGATCGGAGCCTTGCGCAGCGCCCGCTCGGCCGCCACCCGGATCAGCCGGTCGGCCATCTCGCGGATGCGCTCCTTCAGCTTGGCCTTCTTGGCCTGCCACGCGCCGCCGCCCAGACGGTCCAGCAGCCCCTCCTCGTGGCCAAAGCGTGACAGCAGCTCGATGTTCTCCACCGGCAGGTAGAGCTTTGCGCTGTCGGCGTATTCCAGCGCCAGGCACTCGTGCGCGGCCCCGGCCGCGGACACGACCTCCAGCCCCAGGAATCGCCCGACACCGTGATCGAGATGCACGACCAGATCGCCGGACGAAAGCGTCTGCGCCTCGGTCAGGAAGTTTTCCGCCCGGCGGCGCTTGCGGGTCTGGCGGATCAGCCGGTCGCCCAGCACATCCTGCTCCGCGATCACGGTCAGGTCCGGCGTTTCGAACCCGTGCTCCAGCGCCCAGATGGCGAGGTAGAGGCCGCGCTTGCCGATCCGCGTGCCATCCGTGATCGGGATCGCCTCGGCCAGCCCTTCGTCCTCGATCAGGTGGGTCAACCGTTCGCGTGCGCCTTCGGAATAGGAGGCGAGCACCACCGGCCCCTTGTCTAGCCGCGACTGAACATGCGCCGCCAGGGATCCGAAAAGACTGATGTTTTCCTGCTGACGCTCGGGCGCGAAATCCCGCCCGATCCGTCCGCCCGCATCCGTGACCCCGGGTCCGGTCGCCTGCGGAAGCTGGGTGAATTGCAGCACGCGGACCTCTGCCAGTGCCGCTTCCCACGCCGCGTCATCCAGGTACAGCCCGTGCGGCGGCGCGGGCTTGTAGACGGTGTCCATCCGCGACCGTTGGGTCATCGCGTGCTTGCGGGTCTCGTACTGGTCTTCGATCGACTCCCACCGGGCCAGCCGCGCCGGTGTGATCTGGTCGTCGAGCGTGACCGTGGCGCCGGGCAGGTAGTCGAACAGCGTCTCGAGCCGTTCGTGAAAGAGCGCCAGCCAGTGTTCCGCCCCCTGGTGCTTGCGTCCCGCGCTCACCGCCTCGTAGAGCGGATCGTCCGTGCCCGCCGCGCCGAACTCGATCCGGTAGTTCTGGCGGAATCGCGTGATCGCCGCCTCGTCCAGGATGACCTCCGACACGGGCGCCAGTTCCACCACGTCCAGCTTCTCGGTCGTGCGCTGGGTCGCCGGATCGAACCGCCGCGCCCCGTCGAGCACGTCGCCGAAGAAGTCGAGCCGCACCGGACCCAGATCGCCCGGCGGATAGATGTCGATGATCCCCCCGCGAATGGCATAGTCGCCGGGCTCCATCACCGTCGGCGCCTGGCTGAAGCCCATGCGGACGAGGAAATTGCGCAAACCCGCCTCGTCGATCCGGTCGCCGACCCGCGCGGTGAACGCCGCCTCGCGCAGCAACGCGCGTTCGGGCACTCTCTGGGTCGCGGAGTTCAAGGTGGTGAGCAGCACGAACCGCTCCGGCATCCCGTGCACCAGTGCGGCCAGCGTGGCCATGCGGCGCGCGGAGATGTCCGCGTTGGGCGACACCCGGTCGTACGGCAGGCAATCCCAGCCGGGAAAGGTCAGCACCGGCATGTCGGGCGCAAAGAACCGCAGGCTCGCCTGCATCGCCGCCAGCCGCTTGTCGTCGCGCGCAACGTGCATGACCGGGCGGCCCTCGGCCACCTCGCGCAGGACAAGCTGCGCGTCAAAGCCTTCCGGCGCGCCGGAGACGGTTATTCGGGCGGGTTGAGACATCAGCACGCGCTATCTGGCCTATCGGTCCGGGATGTCAACCGTCAGAGCGCGCCGAAGGACAGGTTCTGGTACATCCCCCAGAGCGCGGTGACGAAAATCGACACGACGCCCAGCACCTGGGTGTAGATCCGGTGACGCACCAGCCGCGCGCGCAGGTCTTCGCCCGAAAGCTCCAGCTCGTAGATCACACGCGCGGTTGCCATGCTCATGGCAAGGAGCATCGCCATCGGCAGGGCCAGCAGGAACACGGCCTGCGCGAATTCGACCCCGTAGACGAAGCCCAGCAGGAACAGCCCCGACAGCAGGAAGCACCCGAAGGCCAGCAGCCAGATCCCCGAGACATGCCCGATATAGAGCAGCCGGTTCACGTTGACCCGAACGATGTCCTCCAGATCGACCTCCGCCTGACCGCCGTGGCGACGCGCGCGCACGATCATGTCGAAGGGAACGCCGATCACCCAGTGGCTGGCGCTCGACCACATCACGGCAAGCGCGATCCAGAACCAGAGGTTCGAGAAGGAGCGCATGTCGATCATTTCGAAGATCGTCTGGTAGATTTCCAAGGCGGCGTCCGGTCGGCAGGTCTTTACGCCCGTTTATCCGCGCCCGCCGCCGAATGGTAGCCCCGAGGCTTGAGTGATCGCGCCAACCGTGGCAGCTAGGAGACTGTATCGTCAGATCGGCAGGTTTCCCATGCAGCCCACTCTCGGTTCCTATCCCGCAACGCGCCTGCGGCGGGTGCGCAAATCCCCTGCCCTGCGATCGCTCGTCCGGCAGAATTCGCTGTCCGTGGGTGACCTGATCTGGCCCGTTTTCGTCCGCCAGGGCGAGGGGGTGGAGGAGCCGGTACCCTCGATGCCGGGCGTCCTGCGCCGGTCGGTCGACAAGGTGGCCGAGGCCGCGCGCGAGGCCGCCGACCTGGGCATCCCCGCGATGTGCATCTTTCCCTACACCGAACTATCCGACCGGACGGAGGACTGTGCGGAGGCCTGGAGCGGCGACAACCTCTCCAACCGCGCCACCCGTGCGATCAAGGCCGCGGTGCCGGACATGGCGGTGATGACCGACGTCGCGCTCGACCCCTACAACATCAACGGCCATGACGGGTTCGTCGAGAATGGCGAGATCGTCAACGACCGCACGGTCGAGGCATTGGTGAAGATGGCCGTGGCCCAGGCGGAGGCCGGCGCCGACATCATCGGTCCGTCGGACATGATGGACGGCCGCATCGGCGCGATCCGCAACGCGCTGGAAGCGGGCGGGCATACCAATGTCTCCATCCTGAGCTACTCGGCGAAATACGCCTCCGGATTCTACGGCCCGTTCCGCGACGCGGTGGGCGCGTCCGGTGCGCTTGCCGGCGACAAGAAGACCTACCAGATGGACCCTGCGAACTCCGACGAGGCGCTGCGGCTCATCGCCCGCGATCTGGCCGAAGGCGCGGACATGGTGATGGTGAAACCCGGCCTGCCCTATCTGGATATCTGCCGCCGCGCCAAGGACACCTTCGGCGCGCCCACCTTCGCCTACCAGGTCTCCGGCGAATACGCGATGATCGAGGCCGCAAGCGCCAACGGCTGGCTCGACCACGACAAGGTGATGATCGAAAGCCTCATGGCCTTCAAGCGCGCGGGCTGCGACGGCGTTCTGACCTACTTCGCCCCGTCCGCGGCCAGGCTGCTCTCCGGTTCCGGCTGGCAGAACGGCTGAGACCTGACCCGCCCCTGGATCAATTCGGGGCGGCGGGACGGTGCCCAGCGGGATCAATGCGGCGTGACAGGCCGTGAAATTCGGCTTATAGATCTCACAAGAACCGGTCAAACCGGCGGTGGGCAACAATTGACAGGCGAAATCATGACAATGACCGATCTGACCCGGCGGGGTTTCACGTTTTCTCTTCTGGCCGGCGCGGGAACGCTCGCGGCATGCGGGAACGGCATCGGCGGGCGCGGCCCGGCGACCATCGACGCGCGTGTGGACGCCACGCTGGCAGAGATGTACCGGCTGTATCCCAACACCGTCTCGCTGGCGCAGAAGTCCAACGGGATGCTGGTCATGCCGCTGGTGACAGAGGCCGGCCTCGGCTTTGGCGGCGCTTATGGCCGCGGTGCGCTGCGCATCAACAATGTGACCGTCGATTACTACTCGGTCGTGAAAGGCTCGGGCGGGCTCCAGATCGGCGCACAGCAATATGCCCACGTGCTGTTCTTCATGACCGAACAGGCGCTGGCCGATTTCCGCCGCTCCCCCGGCTGGGCGGCCGGTGCGGACCTCGAATATGTCATCTCCGACAAGGGCGACAGCGTGACCGCCGACACGACGACCGTGCTGGCCCCGGTGCTGGCGGCGGTCTTCGGGCGGGCCGGCCTGCGCGTCGGCGCGACCCTGGAAGGCACGAAATACACCCGGATCATCCCCTGATCCCGACCTGAGGCGCAGGGTCGCGGCCGGTTGCCGGGCGGGGCCTGTGCCTACGCCGGCAAGGGCCGCGTGCGATCCTGTGCACGCGCGCTGCGCTGGATCTCGTCGCTGAGCGACAGGATGTTGCCGACCGAATTCAGGATCTCTTCGAAGTTCCGGCCGAGGGAGGTCTGCGCCTCCGCCAGCCTGTTGACGATCTCGTCAAGCCCGGCGTGGTCGCCGTCGAACTTCGACCGCTCGATCTTGCACATGATCCGGGTCAGTTCGAGGCCGGACATCATGCGCCGCATGTCGCGGCACTGCTGTCCGAAACGGCGCACGCGGTCGGAAAGCGTGCGGACTTCCAGAACCGATTGATCGCGATAGCGCAGGGCGAGGCCGCGCAGCTCCGCCAGTTGGCGCGCCTTGTCCCAGTGGCCATGATCGCTCTCTGTCTCGTAGGCTTGCGCGACCTCCTCCAGAAGGATCGCGACCGAAGTCCTGAACAGCGCCATCCGGATCGCGTCGGCACCCACCGACGAGTCCGTCGTGAACCGCTCCAGGTTCTCTTCCAGCGACTGGGTCATCTGCCGATGGTTGCTGGAGATCACGCTGATCGGTCCGTCGCTGCCTTCCAGCCGTCCGGCCTGCAGCCGCATGTTGTAGGGGATCTGATGGGTCTTGCGGAACGTCTCCTCCACCTTGATCGCGCGCTGCTCCATCTCGCGGATGTCCCTGAACATTTCCGCGAGGTTGTCGCGAATCGCACCCCTTGAACGGTGCAGGAGTCCGTCCCGCGACCAGGCCTCGTCCCGGAGGGCAAAGCTCATGAACTCGGGGTAGTCGGCAAATCCCAGCGACCGGACGGCCTCCACGATCTTTTCCGCGCTCTGTTGTGGGGTGAGTTGACCCGCGCGTTCCGCGGCACGAACGGTTTCGTAGACGGGAATGATCTGCGTGAAATACTTGCCGCTCGGTTTCAGGCGAAGCGAGATGTATCCGTCCTCCAGCGGCAGGACCGTGGAGAACACCCAGTACGACGTTCCGTCCTCCGCCAGGTTCTGAACATAGGCACCCATCGGCTCACCAGCCTTGATCGTTTCCCAAAGCATGTAGAACACGCCCTTGGGCATGTCGCCGTGCCGGATGATCTTGTGCGGCGCCCCCACCAGCCTGTCCCAGGAGTAGAGGGAAACCTGCTGAAACACATCGTTGCCGGACTGGATGACACCCCGGTCGTCGGTGCGCGAGAAAATCAGGTCTTCGATCCGCAGACGCGAGTCTGCCGTCGTGGCGGTTGCCGACATGGAGCACCTCTGTTCAGGTTGTGGCCGAAACTCCCGCAAAACCCTTGCGGAAGGTTTAAGGCGCGACATGTCGACGAATGAAATCCCGGCCCGCCCACGATCCTTGCGCAGTGTTCGGGACAGGGCGTGGGCCGCCGATCATGGAGGTGACTGTTGCCATTCGGGAGCCGCCTACCTAACAGTCGGGCGCAGCGAACCGGTCGAAGAGAGGGCGAATATGGCGTTGGTGTTCCGCTGGCTGCTCAGGATCGCGGGCGGCCTCGTGGTTCTGGTCCTGCTCGTTGTGGCGGGCATCTACTATTTCCTGTCGCGCTCCCTGCCCGATTACGACCGAAGCGTCACCGTCGTGGGGATCGGTGCGCCGGTCGAGATCGTTCGCGACCATTCCAACGTCCCGCACATCTTCGGTGCGTCCGATGCGGACGTCTATTTCGGGCTGGGGTTCGCCCATGCCCAGGATCGGCTCTGGCAGATGACGATGATGCGCCGGACCGCGCAAGGCAGGCTGAGCGAACTTTTCGGAGCTTCGACCGTCGGCATCGACTCCTACATCCGGCGGCTCGACGTCTATCGGCTCGCACAGCAGAGCCTCGAGGTTCAGGACGACTACACCAAGGCCGCGCTCGCCGCCTATGCCGCAGGTGTCAACGCGCGGTTCGAACAGATCAATACCGAAGCGCTCGGCCGCGGGGCGCCCGAGATGTTCCTCTTCAATGCGCCGATCGCGCCCTGGGTTCCGGCGGATTCGCTGGCGGTGGTCAAGCTTCTGGGATTGCAGCTGGCCGGCCATCTGCAGGAGGAGGTCCTGCGGGCACGCACCTCGCTGGCGCTTGACGATCCGGCGAGGCTCCTCGACATCCTGCCCGACCATCCCGGACCCGGTATCGCCGTGTTGCCCGAATACTCGGAACTGTTCCCCGGCCTGCCACGCACCGCTACGGCCTCGCTCGAAGATGATGCCGATCACCCGCTCTCCCCGTTTCCCGCGCGCGGGCTGGCCGGTGCTTCGAATGCCTGGGCCGCGTCGCCCAACCGCTCGGCCTCGGGCGGGACGCTGTTGTCCAACGACCCGCATCTGGGCTTTTCCGCTCCAACGATCTGGTATCTCGCCCGGCTGGAGCTCGCATCGGGGGGCGTGATCGGCGGCACCGTTCCCGGCATGCCGACGGTCCTCACCGGCCGGTCGGCGCGCCTGGGCTGGGGTCTGACCTCGGCCTATGTGGACGACCAGGACGTCTATATCGAAAAGCTGAACCCCGACGACCCGCAGCAGTATCTGACGCCCGATGGCTACAAGCCCTTTCGCAGCCGCTCCTCGATCATCGAGGTCAAGGATGCCGAACCGATCACCCTGAAACTGCGCTGGACCGACAACGGCCCGGTTCTGCCGCCCTCGCGCTATTCGCTGGGGCTGGTCACGCCGGAGGGCCACGTGGCCTCGCTGGCCTGGACCGTGCTCGACGGGGCGGACACCTCCATGTCCTCGGCGTTGCAGATCATGCGCGCCGGCACGGTGGCCGAAGCGCTTGAGGCGGGCGAGAAATTCGTGGCCCCCGCCCAGAACCTGACGCTGGTCGATCTGGAGACCATCGCGCTCAAGACCATCGGTCACGTGCCGCGCCGCGATGCCCGCCACCAGTCGCAGGGGCGCATCCCCTCCCAGGGCTGGCTGCCGGAGAACCGCTGGGACGGCCGGATGCCCTATCTCTCCAACCCCGAATTCGTCGCGCCCGTCTCCGGCATCCTCGGCAACACCAACAACAAGATCGTCGAACGCCCCTTTCCCAACCACATCTCGTTCACCTGGGGCGACACCCAGCGCGTCCGTCGCTGGCAGAACCTGATGCAATCGCGCGAGGTCCACACCCGCGACAGCTTCATCGAGGCGCAGCTCGACACAGTCAGCTACACCGCCCGATCGCTCCTGCCGCTTATCGGTGCGGATCTGTGGTTCACCGGAGAGGCCGCCCCGGACGGCACCGCGGAACGCAAGCGGCAGCGCGCGCTCACCCTACTGGCGAGCTGGAACGGGGAGATGAACGAACACCTGCCCGAACCGCTGCTTTATGCCGCCTGGATCCGCGCGTTGCAGAAACGCCTGATCCAGGACGACCTCGGCCCCCTCGCCGATGAATATACTCATGTGGAGCCACTCTTCATCGAACGCGTCTTCCGCAATATCGACGGCGCCGCCGCCTGGTGCGACGTGAAGCAATCCGCACCCACGGAAACCTGCACGGAGATGTCCCAACTCGCGCTCGACGACGCCCTGATCTGGATCGAGGAGAACATGGGCGGCAGCATCGAAACCCTGCGCTGGGGCGATGCGCACCAGGCGACCCACGACCACCAGGTGCTGGGAGAAATTCCGGGCCTTTCCTATATCGTCAACATCCGCCAGTCGACCTCGGGCGGCGACAATACGCTCTTGCGCGGGCGCACCAAGGGGACCGATCCGAACCCGTTCCACAACGTGCATGGTGCGGGCTATCGCGGGGTCTACGATTTCGCCGATCCCGACAGCTCCGTCTTCATCATCTCCACGGGGCAGTCGGGGCACGTCCTCTCCGCGCATTACGACGACCTGGCCCAGCTCTGGCGGCGGGGCGAATACATCCCCATGTCGCTGGACCCCGAGCTTGCACGTGCCGCGGCCGTGGGCACCACAGTCCTCACCCCGCGCTGAGGCGCCGCGGATGCTGATCCTGTTCAACAAGCCCTTCGGCGTGCTCTCGCAATTCACCGACCGCGGCACGGCAGGCAGCGCGCGCGCCACGCTCTCGGATTTCATCGACGTGCCCGCAGTCTACCCCGCGGGCCGGCTCGACCGCGACAGCGAGGGGCTGCTGATCCTCACCGATGACGGCCGCCAGCAGGCCCGCATCGCCGACCCGAAACACAAGCTGCCCAAGACCTACCTCGCGCAGGTCGAGGGCGTGCCCGACGCCGCGGCGCTCGACAGACTGCGGCGGGGCGTGGACCTCAAGGACGGCCGGACCCGCCCGGCACAGGCGCAGCTGGTTCCGGAGCCCGACTGGCTCTGGCCCCGAGACCCGCCGATCCGTGTACGCAAATCCGTGCCCGTCAGCTGGCTGGAACTCACCATCGCCGAAGGTCGCAACCGCCAGGTCCGCCGCATGACTGCCCACGTCGGCCACCCCACCCTGCGCCTTATACGATGGTCGGTCGGACAGTGGACTCTGGAGGGGCTGGCACCGCGGGAATGGCGGGAAGCCTGAGATCCAGTGCTCGTGTCCCGAAGTAGGCACAACGGATGGAAACAGTTCCGCGCACGAAACAGGCAGTTTCGGAGTGAAACTTGCGATTCCAAGACGCGGCGACATCGAGTTTCTCTGACCCGTTCAGGCGCAAAGGACGGGCGCCACGTGCGCGCCGTCACAGCCTCGCGAAGGCCGCCTTCTGCCGGGCTGTCCAGCGGACGCGGAGGGAGGTGGCGTCTTCCTCCACCTTCTCGTCCTGCACCAGGTCGCGCTCGAAGAGCCAGGCGCGCTTGCGGCCCTCGGCGTGGTCGAGGCGCAGTTCTTCCTCCGTCACCGCGCCGCGCAGGATGTCCGCGATCCGCGCCAGCGGCTCGGCCAGCCCCTCGCCGGTCAGCGCCGAGATCGCGAAGATGTCGTCGTCGCGCTCGGCCCGCAATTTCAGCGCGTCGGCGGCGTCCGGCTCCACCTGGTCGATCTTGTTCCAGAGTTCGATCCGCGGCCGCTCCGGCTCCACGCCGAGCGAGGTCAGGATCTCCTCCACATTCGCCGCCTGCGCCTCCGTCTCCGGATGCGATATGTCGCGCACGTGGCAGATCAGGTCCGCCTCCAGCACTTCCTCAAGCGTCGCACGAAAGGCTGCGACCAGCTCCGTCGGCAAGTCCGAGATGAAGCCCACCGTATCGCTGAGGATCACCTCCGGCCCGTCCGGCAATTGCACCTTGCGCATGGTCGGATCGAGCGTGGCAAAGAGCATGTCCTTGGCCATCACCTCGGCTCCGGTCAGCCGATTGAACAGCGTCGATTTCCCCGCATTCGTGTAGCCCACCAGCGCCACGATCGGATAGGGAACCTTGGCCCGTGCCGCCCGGTGCAGGCCGCGGGTCTTGACCACCTTTTCCAACTGGCGCTTCAGGCGCACGAGCTGTTCGTCGATGGCGCGGCGGTCCGCCTCGATCTGGGTCTCGCCCGGGCCGCCGACAAAGCCAAGCCCGCCGCGCTGCCGTTCGAGGTGGGTCCAGGCCCGGACCAGCCGCGTGCGCTGGTAGCTGAGATGCGCCATCTCCACCTGCAACACGCCTTCCCGCGTCGCCGCACGGTCAGAGAATATCTCCAGGATCAGCCCGGTGCGGTCGAGCACCTTGCAGTCCCACGCCTTCTCCAGGTTGCGCTGCTGGACCGGCGTCACCGGCCCGTCGACCACGACCAGTTCGATTTCGGCTGCCTTGAGACGGTCGGCGAGTTCCTGCACCTTGCCCGACCCGAAGAGGGCGGCCGGCTGCGGACGCGGGAGCGGCACGACCTCCTGCCCGACCACATTCAGGCCCGGAAGCGCATGGGCAAGCGACACGGCCTCGGCCAGCGCGGGCGCGGGCGCGCGGCGGTCTTCGACGCTCTTGATGTCCGGATGCAGGACCCACGCCCGGGTCTCTGCCGGGGTCACATCGCCGGTGGTGTCACTCAACCGTTGTCTTCGCCTTCATACAGACTGATGGGCTGCGACGGCATGATCGTCGAGATCGCGTGTTTGTAGACAAGCTGGCTTTGTCCGTCGCGACGCAGGAGCACGCAGAAATTGTCGAACCAGGTGATCACACCTTGCAGTTTCACCCCGTTGATCAGGAAGATCGTGACGGGAACCTTCGTCTTGCGGACATGATTCAGGAATGCGTCCTGCAGATTCTGTTTGTCAGAAGCCATTCGTTATTTCGCCTTTGTTCTTGCTGCGCCCGCCGGCGCAAAACCATCCCTCGGAGCGAGTATGTCGGTAAGGGTGCGAAGATTCCACCCCCAAAAGCAAGCGTCCCCGGCAGGGTCCCGGACCGGGGTCAGGTGCGCCAGAGATCGGGCGTCAGCAAGGCGATGATCGCAAGTGTTTCGAGCCGTCCCACCACCATCGCCGCACACAATACGGACTTGGCCGCCACGCTCAGCTCCGACATCACGATCGGCTCTTCGGCCGCCGCGATGATCAGGGGGCCGGTGTTCGACAGACCCGCGACACTGAGGATCATCGCATCCTCGAATCCGATCCCCAGCGCGGTCAGTGCCAGCGACAGAACAGCGAGCGAGAGGGCGAAGAGCATGAAGAAAATCCAGGCAATGAACGCGCCCTGCCGTTGAAGCCGGCGTCCCAACCCCCGCGCGCCGCTGACCGACGAGGGGTGCACCAGCCGCTCCATCTCCCGCAGCCCGTGGCGGTAGAGCGCGAAGACCCGCAGGAGCTTCACCCCGCCCGCCGTCGTCGCAACCCCGCCTCCGATCAGCGCGAGCCCCAGGAGGATCAGGCCCGGCGTGCCGAGCCCCGACCAGTCCTGCGCCGTGACCCAGTTGCTGCTCGTGAACCCGGTCGTGGTGAGAAAGCTCATCACCGTGAAGAGACCACCCCAGAGCGCCTGCACCGCATCGAGCAGCTCTTCCTGCCGGTCGACATCGAACGCTCCGACCCAGTGCCGCACAAACAGGAGCACCGGCACGAGGATCACGACGACGCTCGCGATCTGGAACTCGGGGTCGGTGTGCAGTCCCCGCCCCGGTGTCGTCACGGTATCGGTGGAAAAGGTCAGCCGCGAAACGGCGAAGACCATGAAGAGGAACAGCAGTGCCTCCCCCGTCCAGCCGGAGCCCGTCGCCTCGAGCCCGCCGACCGGCGAGATGCCGGAGGTCGCCATCACCGACATGGCGTGGCAAAGCGCGACGAGTGGCCGGTCCCCGGCGACCAGCAACAGCACCCACAGCAGCAGCGTCAGCCCGCCATAGATCGGGAAGAGCACCCTGGTCGCCTTGTAGAGCCGGGTCCGCGTGTCGGCGCGGTTCATCCGATTGACCGCCATGTCCTCCCGCCCCGGTTCCGCCCGCGCCGTCACCTCGAAACCGCCGAGGTTCAGCGGCGCCAGGATCGCAACCGCCGAGACCCACATCACGAAGCCGCCCATCCAGGCCACCTGCGCGCGCCAGAGGTGCAGCGGGCTCGACAGCCGCGCGGGATCGTCGAAGACCGGCAGTCCGGTCGTTGTCACCGCGCTCACCATCTCCAGGTAGGCGTTGAAGTAGGTCGTCGTGCGGAGCCCTTCGTAGAACGGCAGGGCCAGGGCGATCGGCAGAACCGTCATCACGGCAAACAGCGACAGCAGCGGTCCCAGCGGACTGTGCCCCGGAGCCCGTCCCATCAGGGCGGCGGCCACCAGCAGGAAGAGGATCACGCCCAGCGTACCCGCATAGAAGAACGCCTGGGCCTCGTTGCTTTCCCCGACGACCACCGCGTGAATGGCCGGCAGATACATCGACGCCGAAGCCATGCCGAGCGCCAGCAGGAACAATGGCAGTTGCGAAACCTGCCTGAGGAAGCCGGCCTGCGGCGCGCCGCGGTACATCAGAAGAAGTCGATCGAGACCTGCATGAGGCGCTCGACCTCCGGCACGTCGCCGGCCAGGGCAAAGATGACCACGATGTCGCCTTCGTCGATCCGGGTTTCGGCGCCCGGCCGGATGACATCGTCGCCCTTTCGTACGGCACCGACCAGGACGCCCTCGGGAAAGTCGATCTCGCCGATCTTCCGGCCGGACATGGGAGACGTCGAAAGGACCTCCGCCTCGATCACCTCGGCCTCCGCATCGCCCACCGAATAAAGCGAACGCACCCGCCCGTGGCGGATATGGCGCAGGATGGAGCTGACCGTGGTGGCCCGCGGGTTGATATAGGCGTCGATCCCGAGCGGCCCCATCAGCGTGATCAGCGTCGGGTCATTGATGAGCGCAATGGAATAGGGGCAGCCTTCGGCCTTTGCGCGCACCGCCGCCAACAGGTTGGTCTTGTCGTCGTCGGTCACGGTCAGCACGGCATCGGCCCGCGACACGCCGGCCTCGCTCAGCAGCGATACATCGAGCCCGTCGCCGTTGAGCACGATCGTTCGCTCCAACGCTTCGGCGGCGCGTTCGGCGCAGGAGCGGCTCTTCTCGATCACCTTGGCGCGGATCCGGGTCGCGCGGCCTTCCAGTTCCTTGGCCACGGCCAGGCCGACGTTTCCGCCACCGATCAGGACCACGCGTTCCTGCTTGGCGATGGTCTTGCCGAAGATCTCCAGCGTGCGGGGCACGTCGTCGCGGTGGACGAAGACGTAACAGTCATCGCCCATGAAAAGCTGATCGCCCGCGTCCGGGGCGAACAGCGTGCCCTCGCGGCGCACGCCGACGACCACCGCCCGCAGCGTGGAGAAGAGGTCGGTCAGCTGGCGCAGCGGCGTATTCACGACCGGGCATTCCTCTTCGATCGTGATGCCGAGGAGCTGCGCCTTGCCGTCGAGGAATGTCTCGATGTCGAATGCCGCAGGGGCAGAAAGACGTTGCAGCGCCGCCGCCGCCACCTCGCGTTCGGGGCTGATCACCACGTCGATGGGCATGTGGTCGCGCCGGTAGAGGTCGGAGTAGATCGCGTTCAGGTAGGACTGGCTGCGCAGCCGCGCGATCTTGCGGTCGATGCCGAAGACGGAATGGGCCACCTGGCAGGTGACCATGTTGACCTCGTCGCTATGGGTCGCCGCGATGATCATGTCGGCATCGCGCGCCCCGGCACGGTCCAGGATGTCCGGATAGCTGGCGAACCCCGCGACCCCCTGCACGTCCAGGGTATCGGTCGCGCGGCGAACCAGGTCGGGGTTGTTGTCCACCACCGTCACATCGTTGCGTTCGCCCGAAAGATGGCGGGCGATCTGCCAGCCGACCTGCCCTGCCCCGCAAATGATGACCTTCATGGGCGCGTCCCGTTGCAGCCGACCGTCGCGCGGCTCCCGGATTGCATGACAGATGGCTGGGAACCGGTCAATCGCGATATCCGGGATGCCGATTGTCCTGCGCCCCGGCTTGAGGCATGCTGGACCCATGAGGACCTTTGCCGCATTTCTGAGCCTTGCCGTACTGCTCGCCGCCTGCGCGCCGCTCAGGATCTATCACAAGCCCGGCGTGCCGCTGGCGCGCTGGCAATCGGATACAACTCATTGCGAGGTCAAGGCGTTGCGCGACGCACCTGTCGCGACCCAGGTCCGTCAGCGCCCGCCGGAATACGTGCCTCCGCAGCGGATCTGCGACAGGTCCGGAGTCTGCCGCACGACCGGCGGATACTGGTTGCCGGGCGAGATCTATACCGTGGACGTCAATGCCGGCCTGCGGCAACGGGTAGAGATGCAGTGCATGGCCGAACGCGGCTACATCCCGGTGGAGATCCCGCGCTGCCCCGACGGGGTCAAGGTGAGCGGCCGGACCACGGTTCTGCCGCCGCTGTCGGAGAACTCCTGCTTCGTCCGGTTCAGGGACGGCGGCATCGCCATCGTGGAGCGCGGATAGCGCGATCCGCGGCGCCGTTGCGGGTCAGCCCGCCTCGTCGTGCTCCTCCACATGGGCGACACGCGCACCGGATTTCGACGATGTGACGACACCGAGGCTCTTGAGCTTGCGGTGCAGCGCGCTGCGCTCCATTCCCACAAAGCTCGCCGTGCGGGAGATATTGCCGCCGAAGCGGTTGATCTGGGTCAGCAGGTATTCCCGTTCGAACGCCTCGCGGGCTTCGCGCAGCGGCAGTGTGGCCAGCGCACCGGACAGCACGACCCGCCCCTCCTCCGCGCCCTCGGGCGTCTCTCCCGGCAGTTCGCGCGCTTCGATGGGGCCTGTCCCGTCGCCCAGGATCAGAACGCGTTCGATCAGGTTCTTCAGCTGCCGCACGTTGCCCGGCCAGACCATCGTCTGCAACAGGGCCGCGGCCTCGTCGCTGAGCTGGCGCAGCGGCATGCCCTGGCTGTCGTGGAACGCGTGGATGAAATGCTCGGCCAGCGCCGGGATATCCTCTCTGCGGTCCTCCAGCGACGGCACCTCGATCGGCACCACGTTCAGCCGGTGATAAAGCTCCTGCCGGAATTCACCCATGTCGATCGCCTGCTGCAGATCCCGGCTGGTGGAGGAGATCACGCGCATGTCCACGCGCACCTTGTCATTGCCGCCGACGCGCTGGAATTGCTGGTCGACCAGGACGCGCAGGATCTTCGACTGCGTGCCGAGCGGCATGTCGGCGACCTCGTCGAAATAGATCACGCCGCCATGGGCCTGCTCCAGCAGGCCGGGTTCGACACCCCTGTCCGCCGTCTCCCGCCCGAAGAGCACCGCTTCCATCCGCTCCGGCTCGATCGAGGCGCAGTTCACGCTGACGAATGGTGATGAGGCGCGGTTGGAATTGGCGTGGATATAGCGCGCCGCCACCTCCTTGCCGCAGCCCGCGGGGCCGGTCAGCATCACGCGGCCGTTCGATTTCGTCACCTTGTCGAGCTGGTTCACGAGGGTGCGGAAGGCGGCGCTCGACCCGATCATCTCCGAGGTGGACACCTCCTTGCGGCGCAGGCTCTGGTTTTCGCGGCGCAGGCGCGAGGTCTCCATGGCGCGTCGGATCACGACGAGCAATTGCTCGATATTGAACGGCTTCTCGATGAAGTCGTAGGCGCCCTGCTTGATGGCCGCCACCGCGATCTCGATGTTGCCGTGGCCGGAGATGATGACCACGGGCACGTCCGGGTTGTCGCGCTTGACGGTCGACAGGATGTCGATCCCGTCCATGCGGCTGTCCTTGAGCCAGATATCGAGGACGATCAGCGCCGGCGGCTCCGAATTGATCTGGTTCATCGCCTCGTCCGAGGTGCCGGCCAACCGCGTCGAATACCCCTCGTCCTCCAGAATGTCCGAGATCAGCTCGCGGATATCGCGCTCGTCATCGACAATGAGGATGTCGCTCATGCCTCGCCCTTTCTTTCTGCGGCGCTGCCATTCAACGGCAGCCGAATCACGGCCATCGCGCCATAGTGGTTTCCGGTTCCGGCGAAAACGGGCGCATCTTCCAGCGTCAGCGTTCCGCCATGTTCTTCGATGATCTTCTTGACGATTGGCAGCCCCAGACCGGTGCCTGCGCTGCGCGTGGTCACATATGGCTCGAACAGCCGCGCGCGATCCTCGGGCAACCCGACGCCATTGTCCGCGATCGTGATCTCCGCATGCCCGTCCGCCTCTCGCAGGGCAACTTCGATCCGCGGGGCATGACCATCCGGCGCGCCCTTTTCCTTCAGGCTTTCAATGGCTTCCCCGGCGTTCTTGATCA
>CBDUPF010000019.1:0-24077 GCA_965369035.1 uncultured Aliishimia sp.
CGGCGCACCGCCAGATCCCCGATCGCATGCACGCTGATCTGCAGGCCCAGCGCATCGGCGCGGAGGCAGGCGGCGTTGAAATGCTCAGGCTCGAAGATCGCCTCCCCCGCGTTGCCGGGCGTATCGGGATAATCGCGCAACATCAGCGCGGTGCGCGATTCCATCACCCCATCCATGAACATCTTGACCCGGCCGGAGAACAACCGCTCCCCCGCCCAGCGCCGGCGCATCTCCACTGCCTCCTCCAGCCGGTCGAGCGGGTCGAAATTCTTGAGGTGGAACGGCACCTGCATCCGCACCGATAGCTGGCCTTCGCGGTCCAGATCCTCCAGCAGTTCGAGCTGGTAGAAGTTGCCGTCCATGTTGTGCATCGTCGTGATCCCGTGGGAGGCCGCATGGGCCAGGCCGCGCGTCATCAACGCCTTGTCGGCGGCCCGTTCGCTCGGGGTCGCGGGCGGCACGGGGTCGGCCCCGGTGACATAGCCCAGCATGTCCCGCCCGCCGGTGCGCGACAATCTCAGCACCGGGCCGAACGCGCCCGTCTCAAGCAACTCCCCCGTGGCCAGACCGTCCGCGCCCATGACCACGATGCTGCCTTCCGGCATCTCCGCCCCATGGAGCAGCCCCGCCTGCTCCAGCGCCATCGTGTTGGCCCAGAGCGTGTGGATATCGGGCGCCAGCAACGCCACCGGCCGGTCCGCCAGGATAGCGTCGAGATCGTGCCGCGTGGGGTTCGCCCCCTCAAGCAGACCATAGGTCGTGCCGGTGCCCACGATCAGCGGCTCGTCGGGCCGTGCCTCGGCATAGCCCCGGATCGCGCGGGCCATAGCCTCGCGACCCCGTACCGCGCCCAGATCGAGGTAATCGAGCGCGGCGGAGCCCTGAAACAGGTGCACATGGCTGTCGATGAACCCCGGCAGCACCGTCTTGCCGCCCGCGTCGACCACCCGTGTGCCCGGCCCCACCAGGTCGCGGATCTGCTCCGTGCTGCCCACCGCCAGGATATCGCCCCCACGCACAGCCAGTGCCTCCGCCCGAGAACGGGCATCGTCCATCGTCAGCACCCGTCCGTTCAGGATCACCAGATCCGCTCGTTCGTCCATCGCGCACCCTCCATCGCTCGCCCGCGTACCCAAGCACCTATCCGGGGCGTTTCCAATTGCCATGCGATGGGTCGCGGCGATTTTCGCTCTGCCGGGGCGGCCCGGGGCCGTGAAAACCGATTCAACAGCGGCCGGAAAGGCGATAAACTGCCTCCGATGACCGATCCGCACAGATACCGCCAACGACGCCGCATGCTCGAGAGTCGCGTATCGTGACGGCTTTGCCCGACAGCCCCACCGACACCACCGAAGACGCGCTGGCGCGCGCGATCATGGCCATCGGCGGCGCCTCCTTCGTGCCCCGCGCGCTCGACTACCTGCGCAGCATCGCGCCGTTCGAAGGCTGCTTTCTGACCCTGCTCGACGGCAACCGCCCGCCGGTTCACGTCTACGACAACGTGCGGGACCGGTTTCGCCGCAGCGTGGTGGACGACTGGCTCGACGGGGTCTACCTGCTCGATCCGTTCTTCGTGGCCTACCGCAAGTCGCGCCCGGGCGGCGTGCTGAGCCTGCACGACGTGGCGCCCGACCGGTTCCCGCGTTCCACCTATTTCCAGTCCTACTACCAGTCGATCCGGCTGCGCGACGAAATCGGCATCTTCATCGATCTGCCCGGTGGACAGCATCTGTTCTATTCCATCGGGCGCCGGTCCGGCGAAACCCCCTTCGCCGCGCGCGACCTGCGCCGGCTCCGCCGCGTGTTCCCGGTTTTCGCGGCGATCAACCGGCGGCATTTCGCACAAGCCAGCTATGCCCACGACGACCGCGAGATCGACACCGCCATGGCGCGTTTCGGCGCAGGCGTCCTGACGGAGCGCGAACACGAGATCGCGATCCTGATCCTGAAGGGTCATTCCACCCGGTCGATCGCCGACGTGATCGGCGTGACCGAAGGAACGGTCAAGATCCATCGCCGAAACTCCTACCGGAAGTTGGGTATCTCCTCGCAGAACGAGCTTTTTTCGATGTTTCTCGCCTCGCTCTCCGGCCCGGCGGGTGCCTGAAAACACAAATACCCCCAGAGGGGTATGGACCGCGGACCCCAACGGCGACTAGGCTGAAAAAAATTTAACGGGGAGACAGGGATGGCAGACAAGGAGTCGTCCCCAGCCGGTGCCGCCGCGGGCACCGCGGCAAGGCGCGACATGATCCTGACCGAAGCGGTGACGAAGGAATTCGGCAGCGGAGATCAGAAGGTGACGGCGCTCGACGCGGTCTCCGTCACGATCCGCGAGAACGAGTTCTTCACCCTGCTGGGGCCGTCGGGCTGCGGCAAGACAACGCTCTTGCGCCTGATCGCGGGGTTCGAACTGCCCACCTCGGGACACATCCTGCTTCAGGGGCAGGAGATCGGGCATCTGCCGCCCTACAAGCGCCCGGTGAACACGGTGTTTCAATCCTACGCGCTCTTTCCGCACATGACCGTGGCGCAGAACATCAGCTTCGGGCTGGAGATGCTGGGCAAGCCGAAGAACGAGATCGACCGGACCACGGCGCACATGTTGTCGCTGGTGCAGATGGAGGCGCTGGCCGGGCGCCGCACCGACCAGCTGTCGGGCGGCCAGCAACAGCGCGTGGCGCTGGCCCGCGCGCTGGCACCGCATCCAAAGGTGCTGCTGCTTGACGAGCCCCTTTCGGCACTGGACCTGAAGCTGCGCAAGGAGATGCAGATCGAACTGAAGCGCCTGCAGAGCGAGACCGGCATCACCTTCGTCTTCGTCACGCACGACCAGGAGGAGGCGCTGACGATGTCCGACCGGATCGCGGTGATGGAGGCCGGCAACATCCTCCAGGTGGGTACGCCCAAGGAGATCTACAACCGACCCGCCCGCCGATTCGTGGCCGATTTCATCGGCGATATCAACATCTTCGAAGCCGAACTTTCGGATGTTGCCGATGGGCGGGGACAGGTGACGTTGCCGGGGGGAGCCAGGCTCGCGGCCCGGCTGACGGAGAGCGGTATCGGGCCCGGGACGGTCAGCGTCGCGGTGCGGCCGGAACACCTGCGCCTCGTGGCGGCGGACGATGGCGAGGCCACGGTGACCGGCACGGTCGAAAACGTCGTCTATTTCGGGTCGGGCAGCAACGTGCACCTCCGCCTTCCCAATGGAACGCCGATCGTGGCGCGATCCTCGGGAACGGTTCCGGCACCGGGCGACGGTGCGGGCGTCGTGATCCCCGTGGATCACCTCCAGGTTCTGGTGGACTGATGGTGGCCGAGGTCCAGAGAAGTGCGCAGCCCGCCCGCCTCGAGGAAGCGCAGCGCATCCGGGCCGCGGAGGAGCGGCGCACGCGCTGGCTCCTGCTCGCCCCGGCGCTCGTCATCATCGGGATCTTCGGGCTCTTCCCGCTCACCATCAGCGCGCTCTACTCGGTGCTCACTCCGGGCACGTATGGCGGGGTCAAATGGGAGCTGTCGGGCGAGGCCTATGTCCAGTTCCTGTTCGAACGCGACATCTTCGACGGTACGCTCAGCTTCTCGCCAACCTACCTGCAGATCTACGCCCGCTCCATCGGGCTGGCGCTCGTGGCCACGCTGGGCGCGCTGATCCTGGGCTTTCCGACCGCCTATTTCATCGCCTCGAAGCCGCGGGAGCAGCGTAATCTCTGGCTGTTCCTCATCACCCTGCCCTTCTGGACAAACCTGCTGATCCGCACCTATGCGATCCTGCTCATCATCCGCGACGAGGGGATCATCAACATCGGGCTGATGAAGATCGGGCTGATCAGCGACCCGCTCAACATCCTCTACACCGACGGCGCGGTGTTCATCGGGCTGATCTACAGCTACCTGCCGTTCATGGTTCTGCCGCTTTATGCCTCGCTGGAAAAGCTCGACTTCCGCATGGTGGAGGCGGCCTACGACCTCTACGCGAACCGCTTCCAGGTGCTGCGCCGGATCATCATTCCGATGGCAAAACCGGGGATCGTGGCGGGCTGCATCCTCGTCTTCATCCCCGGGCTCGGCGCCTATATCACGCCGACGCTTCTGGGCGGCGGCAAGAAGCTGATGATCGGCAACATGATCGCGCTGCAGTTCGGCTCCTCGCGCAACTGGCCCTTCGGCTCGGCCGCCGCGCTGATCCTGATGGTCGTGGTGATGGCCGCACTGCTGGTCTATGTGCGCAACGCCGGACGGGAGGGCGCGCGCCATGGCTGACTTCCCCCGCCGCCGGCAGAAGATGGATCTGCGCAAGCAGCCCTTTTTCAACGAAATCGCATGGGCCTGCATCTTCTTTCTCTATGCTCCTATCGCGGTGCTCATCATATTCTCCTTCAACGACAACCGCTCCGTCGTGCGGTGGACCGAATTCAGCTTCCGCTGGTATGTCGAGGCCTTTCAGAACGAGGGCATCCGCGACGCCACCATCGTGTCGTTTCAGGTCGCCGGCATCGCCACGCTGTTTTCCACCATCTTCGCCACGATGGCCGCCCTCGCCACGACCCGGACCCCGCCCTATCGCGGGCAGACGGTGGCCTACGCGATCATCAACCAGCCGCTGATGGTTCCGGAAATCGTGACCGCCGTGGCGACGCTGTCATTCTTCGCGATCATCAAGCGGGTGACCGGCTTGCAGGGCATCGGCTACCTCATGCTCGCGCACACCGTGTTCTGCATTCCCTTTGCCTACATGCCGATCCGCGCCCGGCTGGAGGACATGAACCTGACGCTGGAGCAGGCGGCCGCCGACCTCTATGCGCCGCCCTGGCAGGTTTTCCGGCGGGTCACGCTGCCGCTCCTGCTGCCCGGTATCGTCGCGGGCGCCATGCTCGCCTTCGTCGTCTCGCTCGACGATGTGATCATCACGCTGCTGGTGGCCGGTCCGGGGGAAACCACGCTGCCCATCTACATCCTCGGCCAGATCCGCCGCGGCATCACGCCCGAGATCAATGCCGTGTCCACCCTGTTGCTGGGGCTCAGCATCGTCTTCGTCACGCTGTTCTTCATCCTGGGAAGAAAGCGAAAATGAGAACGGGCCGCAAGGACGGACCCGTTCCGCAACAACAGAAGGAGTAGACCCATGAGACTGAAATCAATCCTGCTCGCATCGGTGACGGCCACCGGCCTCGCCGGCGCCCTGCCCGCATGGGCAGAAGGCGTGCTCAACATCTACAACTGGGGCAACTACACCAGTCCCGAGCTGATCGAGAAGTTCGAGGCCGAGTACGACGTCGACGTGACCCTCGACGGCTACGACAGCAACGAGACCATGCTGGCCAAGGTGCAGGAGGGCAACACCGGCTACGACATCGTGGTGCCCGGCGACTACATGATCAAGGTCATGATCGGCGAAGGCCTGCTGGCCGAAGTGAAGCCCAACGAGATGGAGAATTTCAAGAACGTCGATCCGAAATGGGTCGATGTCTGGTGGGATCCGGGCCGCAACTTCTCCATCCCCTACCAGTGGGGCACGACCTCCTTCACGGTCGATACAGAGGTCTTCGACGGCGAAGTCGACACGCTGGCGCTGCTGTTCGATCCGCCGGAAGCGCTGCAGGGCCGGATCAACATGCTCAACGACATGAACGACGTGATCAACGCCGGTCTGCGTTACCTGGGCTACGGCCGCTGCAACGGAAACCAGGACGAACTGCGCGAGGTGACGGAACTTCTGCTCAACTCCAAGCAGTACTGGCGCACGATGGACTACTCGATCATCGAGAAGCTGACCTCCGGCGACGTGGATCTGTCGCAAAGCTGGAACGGCGCAGCATTGCGCGCCCGTTTGCAGCGGCCGACGCTGAAATACGCCTACCCGAAGGAAGGCTTCACCGGCTGGATGGACAACATGGCGGTGCTGTCCGACGCGCCGAACATGGAGAATGCCAAGCTCTTCATCAACTTCATGATGGACCCGGAAAACGCGGCGATGACCTCGAACTTCGCCCGTTATGCCAACGGCATCCTCGGCAGCGACAAGTTCATGGATGAGGAAATGCTGTCGGCACCCGAGATCGTAATGCCGGCGGATGCGCCGGTCCCGGATTTCGTCCAGCCCTGCCCGCAGGAGACGGTCGATCTCTACAACAAGATCTGGACCCGGCTGAAGCAGTGAAGAAACCCCACGGGGCGGTGCAACCTGCGCCGCCCCGCAAAGGCTCCGGTAGCGCGATGAACAGGACACGAGCCGTGACGCATCCCCGCAGCGCGCGCGAGATGGGCATCATGGAAGGCTTTCCGCCCCCGCCGGCAAAGCGGCCGACACTGGAGAACTGGGATCTGGCGCCCTTCAATCGCTGGTCCTTTCAGAACATTCGCGGGCTCTTCCCCACGACGGACGTACGCTGCGGCGACCGGGTGATCGAACTCGAACACGACCCGCAGGACCTGGGCGGGATCGCCTTTACCGGCACCGGCGGCACGCGCCGCACCGTGGACGAGGTGCTGGCGCGCACCTATGCCGACGGCTTTCTCGTCTGTCATCGCGGGCGCGTGGTGACGGAGCGGTATTTCAACGACATGGCCCCGCACAGCCCGCATCTGTCGCAATCCGTGTCGAAATCCGTGGTCGGCACGCTCGCGGGCGTTCTGCATCACGAGGGGCTTCTCGACCTCGATGCGCCGCTCGCCGAATTGGTGCCGGAACTGGCGCAATGCGGCTATGCCGGCGCGACGCTGAGCCAGGTGCTCGACATGCAATCCGGTGTGCGGTTCTCCGAAGACTACGGCGCGCCCGACTCCGACATGACGCGAATCGATGTCGCCAGCGGTTGGCGCCCGCCCCGCCCGGACGAGGATGTGCCCACGATCCGCGACGTGATCCTGACCCTGCCGCAGGAACGGGCGCACGGGGAGAGCTTTTCCTATCGCTCGATCGAGACCGACGTGGTGGCCTGGGTGATCGAGCGTGCCGCCGACGCACCGCTGGCGCAGCTCCTGTCGGACCGGATCTGGACCCGGATCGGGGCGGAGCGTGACGCATTCTTCACCGTCGACGCGGCCGGTACCGCGTTGGCCGACGGCGGGTTCAACGCGACATTGCGCGATTATGCCCGGTTCGGGCGCATGATGGCCGAAGGTGGCCGCGCAGGCGGCGCGCAGGTCGTGCCGGAGGCGTGGATCGATGCCACCCGCCGGGGGGATCCGTCGAAATTCGGCACCGACTACATCGACCGCTTTCCCAAGGGAGCCTATCGCCACCATTGGTGGATTCTCGATGCCGACCGGGGGGACATCATGGCCCGCGGAATCTTCGGACAGCTGATCTATGTCGATCCGGAGTCCGATTTCGTCTCGGTCCTGCTCTCGACCTGGCCGGACTACCTGATCGACAGTTTCTCGGTGGAGGTCCTCAACGCCGTTCTCGCGGTGCGCCTTGCCATGACCGGAGAGTGACTCGCGCTCACATGCGTGCATCACCGGGCAGACAACCACCGTCGGTGCAGCGCCATACAGATCACCGCGACCGATCCGGTGGTGTAGAACGTCGCGCGCCTCTCGTGGCTCTGCACCGTCGTACGGGCCGCGACATGCGCGTCCCGCGCTGCCACGAAGCCGTACGTCAGAAGCTGCACCAGAGAAACCGGAAATCGCCGGCGTCACCTCTCACCAAAGAACCCGTTGGGCGCCGGTACCGGTCAGGCGGCCTTCGACACTTCCACCGGGTTCACCTCGGAAACCAGCGCCCGGTGCAGCGCTTCGACCGCCATGTCGGCATCGTCGCGTGGGGTCACGAACTGGATGTCCACGTTGCGGGTCGTCTGGTGCGCCGCGATCACGTCGATGCCCGCGTCTTCCAGTGCAACGAGCCCCCGGCGGAATGCGCACAATCCACTCAGGTCGCGCCCGATGGCCGACACGACCGCGACATTGCGGGCGCTGATATTCGCAGATGGATAGGCCTTCTCCAGATCGGAAACCACGCGGCGTGCCTGCTTCAGAGAAGCCTGCACGTAATGCGTGATGGTGTTGGCGTTCGACGTCTTGGAGACGATCCAGACGTTGTGCCGCTTCAGCGCTTCGAGCGCGGTGGCGTCATATCCCTTCACGCCGACCATGTCCTGCTCGAACAGTTCCAGTGCGACCACGTTCATCGCCGTGATGATCTCCACTGCCGGCGTCGCCGTCGGCTCGTCGTCGATCAGCGTGCCGGGGTCGGCGGGGTCGAAGGCGTTCGTCACGCGCAAGGCGACCTTGGCCTGGCGCAGCGTCTTGGCGGCATTGGGGTGGATCGCCTCCATCCCCATGTTCGACAGCTGGTCCGCCACGTCGTAGTTGGTATGGCCGAGCTTGCGCACGTTCTCCTCGCCCACCAGCTTGGGATCGGCGGAGGACAGGTGAAACTCCTTGTGGATGATCGCTTCGCGCGCGCCGGTGAAGGCCGCGATGTTGGAGAATGTGACCTCGGAATACCCGCGGTCGTATTCGCGCATCAGCCCCTCGCCGCATTGGGCGTAACCGGTGACGACCGGCAACTCCTTGGAAATATCCACATCGGCCAGGGCCGTCGCGATCCTCTCCTCCAGCGATACCTCGGATTCGTCGCGCCAACCGCTCAGGTCGACGAAACGCGCATTGATACCGGCCCGCTGCAACATCAGCGTGGTGACATAGGCCGAATGCGCCTCTCCCAGCCCGGACAGCAGTTCGCGCACCAGCATCATCTGGCTCGACAGGCGGAAATGCCCATAGGAACAGAGCCGCCGCAGGTCGAACAGGCAGCCGCGCGCGCCTTCGATCCGGTCCCGCACGAAATCGTCCGCAAGCGAACGGTCGGCCGGGTCGCTCAGGACCTCGGAATGCCGTTCCGACATCGCGCGGGCCACGCGGGTCAGCGCGTCGAGCCAGCCGTGGTCGTTGTCGTCATTGGCGAACAATGCGAACACGCCGGGCTCTCCGGACTTCTTGTGCTCCAGCAGGAGGTTGGTGATGCCCGAAAACGCGGACACCACGAAGATGCGGTGATAGAGTTCGTCGGCCTTGCGGTCGCCGACGATGAGCGTGTCCAGCAGGTCGTGGATCTTGCTCATGGTGGTGCCGCCGATCTTCTCGACGGTGTGGTCGGGGAATTGCATGGCTTTTTCCGCCGGCCGTATCGACCGACGCCTCTGGTTCAACTGTCTTCGAGCGCGTAGGAGCCGTCGGCCTGGTGGACTTCCTTCCCCGTCACGGGAGGGTTGAACACGCAGGCCATGACCAGTTCCTCGTCGGCGCGCAGGATGTGACGGTCGTGCTCGTTGAGCGCGTACATCACGCCGGGATGGATCGCATGCGTCTTGCCGGTGGCGAGATCGGTGATCGAGCCGGACCCCTTCATGCAGTAGACGCTTTCGAAGTGGTTCTTGTACTCGAACGTGTGTTCGGATCCCGGCTCCAGAAAGGTGATGTGGAAGGAGAACCCCATCCCGTCTTCCGCCAGCAGCATCCGGACCGACGACCATTGCGCATCGCTCACGACGCGGTTGCTTTCGCTTTCCACGATCTTGTTGAAATCACGTACGATCATGACTCACTCCGCGGCTACTTTGGTGGTTTCGGTGATGTCGCGGGTCACGTCCAGCAGGATCGTCAGACCCTTCCGGAAGACTTCGTCCGGCGTGGTGAGCGGTGCCAGAACCTTGACCACCTGGTCTTCGCTGCCGGAAGTCTCCACGATCAGTCCCTTGGCATACGCGCGGGCGCAGATCTCGCCGGCCAGTTCGCCGCTGCCGACATCGACGCCCTGCATCATGCCACGGCCCTTGAGCTGCGAACCGGGGATGAGTTCGGCAATCTCGCCCAATGCCGCAGTCAGCAGGCGCGCTTTGGCGGCAATCTGGGCCTGGAACCGGTCGTCGGACCAGAACTTTTCGATCGCGACGCGAGCGGTCACGAAGGCATGGGTGTTGCCGCGGAAGGTGCCGTTATGCTCGGCAGGGCCGAACACGTCGTGCTGCGGGCGAACCAGCATCAGCGCCATCGGAAGGCCGAAGCCGGAGATCGACTTGGCCATCGTCACGATGTCCGGCACGATGTCCATTCCCTCGAAGGAGAAGAACGTGCCGCACCGGCCACATCCGGCCTGGATATCGTCGACGATCAGCAAGGCACCGTGTTCGCGCGCCAGGGTCGCGACGCGGTGCACCCATTCGGGGCTCGCCGCGGTCAGACCGCCCTCGCCCTGCACGCATTCGAGCATGATGGCCGCGGGCGCGTCCACGCCGCTGGAACGGTCCTCGAGCATTGTCTGCAGCAGGTCGGCGGTGTCGTAACCATCGCCCATGTAGTGATCGTAGGGCATCCGCGTCACCCCGGAGAGCTCTGCCGATGCGCCGCCGCGGTGGTATTCGTTCCCGGTGGCGGCAAGCGCCCCCATGGTCACACCGTGGAATCCGTTGGTGAACGCGATGATGTTCGTGCGGCCGGTGACCTTGCGCGCGACCTTCATCGCCGCTTCCACCGCGTTGGCACCGGTCGGCCCGGTGAACATGACCTTGTGGTCCATCCCGCGCGGCTTGAGGATATGAGTCTCGAACGCGTTCAGGAACCGCGCCTTGGTGTCGGTATGCAGGTCGAGCGCGTGGGACATGCCGTCGCCGGCGATATGTTCCATCAACGCCGCCTTCATGTCGGGGTCGTTGTGGCCGTAGTTCAGCGAGGAGCAGCCAGACAGGAAATCGATGTAGGTGCGGCCATTCGCATCGGTCATCTCCGATCCGGTGGCGTGGGTAAAGACGGCATCGATTCCGCGGCAGTAGCTGCGCGCCTCGGATTCACGTCGGTCGAAAACTGTAAAGTCGTCTGATTTTTCAGTAGGCATATCGGGTCCTTCGGGTATGGGGCAGGTTTGGACGGGCAAGCGGTTCATGGGCTCAAGCGGCGTCGCGAACCGCCTCCCTCAGCTTGATCGTGACCATGTGCTCGGTACTCTGCTGACCGCGGAAATGCTCGCCCTGCGTAAAGTGGGGCTGCGCGTCGAGCGTTCCGCCCTGACGCTTGGCGAATTTGCGGAACAGCGTCCATGAGGCGTCGTTGTCCCCGGTGATCGTGGTCTGCAGACGTCTCACGTCGCTGCATATGTCGCGGTCGATGAGCGATTGCAGCATGAGGCCGCCAAGCCCCGTGCCGCGCGCCTTTTCAGATACGGCGACCTGCCAGATGAACAGCGTGTCGGGCTCGTTCGGCAGGATGTAGCCGGAGACCCAGCCCACGATCTCGCCCGCGCGCTCCGCGACGACGCAGGTTTCCTTGAAATGGTCACATTGCAGGAGGTTGCAGTAGATCGAATTCTCGTCGAGCGGCTTGCTCGCGCGGATCAGGTCCCAGATCGCCGGACCATCCTCGGCAGTTGGTTCGCGCAACTGGGGCGGGGTTTTGCGGAATATGTCCAGTGCTGTCTGCATTCTTCGACTTCAGGCCTCCATTTACTTCGATCTTCTAATTATATACTTCGCAGGGCTTTTCAAGCACTAAGGCTCGCCGTCGGTCGATAAACGCTGAAGGTGCCGTACGGTTCCATAGTTAACAAAAGTAAATAGGTTCGAATGGCTAAGGGTCTTGATTGCTCCTGCGCGATTGAGTTTTGGCCGGAATTCTGTAAGGATTTCGCATGGATCGTGTGGATCTGAGCCTTATCGCGTTGCGCAAGGTGCTGCGCGCAACGGAGCTGTTCAACCGGAACCTCGCGCAGTCGGTCGGCCTGACCGCAGCGCAGTTCCGGGTCCTGCAGATCATTGCCGAGAAGGACCATTGCACCGCGACGGAGATTTCCACGCGGATGCACATCTCCCAGGCGACCGTGACATCGCTGGTCGACAAGCTCGTGGACAAGGACATGGTCGTCCGGGAACGCTCTCAGGTCGACCGGCGTCAGACCAAGATCATCGCGACCGACAGCGGCCGAGCAGCCATCGCCACGGCGCCCGATCCGCTCCAGCAAAAGTTCGTGCGCAAGTTCGCGGCGCTGCAGGACTGGGAACAGGCGATGCTGATCGCCGCGCTGGAACGGGTGGCCGCGATGCTGGACGCCGACGAGATGGACGCCTCTCCGGTTCTGGACGCCGGAGAGATCCGGATGACGGAGTAGCCGCGCTTCGCTGTTCTGGCCTGTGCGTTCTGGCCTGTGGCGATTTCGCGACCTGCATCGCCGTCGAAGCGAGGGTCGGGCACGGTGTTTCCCGGTCTTGCAGTCGCGCAGACACTGGCCGTGCGCCAAGCACTCTCCAACCGCTCCGCCGCCCTTCACTGCCAGGGGTCAGAGGTCGAAGAACACCGTTTCGTTGTCACCCTGCATGTGGATATCGAACCGGTAGCGGCCCGGCGCCGTTTCCTTGGAGATCAGCGTGTGACGACGGTCGGGCGGCACCTGGCTCAGCACCGGATCGCGGCTGAAATCGTCGCCGGCGAAATACATCCGCGTGATGCAGTGGTTGAGCAACCCGCGCATGGTCACGATGATGGTCAGGAACGGAGCCGCCCCGGGCATCGTCACGCCGGGCTTGATCGTGCGGAACCGGAAATGGGTGTCGCCGTTGCGGCCTTCGGCACCCGTGCCGCAGCGGCCGTAGCCCGTGAACCCGTCGTTGCGCGGCGTGTCGGCGTAGTTGCCGCTCCCGTCTGCCTGGATCAGCTCGACCATCGCGTCGTGCACCGGCGCCCCGTTCCCGTCAAAGATCTGTCCCTCGATCATCAGCCGGTCGCCCGGGACCGTGCCCGGGGCGATTTCGGTGCGGTGGATGTCGCGGAGCGCATAGCGGTAGGGTCCCGGCGTCAGTCCGTAGGCAAAGAAGGGGCCGACCGTGTGGCTGGGCGTCAGCCCCGGGGTGGCCGGTGTCCCGCTGGCGTCGTCATAGTTGAACTCATGCGCGCCGCCACGATCCGAAAGATTCATCTGCCCGAAGCCCGGCATGTCAGCCATGGTGATGCTCCTCCTCGAACGGGGTGGCGTATCGGCCCGCCAGACAGATGTCGAACTTGTAGCAATGCGCCCATTCCGGCACCGTGTCCTCGATGGAGAAGCGGCTGATCAGCCGGTTGCGCACGGCCGGATCCGTCACCGCGTTGAAGATCGGATCGTAGGGCAGCGTCGGATCGCCCGGGAAATACATCTGGGTCACCAGGCGCTGCGCCAGCCCCGCCCCGAAGACCGAGAAATGCACATGTGCCGGGCGCCAGGCGTTGCGGTGATTGCCCCATGGGTAGGAGCCGGGCTTGATCGTGATGAACCGGTAACTGCCGTCCTCGCCCGTCAGGCATCGCCCGGCGCCGAGGAAGTTCGGGTCGAGCGGGGCGGGGTGCAGCTCCTCGCGGTGGATATAGCGGCCCGCGGCATTGGCCTGCCAGATCTCGATCAGCGCACCGGGCACCGGGCGGCCGCCCTCGTCCGTGACGCGGCCCTCGAGCAGGATGCGTTCGCCTATGGGATCTCCATTCACCCGTCCGTTCACCGTCAGGTCGGCCTCGCCCGCATCCAGCGCCGGCCAGACCGGACGCAGGCCGAGTGACGCATCCCATCCGCCGGACAGCCGCACGGGCGGTTCCTGCGGCCCACGCGTGGCGGTGGACTTGTAATCGGCAAAGCCGGTGTCGGGCATCTGGGACCAGTCGCGTCCCCGCGTCATGTCGGACATGAAAACCTCCCCAAGTCGTCGTGATCCTGCCGCCATTCGCGGCGGAGGTCAAAGCCCGCGAGTTCCACCGACGGCTGGCCACGGCAACTTTTGCACGTGTGTTGCCCCAACGATTCACCGGGCCGGCGCGGCGGTCTCAGGCGGTCAGTTCGTAGGGAGAGAGGCGATCCCAGTCGAACCGGACCCCGGTTCCGGGCGTGTCGGGCGCAATGGCGCGGCCATCCTCGATCACCAGCGGTCGGTCAGTGTAGCGGTCGATGGGGAAGGAATGCACCTCGAGCCAGCCGGGGCTGCCGACACCGGACAGGAGCGAGACGTGCAATTCCTGCATCCCGTGCGAACAGACCGTGACACCGTGCCGGGAGGCCAGGTCCGCCACCTGGAGCCAGCCGGTGATCCCGCCGCAATTGGAGGCGTCCGGCTGGATGAATGCCAGGTTGCCGTGTTCCAGCGCCATCTCGAATTCGTGGATCGTATGCAGGTTTTCGCCCTGCGCCACCGGGATACCGCCCGACGCGCCCACCTCGGCATAACCGGGGTAGTCGTCGGGAATGATCGGCTCCTCGAACCACATGAGGTTCTGATCGCTGACCGCGCGGGCCAAGGAAATGGCTCTCTCACGCGTGAGCGAGTAGTTGGCGTCCATGGCGAACCCCGCGTCCTGCCCGATCTGCTTGCGCACCGCGCGGATGCGGGAGACGTCCTCCGACTCGGTCGGCTGTCCCACCTTGATCTTCACCGCGTTCAGCCCGTCATCGAGATAGCCCTGCACATGGTCCAGCAGTTTCGGCAGCGGAAAGGCGAGGTCGATGCCGCCGCCATAGGCCAGGCAGTTGCGCGCCCGGCCCCCCACCATCCGCCAGAGAGCCTGTCCCCGCGCCTTGCCGCGCAGGTCCCAGAGCGCAATGTCCACCGCCGAGATCGCAAAGCTGAGGATGCCGCCGCGGCCGACGTAATGCATGTGCCAGCCCATCGCCTCGTTGAGGGCCTCGACATCGTCGGCGTCCTTGCCCAGCAGGAACGGGGCAAGGTCATGGGTGATCATCGCGGCCGTTGCCTGACCGCCCCGCCCGCCATTGTAGGTGTAGCCGGTCCCGGACGAGCCGTCTTCCAGTTCCACCGTGGCGGTGATCAGATGGAAATGACTGTGCTCGCCGTGTTTGGCGTCGACCAGGATTTCTTCCAGCGGCACGGCGAAAAGTCGCGCGGTGACAGACGTGATCGCGGGCATGGACCGGGTCCTACCTGCACTCCGGAACCGGCGTGCGCACGGTTCCGTCGGCCAGATGTTGCAACAGGTTGTCCACGGTCAGCGCCCCCATCGCCGCGCGCGTCTCCACCGTTGCGGAGCCGACATGCGGTAGCAGCACGACGTTGGACAGCGCACGCAGGGCCTCCGGCACCTCGGGCTCGTTCTCGAACACATCGAGTCCGGCCCATCCGAGCGTTCCGTCCTGCAACGCCCTGATCATCGCCGCCTCGTCGATGACCGTCCCGCGCGACACGTTGATCAGAGTGCCCGCCGGTCCCAGCGCCGCAATGACCTTGGCATCCACGAGGTGCCGCGTGGCCGCGCCGCCCGGAGTGATACAGATCAACACGTCCGACCGCCGCGCCATTTCCACGAGATCGGCCACATAGGTATGGGGCACGTCCTTCGGCGACCGGCTGTGGTAAAGGATGGTCGAGTCCCACGGGGCCAGGCGCCGCGCGATCTCCTGCCCGATCCGGCCCATGCCCAGGATGCCCACGACCTGCCCGTCCGGCGAGCGTGTCAGCGGCGCGTTGCCCCTGGCGGCCCAGTCACCGGACCGGACCCAGGCATCGTCACGCAGCAGTTCGCGGTAACAGGCGAGCATCAGCAGCACCGCCGTCGTCGCCACCTCCGCATTGAGCACATCGGGCGTATGCGTGACCATGATGCCACGCCGCACGGCCTCGCTCACGTCGATGGCGTCATAGCCGACGCCATAGCACGAGATCATTGCCAGGTTCGGCAGTGCCGCCATCACCTCCGCCGGAACGCCGTCATGGCCGTTCGTGGCGACATGGGTGATCGACGCTCCGTGCTCGGCCAGCCAGCCGGCGTCCTGTTCCGACCAGCGATGCACGGTGAAGGCGTCCTCCATCCGGCGCGTCATCTCGTTAGTGGCGCCGCCAATCAGCAGAAGATCAGGCATCCTGGCGGACCTGCTGACGCTGTTTGCCCAGGCCTTCGATCTCCAGCTCCATCACGTCGCCGACCTTGAGATACTGCGGCGGCTTCATCCCCATGCCCACGCCCGGCGGCGTGCCGGTGGTGATCACGTCGCCCGGGTGCAGGGTGAAAAGCCCGCTCAGATGTTCGATGATTTCCGCCACGGTGAAGATCATGGTGGAGGTGTTGCCGGTCTGCATCCGCTTTCCGTTGACATCGAGGTGCATGGCGAGGTTCTGCGGATCCGGAACCTCGTCGCGCGTCACCAGCCACGGCCCGGTCGGTCCGAACGTGTCGCAGGATTTCCCCTTGGTCCATTGTCCCGTCAACTGCGTCTGGAAGTGCCGTTCGGAGACGTCGTTGACGACGCAGTATCCCGCCACGTAGTCCAGCGCCTGATCCTTCGCCACGTATTTGCAGCGCTTGCCGATCACCACGCCGAGTTCGACCTCCCAGTCGGTGTTCGCGGACCCGCGCGGCATGACCACGTCGTCGTTGGGCCCCACCACGGCGGAGTTCGCCTTGAAGAACAGGATCGGGTGCGCCGGGATCTCGGCGCCGGTCTCCGCCGCGTGGTCGGAATAGTTGAGCCCGATGCAGAGGAACTTGCCGATATCCCCGACGCAGGGGCCGATCCTCGGCGTCCCGTCCACGGCAGGAAGGCTCGAAGGGTCGAGTTGGCGCAGACGGTCGAGCGTCGCGTCATCCAGCGTCGCTCCGACGATATCGTCCACATGACCGCTCAGATCGCGCAACGTGTCGCCATCCATCAGCCCAGGCTTTTCTTCCCCCGGGTTCCCGTAGCGCACCAGCTTCATCTCTGCCTCCCCTTCTCAATCTCTGCAAGGTTGGTGCAGGATTGGGGAAGGGCTTTCAAGTGAAAAGGCAGCGCGTCAGACGGCCATCAAAAGTAAATGTCGGGGTGATCCGGGATGTTGTCCCATGATGGTTCCTCCTCCTGCGAGCCGAAGAAGTAATCGAACCACAGCTTCTGCGTGTAGAGCGTCAGACCTGCATGCGCAAAAATCATCTGGGTCGGTGTGAAAATGCACGCGCTTGCGTCGGGAGTGTCGGTCCACAGCAGTTCCGTATCGGCCGGGTCATCATGGCCGACATTGTCGAACGCGCTTTGCTCAAAGACGAATTCATCCACTTCCGACATGGCAAATCTCCAATATCAAACGAGAGTTCTGAAATGCGGATATCGTAGCACCAGACGCGGGGCGGCATCGTGATGTTCGTCACACCACGTCACCACATCACAACCGGTGGAATACTTTCCCGGCAGTCGACTTTGCCCATGTGGTCCCGATAACTCATCGGTGGCGGGACCGGGCGTCAGTGATTGTCGCGCGGAACGCCCTTTCGCGCGATGTCGCGGTAGGCGTCGGCGCCTTTCAGCGTCATGCCCTCGTCAAAACGCCCCACCTTCTCGCGGAACAACTCCTGCCAGGGCGACTGGCTTTCGGGATAGGGATAGCCGCCCGCGGCCTCCAACTGCCGCGCCCGCTCCGCGAGTTCCTCCGGCGCAACCAGCATGTCGGCCGTGCACTTGTTGAGGTCGATCCGCACCCGGTCGCCGGTCCGAAGCAGAGCCAGCCCGCCGCCCGTCGCCGCCTCCGGCGATGCGTTGAGGATCGAGGGTGAGCCGGAGGTTCCCGACTGCCGGCCATCGCCAACGCAGGGCAGCGCCTCGATCCCTTTCTTCAGCAGGTAGGACGGCGCGCGCATGTTCACGACCTCCGCCCCGCCCGGGTAACCGACGGGGCCCGCGCCCCGCATGAAGAGGATGCAGTTTTCGTCGATGTTCTCTGCCGGATCGTCGATCCGGGCGTGGTAATCCTCAGGTCCGTCAAAGACGATGGCGCGCCCTTCGAAGGCGTTGGGATCGTCCGGGTCCGACAGGTACTTCGCGCGGAAGTTCCTGGAGATCACGCTGGTCTTCATGATCGCGCTGTCGAAGAGGTTGCCCTTGAGGTTGATGAAGCCCGCCGCCGCGACCAGCGGGTCGGAGACGGGCTTGATCACCCGCGGGTCCTCGCTGCGCCGCGCCTCGCAGTTCTCTCCCATCGTCCGGCCGTTGACCGTCACCGCGCCAGGATTGGGCAGCAGGCCGCCCGCCATCAACTCGCCCACCACCGCAGGCACACCGCCCGCGTGGCAGTAATCCTCACCCAGAAACTCGCCCGCGGGTTGCAGATTCACCAGCAGCGGCACCTGGTGGCCCAGCCGTTGCCAGTCGTCATTGTCCAGCGGCACGCCCAGATGCCGCGCGATGCCGTTGAGGTGAATGGGCGCATTGGTCGACCCGCCGATGGCGGAATTGATCACGATGGCGTTCTCGAACGCGTCGCGGGTCATGATGTCCGACGGCCGCAGGTCCTCCCACACCATGTCCACGATCCGCCGCCCGGTCTCGTAGGCCATCTGCCCGCGTTCGCGATAGGGCGCGGGGATCGCGGCGGAGCCCGGCAATTGCATCCCCAGCGCCTCGGCAAGGCTGTTCATCGTGGTGGCCGTGCCCATCGTGTTGCAGTATCCGACCGAGGGCGCCGAAGAGGCCACCAGATCCATGAAGCCGTCATCGTCGATCTCGCCTGCGGCCAGCATCTCGCGTGCCTTCCAGACAATGGTGCCCGACCCGGTGCGCTCCCCGCGGAACCAGCCGTTGAGCATCGGCCCCACGGAAAACGCGATGGCCGGAATGTTGACCGTCGCCGCCGCCATCAGCAGCGCAGGCGTGGTCTTGTCGCAGCCGATGTTCAGCACCACCCCGTCGAGCGGGTAGCCATAGAGCGTCTCCACCAGGCTCAGATACGCGAGGTTGCGGTCCAGCATCGCGGTGGGCCGCTTGCCGGTTTCCTGGATCGGATGGACCGGCACCTCGATGCAGGTGCCGCCCGCCGCGATGATCCCGTCGCGCACGCGCTTGGACAGCTCCACATGGTGCCGGTTGCAGGGGCTGAGGTCGCTGCCGGTCTGGGCGATGGCGATGATCGGCTTGCCCGATTGCAGCTCTTCCCGGGTCAGCCCGTAGTTGAGATATCGCTCGAGGTAGAGCGCCGTCATCTCCGGGTTGTCCGGGTTGTTGAACCACTTCTGCGACCGCAGTTCCGGCTTCTTGCTCATGACGATATCCCCGCGTTGCGCCCGATCTCTCTGGTCAATCCGGCCTCAACCCGACCAGCCGCCGTCGATGATATGCGGCTGCCCGGTGGTGAAGCCGCTTTCGTCGCTGGCCAGATAGACCACCAGCGCGGCGATCTCCTCCGCCTTGGCCACGCGGCCCATGGGCTGACGCGCGACGAACGCCTCCAGCGCCTTCTCGTAGCTGCCCATCTCTTCGCCCAGCGCCTTGACGCGGTCGTGCCAGCTTGGGCTTTCGACCGTGCCCGGGCAGATGCAGTTGCAGCGGATGCCCTGCCGGATGAAATCCAGCGCCACCGATTTGGTGAGCCCGATCACCGCGGCCTTGGTGGTGCCGTAGATGAACCGGTTCGGCGCGCCGATCACGCTGGAACAGGCCGAGGACATGTTGACGATGGACCCGCCGCCCCGCTCCACCATCCCGGGCAGCGCCGCGCGGATGGTCCGGAACATCGACCGCACGTTGAGGTCGAAGGCGAAGTCCCAGTCCTCCTCCGTCGCGTCCAGAATCGTGCCGTGGTGCACGAACCCCGCGCAGTTGAACAGCACGTCCGGCCGGGCCCGCTCCACCCCGGACCGGATGCTGTCGTCGCTCAGCGCGTCGAGTTCGAAAATCTCGATATTTTCGTGATTCGCGTCCCGTATCGTGGATAGCGCATCCATGTTGACGTCGGTGGCAAAGACCTTTGCCCCCTCCTCCGCCATGGCGATTGCACTCGCGCGACCGATCCCCTGACCGGCGGCCGTGACAAGCGCGCGCTTACCGGCAAGCCTTTGACCTGACATGGTTTTTCCGTTCCTCCCGACGATGTCCGAACGCGCTCCTCCGCCATCCGGTTCACCTGCCGCCACATGCGCCTGATCGTCCGCCCGCGCGAACGCGGAAAATCCGACTGGCCAGCACCGGCTTTTGCGTTAGCGTACGACACGCGCCCGGGTTTGACCATGCCCGCCGCGCACAGAAAACGGCAAGCCGGTGAGGATCCAGATGTCCCGAAAATCGCAGAACATCCTTGTCATCGGCGGCGGCGGAATGATCGGCCAGAAGCTGGCCCGGCGGTTGGCAAAGCACGGTCTGGGCGATGATGCTGCGCCGAACGTGACGCTCTTCGACCTGGGCTTCCCGCCCGAGAGCGCGCCCGCCGCGAACCGCGTCACGGGCGACCTGACCGACCCCGCGCAGATCGCGCGGCTGGCCGCGGCCCGCCACGACGTGATCTTTCACCTCGCCTCCATCGTCTCCGGCGAGGCGGAAATGGATTTCGTCAAGGGCTGGCACACCAACATGGTGCCGATGTGGCAGTTCCTCGAAGCGCTGAGGGGCGAGCACGAGGCATCCGGCGGCACCTACGTGCCACGCGTCGTGTTCTCCTCCTCCATTGCCGTCTTTGGCGCGCCGTATCCCGCGAAGATCGGTGACGAGTTCCTGTCGGCGCCGCAGACCAGTTATGGAGCGCAGAAGGCCGTCTGCGAACTGATGGTTTCGGATTTCGCGCGGAAGGGGTTCATCGACGGGTTGTCGATCCGGCTGCCCACGATCTGCGTCCGGCCGGGCAAGCCCAACCTTGCCGCGTCGAGCTTCTTCTCGGGCATCATCCGCGAGCCGCTGAACGGTCAGGAAGCCGTGCTTCCGGTGCCCGACACGGTGCGCCACTGGCATGCCTCGCCCCGGTCCGCCGCGCGCTTTCTCACCCATTCCGCGACGCTGGATACCGACCGGCTCCGGGGACGGCGGGCGCTCAACATGCCCGGATTCTCCTGCACGGTCGCCGAACAGATCGAGGCGCTGCGCCGCGCCGCGGGTCAGAAGGCCGTGGACCTGATCCGCCGGGAACCGGACGAGACCATCATGCGCATCGTCGATGGCTGGCCGCGCGATTTCGATCCGGCCCGCGCAACGGAACTCGGGTTCGAGGCCGAACGCGATTTCGACGAGATCATAAAGGTTTACGTCGAGGAGGACCTTCCCGCGTCCGGCTGACCGGCGCCCTCCTCGGCCCGGTTCAGGTTGCGCTTGAGATGATCGTGGATACGCGCCCGGACGCGGGGCTCGTCACGGTCGAGCGCAGCGTCGAGGATCGCCTGGTGCTCCGCGATGTTCTCGGGAAAATAGCCGAAATTCGTCTCCGCGCTGACAAGTTGCTGGCGGAACTGCGCATAGATCTGCGCATGGATCCGCTTCATCAATGCCGAGCCGCAGGCACCGATCAGGGTTTCGTGAAACTCCTGCTCCGCCCGGCTCCAGAGATGGAGGTAGGCCACGACGCCGCCATCGGCGCGGATCCGGGATTCGATATGGCTGAGCTTGTGATGCGCGGCGGAGAGCTGCGATTCCCAGGCCACGCCGCCCAGCCGGACCGACAGGCACGCCCCCTCCTGCTCCAGCAGGATACGCATGGCCGTCAGTTCATGCTGGCGGTCGCGCGATTGGGGCGGCACCCGGAATCCGCGCTGTTCCTCGAAATCGACGAGGCCGACGGTGGACAGCCGGAACAGGATCTCGCGCACGGTGCTGGCCGAACATCCGAACTCCGCCCGCAGTTTTTCCGCGCGAAGCTTGGCACCATGCTCGAACCGGCCGGTCGTCAGCCGTTCCCTCAATTCCTGATGGATTTGTGAAACCGTGGTCATGAAACGAAACCCCGCCTCGTTTTCAATATCCTCAATAATTTCGTTATTCCAGTGAAATATCGAAATTATTCGGAATCAAAATAATCCTTGGCAAGCGCGTGCGCGGCGGAATAACGTCGGGGGCAGCGTTGCCGGAGGGGCCGTTCAAGAGCCTCGGCATGAACAATACGCTGAAACGTCAGGGAGGATCGACATGACGCCATTGAAGAAGGCGGCGGGCATCGCCGCGGTATCTGCCATCGCGATTTGCGGCGCGGCCAGCACGCAGGCGCAAAACACCACATTGCGCATCCAGACTCACTACGCCGAAAACAGCGTTTCGGGACAATTGGCTGCAGAGTACATCGACGATGTGCAGACCATGTCGAACGGCGAGATCACGGTCGAGATGTTCTACAACTCGTCGGTGGTGAAATCGGTCGAAGCCTTCGATGCCGCCGCCACGGGCATTCTCGATTGCGACATGACCGGCGGCGCCTACCAGACCGGCAAGAACCCGGCCTTCCAGTTCGTGGGCGACATCATGGGCGGGTATTCCACGCCCTACCAGCAGCTCAGCTGGCTCTACTACGGCGGCGGCCTGGACACGGCCCAGCAGCTGTACAACAAGTACGACATGGAGCTGATCGGCTGGTGGGTCTACGGTCAGGAAAGCCTGGCATCGACCAAGCCGATCGCCAGCACCGCCGACCTCGAAGGCTGGAAGTTCCGCTCGCCGCCGGGGATGGAGACGAAGATCTTCGAAAAGCTGGGCGCAAGCCCGGTGGTGATGGACTTCACCGAGATCTTCACGGCGCTGGAGACCGGGATCATCGACGGGGCGGACGCCTCGGGGATCGCCAACAACAAGGCGATGGGTCTCTATGACATCGCCAAGCACGCGAACTATCCCGGGTTCCACTCCATGCCGTCGGACCACCTGGCCTGCAACAAGGCCGTTTTCGACGGGATGCCCGAGCATCACCAGCGCATCATGAAGGTGGCGATGCAGGCCCTCGCGCTGAAGACCGCGCTGACCTTCGAGAAATCCAACGCGCAAGCCGTGGCGGACCTGAAGAAACAGGGCGTGTCGATCTACGAATGGTCGCCGGAAGAACTGCAGAAGTTCCGCGACGCGGCCCAGGCCACCTGGCCGGAGTTCGCCACGACCCCCGAAGCGGAGGCGCTCGTGGCCAGCCACCTGGAGTATCTCGGACAGCTGGGCCTCGTCGCCAAGTGACCTGCTGAGCATCCGGGCGGGCCGCAACGCCTCGCGGCCCGCCCTTTCCGACGCACCGGCATCTGGCCCGGCACGACGCGGGGAGGGCACATGAAACCACACGGCACGCCGATCGAATGGGTCGTTCCCCTGGCCTTCATCTTCTGTTTCGGCTGGGTCGTATGGCAATGTCCCGCGTTCATCCTGGAATGGGGGCCCGAAAACGGTCAGCTTGCCGCGCAGTTCGGGCGCACCGATCTGGCGCCGGGCTTTGCACCGCTCTTCGGCGGGTACGCCGACATCCTCGACTACGCAGCGTTGATCCTCTCGCCGGTCATTTTCCTGCTCGGAGCCGCCACCGTGCGCCGCGCTCCGATGGAGTTCGAGACCTGGTCCACCATCGACCGCGTCGCCGTGTTCATCGGGCGGGTAACGATGATCCTCGTCGCGCTCCTCTGCGGCGTGATGCTTTACGAGGTCTTCGTCCGCTACGCGCTGAACAACGGCACCTACTGGGCCAATGAGCTCACGCTGTGGCTGGCGGGGTTCGTCTTTCTCTGCTCCGGCCTCTACGCGATGCAGCAGCGCAGCCATATCCGCATCTTTCTTCTCTACGACATTTGCCCGCGCTGGATGCAGCGGCTCTTCGACACGATCTCCACGCTGATGATCGTGCTCTTCGCCTTTTTCCTCTGTTACGGCGGATACGGCGAAGCCTTCGCGAAGTTCATGCGCTGGGAACTCTTCGGCACGGCCTTCGACCCTCCGATACCGGCCACGATCAAGCTGACCGTCCTGATCGTGGTGCCGCTGGTGGCTGTCCAGGCGGTGATCAATCTCGTGGCGGACTGGAACCTGGAGCCCATCATGCACACTGCCGCCGACGACATCGACGAGGACGAACTGGCCAAGCTGCGCGCAGCGGTGGGCGCAGACGACGCATCGACGGGACGGGGATAAGTCATGGATATCGGGACGATTTCGCTGGTCCTGCTTCTGGGCCTGATCGTGCTCCTCGCCATCGGGATGCCGCTGGGGCTCGCCTCCGCCGTGCTGGCCGTGCTGGTGCTGGTGATGAAGTTCGAGCCGAACCTGCTCCTGGCGCCCTGGACCTTCGGCGAGGGGATGCTGACCGGTCGGCCGGGCTCGGGGCCGCTCAACATCCTGGCACAGAAGATATACGGGCTGCTCACCGATTACGTGCTGATCTCCATCCCGCTCTTCATCTTCATGGCCGCCCTGCTGGAACGGT
>CBDUPF010000020.1:0-22928 GCA_965369035.1 uncultured Aliishimia sp.
TGGTGCGGTACCAGGGCTGAAAGCGAAAGTTCTCGTGAACCACGAGCGTCGTTCCTACGGCTTCCGCTTCGTCGGTCACCGCGCGCGCCTCCTTTGGCGTCATGCAGAAAGGCTTCTGGCAGACGATCCAGCGCACCCGATGATCGAGCGCCGTGCGGATGGCCTGCGCATGGCCCGATGGCGGCACGATGATGTCGAGGAGTTCCGGGCCGTGCGCCGCAAGCATATCCGAAAGGTTGTAATAAGCGGGCAGTCCGGTGGACCTCGCTCTGGCGATGTCCCGATCCGCGATGGCGACGCACCGCGCATTCTCCATCCGCTGCCAACTGCGCAGGTGGTATTGGCTGAAATAGCCCGCACCCAGGCAGGCCACGCGAACGGGTGAGTCCGCGCTCATGCCAGGCAGAGCGCGTCGAGCACGGCTCCGGCAGCCTCGTCCGTGCTCGCCGTCCCGCCCAGATCGCGCGTCAGGCAGGACCGCGCCGCGACGATCCCGTCGACCGCATCCCGCAGCCGCCGCCCGTCGGACACCATCTCGGGCAGGTCGTGGCGCGCGCCGAGCCAGCCCAGCATCATTGCGGCCGAGAGGATCATCGCGAAGGGGTTCGCCACACCCTTGCCCGCGATGTCGGGGGCCGAGCCGTGGCAGGGCTGGAACACGGCGTGCGACTCTCCGATATCCGCCGATGGCGCCCGCCCAAGCCCGCCCATCAGCCCCGCGCCGAGATCGCTGAGGATGTCGCCGCACATGTTCGCGGTGGCCAGGACATCGAACTCCCACGGCTTCTGGACCATCCACAGCGCCGTGGCGTCGACATAGGCGTGATCGGCGCTCAGGTCCGGATGCCGCGCGGCCTCCGCATCGAAGATCGCGCGAAAGAAGGCGAAAGCCCGGAACACGTTGGCCTTGTCGACGCAGGTGACCCGCCCCGGACCGTCGCCCGCCGCCTTGCGCGCCGTGGCGAGTTCGAAGGCGAAACGGAAGAGCTTTTCCGAAGTGCCGCGCGTGATGACGAGTGTTTCGCGCGCCTCGTCCTCCGTGACCGCCCCCGCACCCTGGCTGTAGAACAGGCCCTCGGTGCTTTCGCGGATCAGCACGAAATCGATGGCGCGACCCGGCGGCAGGGAAAGCGGCCCGGGCTGGCCTGGTTGGACACGCACGGGGCGCAGGCCGGCGAAAAGGTCCAGCGCCTTGCGCAACTCGATCTGCGGCGAAATCTCGGTCCCGTCCGGGTAGCGGACGTGCGGCAGACCCATGGCCGACAACAGGATCGCGTCGGCGGCGCGTGCGATGTTCATCGACGCGGCAGGCAGCGACTCGCCGCTGCGGACATAGTGATCGGCCCCCGCCGGTGCATCGATGAAGCGAAGATCGTAGCTGTTCGCGGCATCAGCAAGCCGGCGCAGGATGTCCAATGTCGGCGCCATGATCTCGGGTCCGATCCCGTCCCCGTGGAACACCGCGATCTCGAGTGCCTCTTTCGCCATCGGCCCGCCCTTACTCCCTGTCATCCATCCCGGCCCGCGGGCAAATGTCACCACCGGGCATCACGACCTGTGCCAATGTATGCGCAATGCGCATGGGTTTGAAAAGCCGGCGCGACCGCAACTGTGCCGCTGTCTGTCGCGGGAGGTTCCGATCTCCGGCGTCGTGGTGTTCACTGGTCCCGGGGCGCCGGTCGTGCATGCGAGTCGCCGGAGGAACCGGCCCGCCGCGCCGTCGCACGACCGAATGGGAGGACTGCCTGATGTTTGCCGTGACCGTGCTTTTTACCCTGCAACCCGGATCGCTGACGCGGTTCCTGCCGCTGATGGTGCAGAACGCCCGGACCTCGCGCCGGGCCGAGCCGGGCTGCCTGCGCTTCGATGTCTGCACCGATCCGACCGCCCCGGGCGCAGTGTTCCTCTACGAGGTCTATACCGACCGCGCCGCCTTCGACCTGCATATGGACAGCGCCCATTTCCTCGAATTCGACCGCACCTCCGCCCCGATGGTGGTCGACAAGGTCGTGCACACATGGGCAGAGGTGGCGACATGAGCCAGTGGGAGGTTCATGCCGTCAAATACGCCGACCGTGCGTCGCGGGTTCGGGCGGACAGCTTCATCTTCGACGACCGCCACGACGTGGCGCATCCGATGGATTACTTCATCTGGCTGCTGCGGAACGGCGAACGGGTGATCCTCGTCGACACCGGCTATGACGCGGGCGAGGCGGCGCAGCGGGGCCGGCCCATCCTGCAGGACCCGCGTGCGGCTCTGGCGCCGCTAGGTGTGGCGGCGGAGGAGGTGACGGAGGTTGTCGTCACGCATCTGCACTACGATCACGCGGGCGGGCTGCATCTGTTTCCGAATGCCCGGCTCCACATCCAGGCCGCGGAGATGGCCTATGCCACCGGGCCCTGCATGTGTCACGACACGCTCCGGATGCCGTTCACCGCCGATCATGTGTGCGAGACGATCCGCAGGCTTTATTCTGGGAAGGTGATTTTCCATGACGGCGACGCGGAACTGGCCGATGGCGTCACCCTGCACCGCATCGGTGGCCATTCCCGCGGGCTTCAGGCCGTGCGGGTGCGGACGGCGGCGGGGTGGCTGGTGCTGGCCTCGGACGCGGCGCATTTCTACGAGAACTTCGAGGCGCGCAAACCCTTTCCCATCGTGGTCGATCTGGAGGACATGCTGCGCGGGTTCGATACGCTCGAACGTCTGGCCTCCGCACCGTCGCTGATCGTGCCGGGCCATGACCCGCTGGTGATGGAGCGGTTTCCGGCCGGATCCGCACCGCATATCGTCAGGCTGGACCGGGGCCCGGCGGATGCGTGAGGATCGGCGTCCGGTCAGAGCAGGCCGGCGGCGTGGAACGATGTCTCCTCGGCCTTGCCGATGATGACATGGTCATGCACCGTCACGTCGATGGCGCGGCAGGCGGCAATCACGCGCTGCGTCATGTCGATATCGGCCTCGCTGGGCGTCGGATCGCCCGATGGGTGGTTGTGCACCAGGATGATGGCGGAGGCCGACAGTTCCAGCGCGCGTTTCGCCACCTCGCGCGGATAGACCGGCACGTGATCGACCGTTCCCGGCGCCTGCGCCTCGTCGGCGATCAGCACGTTCTTGCGGTCGAGGAACAGAACCCGGAACTGTTCGGTGTCGCGATGGGCCATCGCGGTGCGGCAATAGGAGATGAGCGCATCCCAGGAGGATACGATCTCCCGGTTCAGCACTTTCGCCTGCGCCATGCGGTGCCCGAAGGCCTCGACCAGCCGCAGCTGGAGATAGACCCAGCGGTCGGCCCCTTCGACCTGCATGATCCGGTGTTCGGAAGCGGCGACAACGCCATTGAGGTCGCCGAACGCTGCCAGCAGGCGTTTGGCCAGCGGCTTGACGTCGATACGCGGGATGGCGTTGAACAGGAGCAGTTCCAGCAGTTCGTAATCCGGCATGGCCTCGTGCCCGCCCGACAGGAACCGTTTGCGCAGTCTTTCGCGATGCCCCCAGTAATGCGGCTTCTCGGAGCCGTTCTCGTCCTTGACCAGACCGCCACCGGCCGCCGCCTCAGGCGAGAGACGCCTGCGGGCCTTGTAACCTTGTGAGAAGGCGGGAACGGATTCGACATCGGGCGGCGTCGCCCTGGCCTGCAACTCCGCCAGACCCTTCATCGCCTCTTCGGAAAATCCGTCGGCCGGCTGGCTTGCTTGAGCATTGCCCTTTCGGAGGCTGGCCAACCCCCGGGACAGTATCGACTGGCTTTCCCGAAACCCGGAACTCTTACGAGACATCGCGAAAATATCCCCCGATTCTTCGCACTCTGGATTGCGCGCGTGATCGCGCGACGGCTGCACGGCGCGACTATCGCCTTTTCGTGGTTAACTGCCGGTTAAGCGGATTGCGAAAATTCGTCCGAAACCGCCGCGCGGGTCACATGGCAACCGCCCACGATCGTCAGTGCGCAAGATTTCTCGGAAGTTCGGCAGCCGGCGATTGTCCGGTGGTCAACGCAATCGCGACGTGGCAGGGTGTTCTTGCTTGGGTTGAGGGTGCGCGTCGAATCGCAGGGGGACGGGATCGAAGTGGGCAGCGAAGGACCACCAAGGCTTTCTGCACATGCAAATGGCGCCGGTTCAGGTCATGAAGGGGCGCTTTCGAGGTGCTCACGGCGACGTGAAGACACTCCGCAGAAGTTGTTGAAAACCCCGGCCAAATAGTTTCGCATTGTAACGGAATTTACACGATCAGGCGCATGGAAAGAAAACAATTAACAAAAATTGTGAGGTTTTTCATAATAAAGTGGCGGGATTGACAAAATTTACGCATTTTAACGACGGGATCCGGTTCCTGTCGGGGCAATCGTGCCGGCGCAATCGGACGGAGAACACTGCGGAGGAGCTGCAATGACAACTCAAGCCGAAATCGCCGTGGCCGGGGATAGCGAAAATCGCACCATCTACCCGCCTCATCCTGAAATTGCTGCAAGCGCAAAGGCGGACGCCGCCAGATACAACACGCTCTATGCTGCGTCCGTTGCCGATCCCGAGGCATTTTGGGCAGAGCAGGGACAGCGGCTGGACTGGATACGCCCCTTCACGAAGGTGAAGAACACGTCCTTTGCCTACGACAACGTTTCGATCAAGTGGTTCGAGGACGGCACCCTGAACGTTGCGGCAAACTGCATCGACCGTCACCTGGAGACGCGCGGCGACCAGACCGCGATCCTCTTCGAACCCGACGATCCCGAGGAAGCGGCCCAGCACATTACCTACCGCGACCTGCACCGCGAGGTGTCGGTCTTTGCCAATGTCCTCAAGGAGCTTGGCGTCGGCAAGGGCGACCGGGTCGTGATCTACCTGCCGATGATCCCCGCCGCCGCCTACGCGATGCTCGCCTGTGCCCGCATCGGCGCGATCCATTCGATCGTCTTTGCCGGCTTCTCCCCGGATGCGCTGGCCGACCGGATCAACGGTTGCGACGCGAAACTCGTGATCTGCGCCGACCACGCCCCGCGCGGCGGCCGTACGACACCGCTCAAGTCCAACTGCGACAAGGCGCTGCGTCGGGTGATGCATGATTGCAAGCTGCTGGTCGTCAAGCGCACCGGCGGCCAGATCGACTGGGTCGATGGCCGCGATTTCCATTTCGACGAGCTGGCGGACCGCGTCGGCAGCTACTGCACCCCGGCCGAGATGAACGCCGAAGATCCGCTGTTCGTCCTGTATACCTCCGGATCCACCGGACAGCCGAAGGGCGTGGTGCATACCACCGGCGGCTATCTGACCTATGCGTCCATGACGCATGAGTATGTTTTCGACTACCAGGATGGCGACGTCTACTGGTGCACGGCCGATGTGGGCTGGGTCACGGGACACAGCTACATCGTCTATGGCCCGCTCGCCAACGGTGCCACCACGCTGATGTTCGAGGGCGTGCCGACCTACCCGGATGCCGGGCGGTTCTGGCAGGTCTGCGAGAAGCACAAGGTGACGCAGTTCTATACCGCGCCCACCGCGATCCGCGCATTGATGGGCAAGGGCACCGGGTTCGTCGAGAAATACGATCTCTCCTCGCTCCGTATCCTGGGATCGGTGGGCGAACCGATCAATCCAGAAGCCTGGCATTGGTACAACGACAACGTCGGCAAGGGCCGCTGCCCCATCGTCGACACCTGGTGGCAGACGGAGACCGGCGGCATCCTGATCGCCCCGCTCCCGGGTGCCACGGCGACGAAGCCCGGCTCGGCGACGAAGCCGTTCTTCGGTGTGATGCCGGTTGTTCTCGACGACCAGGGCAAGGAGCTCGAAGGCGCCTGCGAGGGCATTCTCGCGATCAAGGACAGCTGGCCCGGCCAGATGCGCACGGTCTGGGGCGACCATGACCGGTTCGTCTCCACCTATTTCGAGATGTTCAAGGGCTACTACTTCTCGGGCGACGGCTGCCGCCGTGACGAGGACGGGTATTACTGGATCACCGGACGTGTGGACGACGTGATCAACGTGTCCGGCCACCGCATGGGCACGGCCGAGGTCGAAAGCGCTCTGGTCGCCCACGAGACCGTCAGCGAGGCCGCGGTTGTCGGATACCCGCATGACGTCAAGGGACAGGGCATCTACTGCTATGTCACGCTGATGGAAGGGGTGGAGCCCACCGAAGAACTGCGCGCCGAACTGACTAAATGGGTGCGCACCGAGATCGGACCCATCGCCAAGCCGGACGTGATCCAGTGGGCGCCGGGCCTGCCCAAGACGCGCTCGGGCAAGATCATGCGCCGCATTCTGCGCAAGATCGCCGAGAACGAGACCGGCAGCCTTGGCGATACTTCGACGCTCGCCGATCCCTCGGTGGTCGATGACCTGATCGCCAACCGCGCCACAGTGTAAGGAGAACAACGACATGGACGGAACACGACCGCAAAACCCGACCGATCTGGTTCTCCTTGGCCCCCCGGGTGCCGGCAAGGGGACACAGGCGCGCAACCTCACCGAACGGTTCGGCCTTGTCCAGCTCTCGACTGGTGATCTGCTGCGCGCAGCCGTCGCCGCCGGGACAGAGGCCGGTCTGGCCGCCAAGGCGGTGATGGAGCGGGGCGAACTCGTCTCCGACGGCATCGTCACCCAGATCCTCGCCGATCGCCTGGACGAAGGCGACTGCGAGGGAGTCATCTTCGACGGCTATCCCCGCACCATCGCCCAGGCCGAGGCGCTCGACGCACTTCTGGCCGAACGCGGGCGCAGCATCGCCACGGCCATCTCGCTGGAGGTTCATGCCGGCAAGCTCGCGGATCGTATCTGCGGCCGGTTTACCTGCTCGAGCTGCGGCGAGGGTTATCACGACCGGTTCAAGCAGCCGCAGGAGGAAGGTCGCTGCGACGCCTGCGGCGGGACCGAGTTCACCCGCCGGGCGGACGACACGGCCGAAACCGTGATCGAGCGTCTCAAGGCCTATGCCGAGCAGACCGCACCGCTCGAAAAGTTTTATGAGGACCGTGGACAGTTGCAGCGCGTCAATGCAATGGGCCAGATCGGTGCGGTCACCGCACGGGTCGCTGACTGCGTGGAAAACGCTGTGGTGTAACAATTCCGGCACCGGGGGTCCGGTGCCGTTTCAATCAAACCCAATAAAAACGGGAGGAGGAATCCCTCAATGTCTGAAAACTCAAAAGACAACGCATATTGGTCCGCCAATCTGCGTCTCATCATCTGGAGCCTGGTCATATGGGCCCTGGTCTCCTTCGGTTTCGGCATCCTGCTCAGGCCGTTGCTGTCCGGCATCGCTGTCGGTGGCACCGACCTGGGCTTCTGGTTCGCACAGCAAGGGTCGATCCTGGTCTTCCTGGCCCTGATCTTCTTCTACGCATGGCGGATGAACAAGCTCGACCGCGAGCATGGCGTCGACGAGCAATAAGGAACTGAAACCATGAGTCAATTCGTCATCAACCTGCTGTTTGTGGGCGCGTCTTTCGCGGTCTACATCGGCATCGCGATCTGGGCCCGTGCCGGGTCCACGTCGGAATTCTACGCCGCCGGTCGCGGCGTTCATCCCGTCACCAACGGCATGGCCACGGCGGCCGACTGGATGTCGGCGGCCTCCTTCATCTCCATGGCCGGGCTGATCGCCTTCGTCGGCTATGACAACTCCACCTACCTGATGGGCTGGACCGGCGGCTACGTGCTGCTCGCCCTGCTTCTCGCGCCCTACCTGCGGAAGTTCGGCAAGTACACCGTGTCGGAGTTCATCGGCGACCGCTTCTACTCCAAGAGCGCGCGCATGGTCGCCGTGATCTGTCTGATCGTCGCCTCGGTGACCTACGTGATCGGCCAGATGACCGGCGTGGGCGTGGCCTTCGGCCGCTTCCTCGAGGTCTCCAACACGACCGGCCTGCTGATCGGTGCCGCGGTGGTCTTTGCCTACGCGGTGTTCGGCGGCATGAAGGGCGTGACCTACACGCAGGTCGCGCAGTACGTCGTGCTGATCCTCGCCTACACCATCCCGGCCATCTTCATCTCGCTGCAGCTGACCGGCAACCCGATCCCGGGTCTGGGCCTCTTCGGCACGCATGAAGCATCGGGAGAGCCGCTGCTGGCCAAGCTCGACCAGATCGTCCGCGACCTGGGCTTTGCGGAATACACGGCGCATCATGACGACACTTTCAACATGGTGCTCTTCACGCTCAGCCTGATGATCGGTACGGCGGGTCTGCCGCACGTCATCATGCGCTTCTTCACCGTTCCCAAGGTGTCGGACGCACGCTGGTCCGCCGGCTGGGCGCTGGTCTTCATCGCGCTGCTCTATCTGACCGCACCGGCCGTTGGCGCCATGGCGCGCCTGAACATCACCGAGATGTTCTGGCCGAACGGCACCGATGGCGAGGCTGTCTCGATCGAGCAGATCGAGTCCGACCCCGGCTACGACTGGATGCTGACCTGGCAGAAGACCGGTCTTCTGGGCTGGGAAGACAAGAACGGCGACGGCAAGATCCAGTACTACAACGACGGCAATGCCGCGATGCAGGAAAAGGCCGCAGCGAACGGTTGGGAAGGCAACGAACTGACCAACTTCAACCGGGATATCCTGGTGCTCGCCAACCCCGAGATCGCGAACCTTCCCAGCTGGGTCATCGGCCTTGTTGCGGCAGGCGGTCTGGCAGCGGCGCTGTCGACGGCAGCGGGCCTGTTGCTCGCGATTTCCTCGGCCGTCAGCCACGACCTCATCAAGGGGCAGCTGAACCCGTCGATCTCGGAAAAGGGAGAGCTCCTGTCGGCCCGGATCGCAATGGCCGTTGCCATCGCGGTCGCGACCTACCTCGGGCTGAACCCGCCGGGCTTTGCGGCACAGACCGTGGCGCTGGCCTTCGGCCTCGCGGCAGCCTCAATCTTCCCGGCGCTGATGATGGGGATCTTCTCCAAGAAGATCAACAATCACGGGGCCGTGGCAGGGATGTTGGCAGGTCTGCTCGTGACGCTGATCTACATCTTCCTGCACAAGGGCTGGTTCTTCATTCCGGACACCAACAGCTTCACCGATGCGGATCCGCTTCTGGGCACGATCAAGTCGACCTCGTTCGGCGCGGTCGGTGCGGCGATCAACTTCGCGGTGGCCTACCTGGTGGCCAGCATGACGAAGGAGACGCCCAAGGAGATCCGGGATCTCGTGGAAAGCGTGCGTATTCCCCGCGGCGCCGGGTCGGCGCAGGCCGGGCACTGATACGACCGGTCCGGGCGCTTCGGTGCCCGGACCATCCCCCTCGCACATATTTCGTGCGCGGTTTCCTTTTAGGTCATAGTCTGAAGAAGCGTTTTGCCGATGCCCGACGACCATAAACCTGCGCTCGACCGGTTGACCCGGTTTCAGCCCTTCGATCATCTGCCCGAGGCGCAGCGTGCGGCGTTGGCGGACACGCTCGACGAAGTCCGCGTCGAGAAGGGTGGGCTGATCTTCGAGGAAGGCGAACCGCTGCCTGGGCTCTTCGTGATCGAGTCGGGAGAAGTGGAAGTCCGGACGAGCGGCAATCACGTCGTGTCATATCGCGGTCCCGGAGACGTGATGGGCGAACGCGGCCTGTTGCGGGACGGGCGTGCCATCCTGACGGCGGAGGCGAAGGAAGACACCCGGATGCTCCTGATCCCGGCGGAGCGTTATCTCGAACTGATCGATCAGGTGCCGGAAATCGCCGCCTGGTTCGGCCCGGCAATCCCCTCCGACACCGGCGGCGACGAGGGACCCTATGCCGCGGGGCTCACCGCGCTCCAGGTCGGGGATCTCATGGTGCGTCAACCGGTAACATGCCAGGGCGAGACGACCGTGACGGAAGTCGCCCGCATCATGCGCGACCGGTCCATCAGTTCGGTGCTGGTGGCCGAACAGGACCAGCTCCTCGGAATCGTCACGGTGCACGATCTCACGAACAAGGTTCTTGCCGAAGGGCTGGACGGCGACCGGCCCGTGGCCTCCGTCATGACCGCCGAGCCCCGCACGATCGCACCGGACGCCACCGGGCTCGATGCGCTGATCGACATGGCCCAGCACCGGATCAACCACCTGCCGGTCGCCGATACGCGCGGACGGCTTGTCGGAATGATCGGCAAGACCGACCTCTTCCGGCAGCAGGCGACCACCGCCAGCCACATGGTGGCTGAAATCGTCTCCGCCAACAGCGCGACCGAGATGGCACAGATCATGGACCGTCTGCCGGAACTGCTGAGCCATCTCGTCGCCGCGGGTGCGCGGCCCCATGCCATCGGTCGCCGCATTACCGATCTGACGGATGCCGTCACGCGCCGGCTTCTTGCCCTGGGGGAGGAGAATTTCGGACCGCCGCCGGTCCCCTATCTCTGGGCCGCCTGCGGCAGCCAGGGCCGAAGAGAGCAGAGCGGCATTTCCGACCAGGACAACTGCCTGATCCTGGACGACAACGCGACGCCCCAGGACGACGCCTATTTCTCCGTTCTGGCACAATTTGTTTCGGACGGCCTCAACGAGGTCGGGTTCTTCTATTGCCCGGGCGACATGATGGCGACCAATGACCGCTGGCGACAGCCACGGCACGTCTGGCGCAAATACTTCTCCGGCTGGATCGCCGAGCCGGATACGGAGGCGCAGATGCTGGCCTCCGTCATGTTCGACCTGCGACCGATCGCCGGGGACAAGTCGCTGTTCAGCGACCTGCAGCGCGACACGCTGAACATGGCACGCAAGAATTCGATCTTCGTCAGCCACATGATCTCCAATTCGCTGAAGCACACGCCACCGCTCAGCCTGTTCCGCGGGTTCGCCCTGATCCGTTCGGGCGAGCACAAGAACACGGTGGATCTGAAACTCGCCGGCGTGGTGCCGATCATCGACCTCGGCCGCGTCTACGCGCTGACCGGCGCGCTGGAGCCGGTGAACACGCGCGAGCGGCTGCAGGCGGCGGGCGAGGCGGGCGTGATCTCGAAAAGCGGCGCGCGCGATCTCACCGACGCCTACGACCTGATCGCCGAAATCCGGTTGCGCCATCAGGTCGTGCTGATCGCCGAGGGCAAGAAGCCCGACAACTTTCTGGCCCCCGGGCAGTTGTCGGAGTTGGAACGCAATCACCTGCGGGACGCCTTCCTGGTCGTGAAGACCATGCAATCGGCCGTCAGCCAGGGCCGCGTGGGGGCGAATTGAGCCATGTTCCTGGAGCTCATCGCCACCTTCGTCGCCGGTTTCGGGGCCGCAGGTGTCGTGCTGCTGCTCAACCGCATCACGTCCGGGCGTCTGCCGCGCTGGGCAATGCCGGTGGCCGCTGGGGCCACGATGATCGGCGTCGCCGTCTGGTCTGAAATGACATGGGCCGACCGCACCGAAGAGACCTTGCCCGACGGTCTGGAAGTGGCCGAGACCGTTTCGCGCTCCATCTGGTGGCGCCCCTGGACCTATGCCAGGCCGCAGACCGTGCGGATGATGGCCATCGATACGACGTCCATCAGGACCAAGGACGCGGCCGACGATGCGCGGCTGGTCGACATCTACCTGTTCGAGCGCTGGCAACCCCCGAGGCTGGTCCCACAACTGGTTCGATGTTCGGATCCGGCCCGCGCCGATGTGACCGACGCCACGCTCGCGGAACCGGGCAGCGCCGACTGGCGTCCGGTGCCCGGCGACAGCACCCTGATCCGACTTGCCTGCAAGGAGCCTTCCAATGGTTGAAGCCGCAAAGAAAGTCCTGCTTGTCGAAGACGAAGACAACATCGCACTCGCGCTGGAATTCCTGATCAAACGCAAGGGGTTCGACCTCAAACGCGTGGCGACCGGGCCGGACGCGCTGGTGGCTCTGGAAGAGGATCTGCCCGATCTCGTGGTTCTCGACGTGATGCTGCCCGGGCGGTCCGGTTACGAGATCATCCAGGTCATCCGCGACAGCGAACGCCTGCGCCACGTCAAGGTGCTGATGATGAGCGCATCCGGCGGCGAGGTGGAACGGCGCAAGGGTCTGGCGCTGGGTGCGGACCGCTTTTTGACCAAGCCCTTCGACACCAGGGAACTGACCGACGAGATCTGCGCGCTCCTCGGCGAGGCCGTGCATGGGTGAAAGGCTGGGACTGCGCCTGCGCTTTGCACTGTTCTTTGCCGCACTGGCATTGGGTGGCGTCGCGCTGATCGCAGGGGGTCTCTGGCTGGGATATTCGAGGTCCGGTGCGTCGGCGGACGGCTATGTCATCGCAGGGCTTGTTGGCGGGTTCGGCCTGATCGGGCTGGCCGCCTGGATCGGCCTGCTGTTCGACGAGAACGTGGCCAAGCCGATCCTCGCGCTCGCCGCGGATCTGCACACACGGGCGAAATCCGGCGTCGCGACCGAGATCGACACCGAACCGGCGCGCTATCTCGGTGCATTGGCCCCGGCGGCACAGGCGATCCATACAGCGTTGGAAGAGACCCGCGACTCGCTGGAGACCGCGCTGGCCGACAAGGTCGCGCTGATGGCCCGCGACAAGGCGCTGCTGGAGGCGCTTCTGCGCGAACTGGCCGATGGCGTCGTGGTGATTTCCGCCGACGGGCGCGTTCTGCTCTACAACCGCGTGGCGGTATCGCTTCTCGGGTCGCTCGGTCTGGACCGGCCGCTCGCCGGGTACCTGCGCACCGACCCGGTCATGGCGGCGATCGACGAGCTGGAATCGGCCGAAAGCCCGGACCGCCCGGTGGGGTTCCTCACGGCCCCTGTCGACGGCCGGCGGATCCTCAGCGGTGCGGTCTCCAACGTCGCGCTGGGCGATGAGCATTTCGGTCATGTCCTGCTGTTCCGTGATACGACCGAAGACCTTCGCACGCACGGTGCGCTCGAAAGGCTGCTGCGGGACATGATCGAAGGGGCGCGGCGACCGGCCTCCGCCATGGGTGCTGTGCTCGACGTGCTGGAATCCGTGTCCGACATGCCCGCAGAGGAACGCGCCCGGTTCAATGCCTCGCTGCGTGAAGAGCTGGCCCAGCTGTCCGACGTATTGTCGCGTACCGCCTCGCAGGAGGCCCAATTGAGCACGGGGCACTGGCCGATCCGCAATATCGCGGTGCAGCAGGTCTTTGATGCACTTGCACTCCGGGTCGCGGCTCCGGTGAGCGTGCAGCCGACTGCGGCCTACGCCCGGTGTGACGGATACGCGGTGACCGAAATCCTCGGTCGCCTGGCCGAGGAACTCGGGCGGCTCGACGAATACGAGAACCTGACCCTTTCGGCCATCGCCGCGGAGCGCGAACTGCGCCTGCATCTCGCATGGACCGGACCGAACCTGCCGCTTGGCCAACTCGAAGAGTGGCTGTCCCATCCGTTGGCCCCGGCCTATGGAGACTACACCGCACGGGATGCGCTCGAAGCGCACCGCAGCGATATCTGGGTCGAACCAACCGAAAACGGCGCCCGGATCGTGCTGCCGCTTCCCGCCACCACCGCGCCCAGCCGTCCCGTGGACCTCGCGCCGCTCGATTTCTACGACTTCAATCTCCCCGCGCGCGTCGATCCGGATCTCTTGCGCCGGCCGCTGACCGAATTGTCCTTCATCGTGTTCGATACGGAGACCACCGGCCTCGATCCCCAACGCGACGACGTCGTCCAGATCGCGGGCGCACGTATCCTGGGCGGACGGCTGCTGCGTGGCGAGGTCTTTGACAGGCTTGTCAATCCCGGTCGCCCGATTCCGCCATCGTCAACGAAGATCCACGGCATCACCGACGCGCAGGTTTCCGGCGCACCGGACGCGAAGACGATCGCCGCCGGGTTTGCCGAATTCTGCGAAGGCTCCGTCCTCGTCGCGCATAACGCCGCCTTCGATCTGGCGTTTCTGGCCCGGATCAAGGCCGCTGGCGGTCCGTCGATCGAGCAACCGGCACTTTGCACCGCGCGGCTTTCCTTGCAGCTTTTCCCGCATACCGGCGATCACACGCTGGACGGTCTTGCCGAACGTTTCGGGATCGAGATCCCCGCGGCGCACCGTCACACGGCGCTGGGCGATTCCATCGCGACCGCGGAGGTCCTGCTCAAGATGCTGCCACTCCTCGCCGAACGCGATGTGCATACACTGGGCGATGCGCTCGCCCTGCAGAGTTCGTCCTGAGGTTGACCGACGCACGGCGATGAAGGAGCGACATGGCTGACGCGGAGGCGACCTGTCAGAACGGTCGGCCGACATGGTTTTCGCGAGGTCGCGAATTGCAGACACCTGCACCGGAAGGGTCGATTGACCGGTCTTTTCATCTTTTCGGAAAGGGCCGAGGTATGCCCTCGTCCGATAACTGGCACCTGTACTCCGCAGCCGGCCGGTGGTTTTTTCGACCATATCCCGCCCCTCGTCCCAGACTTGCCCGCCCGGCTCGAGGCGGGCATCCACATGCCGGACGCGCGCTCGGTTCTACGCTGACCGCCACGGCGAAGCTCCGCCCGGCTGGCAGGTTCAAGGGCTACGATCTTTGCGCCGACACAATCGCCAGCGCCACCCAGGAGGCAATCGACCACAGGTTGACCAAATGCGTCATTCGAAGTCCACGAGGTACCGTGACTCCCATCGGAGGGACGTCATCACGACCTTCGGTGCGGTCCAACGTGGATCTTCGGTTCAATGGTGCTGCAGGGGAGGATTGAACTCCCGACCTCTCCCTTACCAAGGGAGTGCTCTACCACTGAGCTACTGCAGCGCTGCCCGGCGGGCTTTAGACCAAGGTGCGGGACCGTTCAAGAGGGACGGATGATTTTTCGCCGGTCCCCACCGATTCGTTGTGCAGCTTGCCGGGCGCGTTCGTCCGGGTCAGCCCGTGACGTCGTGTGCGCACCTCTGGACCGGGCCATGTCGGTACGTTATGGGGGGCCATGGCGCGTAAGGACGATGCAAGGACGCGGGCCGGAGGGCAGGGCCGGGACGACAGGCTCAAGGCCGCCCTGAAGGCGAACATGGCGAAACGCAAGGCGCAGGCGCGGGCACGGCAAGAGGCGCGCGGGACGCGCGATGAACCGCCCGCGAAACCGGGCGGCGAAACGGGCAGGGACGAACGAGATGGATAGCATTCTGGTCACCGGCAACGGTGCACTCAACGGGCAGATCCCGATCGCGGGGGCGAAGAACGCCTGCCTCACGCTGATGCCGGCGACGCTGCTGACCGACGAACCGCTCACGCTGACCAACGCGCCGCGGCTCAGCGATATCCGGACCATGAGCACCCTGCTGCAGTCGCTGGGGGCCGAGGTCACGACGTTGCAGGATGGCAAGGTGCTCGCGATGTCGAGCCATGACCTGACCAGCCACAAGGCCGACTACGACATCGTGCGCAAGATGCGCGCCTCCATCCTCGTGTTGGGGCCGATGCTGGCGCGCGACGGGCATGCGGTGGTATCCCTGCCCGGCGGGTGTGCGATCGGCGCGCGGCCTGTGGATCTGCACCTGACCGCGCTTGAAGCGATGGGGGCGGAACTGGATCTTCGGGATGGCTATGTCCATGCCCGCGCGCCCGGCGGGCTCAAGGGCGGCACGGTCGATTTCGCCTTTGCCTCCGTGGGGGCGACGGAAAACGCGCTGATGGCGGCCACGCTCGCCAAGGGGACCACGGTTCTCAACAACGCCGCGCGTGAGCCGGAGATCGTCGATCTTGCAGATTGCCTGCGCGCGATGGGGGCACAGATCGAGGGCGACGGGACCCCCACCATCACCATTCAGGGCGTCGACCGGCTGGGCGGTGCGACCCACAAGGTCGTGGCCGACCGGATCGAGCTTGGAACCTACATGCTGGCGCCCGCGATCTGCGGCGGCGAGGTCGAATTGCTGGGCGGGCGGCTCGACCTGGTCAGCGCCTTTGTCGAAAAGCTGGAGGAGGCCGGGGTCGAGGTCCGCCAGACCAACGAAGGGCTGAAGGTGACGCGCAAGAACGGCCGCATCAACGCCGTCGACGTGACCACCGCGCCCTATCCGGGATTTCCCACCGACCTGCAGGCACAGATGATGGCGCTGCTCTGCACGGCCGAGGGAACCTCGGTGCTGGAGGAGCGGATCTTCGAGAACCGCTTCATGCATGCACCCGAACTGCTCCGCATGGGCGCCAGGATCGACGTGCATGGCGGCACCGCGACGGTGACCGGTGTCGAGCGGTTGAAGGGCGCCCCGGTGATGGCCACGGATCTGCGCGCCTCGGTCAGCCTGATCCTCGCCGGGCTCGCGGCCGAAGGGGAGACGCGGGTCGCGCGGGTCTATCACCTCGACCGGGGCTATGAGCACGTGGTGCGCAAGCTCTCGGGCGTCGGGGCAAAGATCGAACGGGTCAAGGAAGAATGACCGACGACGCACGTTTCGAGGACGGACGCGAGGCGCCGCTGCATCTGGGCGCGCTGGAGCCGGACGACCTGAAGGTCATCGCCGCGCTGGTGCAGGACGCGGTGTTTCCGATCACGGAAATCGCGTGGCGCGCGCGCAAGCGGCAGTTCGCCCTGCTGATCAATCGCTTCCGCTGGGAGGATCGAGGCCGCGACCGGCATCGACCGGAACGGGTGCAGGCCATCCTGCTCTTCGACAACGTGCTGGGCGTGTCGAGCCAGGGTATCGATCGTTCCGACAAGGATGTCGTGCTGTCGCTGCTCTCGGTCGACTGGACCGCGGGCGAGGACGGCACCGGGGAAATCACGCTGATCCTGGCCGGCGACGGCGCGATCCGCCTGTCGGTCGAGGCCCTGGACGTGACGCTGCGCGATGTCACCCGGCCCTACGCGGCGCCATCGGGAAAGGCGCCGGACCACGGCGCGTGAGCGGGTTGTCCTGCCGCCGGCTCGGGCCTGACGATCAGGCGGACTGGCGTCGGCTGCGGCTCGAGGGGCTGGAGCGTTTCCCGAACGCCTTTCTGACCACCTTTGCCGAACAATCGGCGCGCACGCCCGATCAGGATCGCGCGCTTCTCTCGCATGGCACATGGCGCGGGCTTTTTTCGGGCACACAAATGATCGGGCTGGGCGCGCTGATCCCGATGCGGCACCAAGCGGCGCGGCACCGCACGGAACTGGGCGCCTTTTACATCACGCCCGACCATTGGGGCGGCGGTGCTGCGCAGTACTTGTGGGACGCGCTGGTGGCCGAGGCGCGGGCTGCCGGCGCCCTGCAGATCGAGCTTTCGGTCTCGTCGCAGAACCCGCGGGCCATCCGGTTCTACGAGCGCAACGGCTGCGAGCGCGTGGGTGTGCAGCCGCGTGCGGTCCTTGCGGATGGCGTGGCCACGGATGATTTCGCCTACGTGTGCTACCTCGACCGGTGATCTGCTTGCCGATGTTCCGCCCTGTTCCGGTCAGCATTCGGCTTGAGACCGGTCGCCGCAGGCTCTATTGCCGCTCCGAACAGCGGAGTTGACCATGCCCCAGTTTCTCGACACGAGCGCCGCGGATTTCGAGGCGCAGTTTGCCGCCCTGCTGAGCGCCAAGCGCGAGGACAGCCCGGACGTGGATGCGGTGGTCGCCGACATCATCGCCGATGTGCGGGCGCGCGGCGATGCGGCGGTGCTGGAGCTCACTGCGAAGTTCGACCGGGTGACACTGACGCCTGAAACCATGCGGATGACTGCCGAAGAAGTTGCGGAAGCTGCGGTGCAGGTGCCCGCGGACGTACGCCGCGCGCTCGAACTCGCCGCGGACCGGATCCGCGCCTACCACGCGCGGCAGATGCCGGACGATGCGGAGTGGACCGACCCGGAAGGCGCGACATTGGGCTGGCGCTGGACACCGGTCTCGGCGGCGGGGCTTTATGTCCCGGGCGGGCTGGCATCGTACCCGTCGTCGGTTCTGATGAACGCCGTACCGGCGAAGGTCGCGGGCGTGGAGCGGCTCGCCATCGTCGTGCCCACGCCGGATGGGGTCGTGAACCCGGCCGTGATGGCGGCCGCGCAGATCGCCGGGGTGGACGAAATCTACCGCATCGGCGGGGCGCAGGCGATCGCGGCACTGGCCTACGGCACGGAAACGGTTCGTCCGGTCGACAAGATCACCGGGCCCGGAAACGCCTTTGTCGCGGCGGCCAAGCGGCGGGTTTTCGGGCGGGTCGGCATCGACATGATCGCGGGCCCGTCGGAGATCCTGGTGATCGCGGATGCCGACAACGACCCGGACTGGCTGGCACTCGACCTGATGAGCCAGGCCGAGCATGACGAGAGCGCGCAATCGATCCTGATCACGACAGACGCCGCCTTCGGCCGGGCCGTGGCGGATGCGGTGGAGGCGCGGCTGGAGAGTCTGGAACGGCGCGTCATCGCGGGCGCAAGCTGGCGCGATTATGGTGCCGTCATCACCGTGCGCGACCTGGACGAGGCGGCCGCCCTGTCGGACCGGATCGCGCCCGAGCACCTGGAGCTTTGCGTCGCCGATCCGGAGGCCCTTTCGGCCAAGATCACCCACGCGGGCGCGATCTTTCTCGGGCAATGGTCGCCGGAGGCCATCGGCGATTACGTCGGCGGGCCAAACCACGTGCTACCCACCGCGCGTTCGGCCCGGTTCTCCTCGGGGCTCAGCGTGATGGACTTCCTCAAGCGCACGACACTGGCCAAGATGAGCGCGGACAGCCTGCGCGCCATCGGCCCCGCGGCCGAAGCGCTGGCCACCTCCGAAAGCCTGGAGGCGCACGGGCTTTCCGTCTCCGCCCGGTTGGACCGTCTCAACCGCCGATAGGGCCTTCCGCTCAAGGTTCGGGCAGTCGCGTGCCCGGCGCGCGCCCCGTCCGGAACTGCAATTGCCCCGCCCCGCGCGACGGGATAAGGACACGGGCGAAGTTGAGAAAGGATGCGCCCCATGTCCCGCATCACCGAGATCCGGTTGGACGACGCCAACCTTCCGCCGCCCACGCCGGAAGTCGAACAGGAACGCAAGGTCGCGATCTTTGACCTGCTGGAGGACAATACCTTTGTCCTGCCGTCGCGCGACGACCGGATGGCGCCCGAAGGTCCGTATCACCTGAACCTGTCGATCCGCGACAAGCGGCTGGTCTTCGACGTGATGACCGAGGAGGAGGAGAAGGCGGCCGAGTTCCATCTGTCGCTGGGCCCGTTCCGGCAGGTGGTGAAGGACTATTTCCAGATTTGCGAAAGCTACTTCGAGGCCGTGAAGACGCTGCCGCCGAGCCAGATCGAGACCATCGACATGGCCCGCCGCGGTATCCACAACGAAGGCAGCCGCGTGTTGCAGGAACGGCTGGAAGGCAAGGTCGAGATCGACAGCGACACCGCCCGGCGTCTGTTCACCCTGATTTGCGTTCTGCACTACGGCGGATAAATGCCCGACGAACTCCCGCAATCGGTTCTGTTCTGCTGCGACCACAATGCCGTGCGTTCGCCCATGGCCGAGGGCATCATGAAGAAATTCTACGGCACCGGCACCTATGTGCAGTCGGTGGGCGTGCACAACGACATGGAGATCGACGGATTCTCCATCGCGGTCTGCCAGGAACTGGACGTGGAGCTGTCGCGGCACCGCTCGCGCTCCTTCGACGAGATGGAGCAATGGGGCGATGACCTGAGTTCCTTCGACCTCGTGATCGCGCTGTCGCCCGCCAGCCAGCGCCGGGCGCTGGAGCTGACGCGGTTCTTCCATCTGGACGTGGAGTACTGGCCCATCCTCGACCCCACCGGGCTGGGCGAGACGCGGCAGGCCAAGCTGGAGAATTACCGCAAGACACGCGACCAGATCATCGAACGGATCCGGGAGCGGTTCGGGGAGCCGACGGAGGTGGTATGAGCCAGGTGATCGCCGATTATTTCGCGGCCTTCAACGCCGGGGACGTGCAAGGGATGCTCGACTGCCTGTCCGACGATGTGGCCCATCACGTGAATGAAGGGCAGGTGCGGCGCGGCAAGGACGCCTTTGCGGAGTTCTGCGCGCACATGTCCCGCTGCTACCGCGAGACGCTAACCGACATCGTGATCTTCGAGGCGCAGTGGGGCACCCGCGCGGCCGCCGAATACATCGTGAACGGCACCTATCTGCAGACCGACGACGGGTTGCCGGAGGCGCGCGGCCAGTCCTACCGGCTGCCGGCGGGGTCCTTCTTCGACGTGGCCGACGGGAAGATCACGCGGGTCACGACCTATTACAACCTCGCGGACTGGATGCGGCAGGTCTCCTGATGGAGGTGCGCGTGCTGACCGGCGAGGCGCTGCTGGCCGCATTGCCGGACGTGGCGCGGCTCAGGATCGAGGTGTTCCGCGCCTGGCCTTATCTCTACGACGGCGATCTGGCCTACGAGGAAGGCTACCTGCGGCCCTACGCCGACAGTCCGCGGGCGATTGTCGTGGGGGCGCTGGACCGGGGTCGGCTGGTCGGTGCCGCGACGGGCGCGCCGCTGGTGGAGCATGCCGAGGATTTCGCCGCCGCCTTCGCGGGCAGCGGGCTCGACATGTCCAAGATTTTCTATTGTGCAGAAAGCGTGTTGCTGCCCGGCTATCGGGGGCAGGGCGTCGGGCACGCGTTCTTCGACGAACGGGAGGCCCATGCGCGCCAGCTGGGCTTCGAGATCTGCGCCTTTTGCAGCGTGGTCCGCCCTGACGATCATCCGGCGCGTCCCGCGGAGTATCGCCCGCTCGACGGTTTCTGGCGCGCGCGGGGATATGAACCGCTGCCCGGCGTGGTGGCGGAATTCCGGTGGAAGGATCTGGGGCAGGCAGATGAGACAGCCAAGCCCCTGCAGTTCTGGATGCGTCGGCTCCATGCGTGAACGGCGCGGTCAGAAGTCGATCGCGATGCCCTTTTTCTCCCAATCGCCATAGCGCACTGGCTCCGGTCCGTCGCGCCCGCCGAGTTCGGGGGGCAGGTTCAGGTCGGCGGCCTTGCGCCGTCGTTCCTCGGCCTCGGCCAATGCGCGTTGCGCGGCCGGTGGCAGGTCGATCGGGGGTGTTTCCTTTTCATCCATGCGCCTGATATACGCGCATCGGTTTCCAAGGCAAGAGGTCGCCCGGTCGGCGGCACCCGGAATTCATGGCAGAGAGCGGCATCCCGGCGCGACGTAGCGCGGCATATCTTCTTGACCGTGTCCTCGGGGACGGGCGGCTCATGAACGAACTGATTACGGGCGGCGCGCTCGACCGGCTGACGCCGCCCGACCGGGCGCGGGCACAGCGGCTGGCGACGGACGTGCTGCGCAATCTCGACCGCGTGGACGGGCTCATCGCGCGCCATGTGGCCAAGGCGCCACCGCTGCCGATCCGCAATCTCCTCCGCCTCGGGGTCTTGGAGCTGGCACTTGGTGCCGCCGCACACGGCGTGGTCAACGATCTGGTCAGCATCGCCGCCGGAAATCGGCAGCACGGGCGGCTCAAGGGGCTGGTCAACGCCGTTCTGCGCAAGCTTTCGGGGCACGCGGCCGAGGATTGGGCCGGACTGCCCGTGCCGCGTCTGCCGAACTGGTTGCGCCAACCGCTGGCCGAGGCCTGGGGGCGCAAGGCCGTCGAAGGGTTCGAGGCCGCGCACCACGCAGGCGCCCCGCTGGATCTGACCGCTCGGTCGGACGCCATGGAGGTTGCCCGCGCGACCGGCGGTACGTTGTTGCCAACCGGGTCCGTCCGTCTGACCGATGCCGCACAGGTCACGACGCTGCCGGGCTATGATACCGGGGCGTGGTGGGTGCAGGACGCCGCCGCGGCGCTTCCGGCGAAGCTGGTTCAGGGGGCGACCGTGCTGGACCTGTGCGCGGCACCGGGCGGCAAGACGCTGCAACTGGCGGCGGCGGGCCATCGGGTCACCGCCGTGGACATATCCGACGCGCGGCTCGGCCGCCTGCGCAAGAATCTCGACCGGACCGGGCTTGCGGCGGAGGTCCGCGTGCAGGACGCCCGCGCCGTGACCGGGACCTGGGACAGCGTCCTGCTCGATGCGCCCTGTTCGGCCACGGGGACGATCCGTCGGCACCCCGATCTGCCCTTCGCCAAGGACGGCAGCGAGTTCGCCGCGCTGATCGAGTTGCAGGCGGAGCTGATCGACCACGCCCTGACGCTGTTGCCGCCGGGCGGCCAGCTTGTCTTCTGCACCTGTTCCCTGCTGCCCGACGAGGGGGAAGTGCAGATCGAGGAGGCGTTGGCGCGCCATCCGGGTCTGCGGATCGACGCCGACGCGATGGCAGCGGACTGGATCGAACCCGCCTGGCGCAGCGAGGAAGGCGGATTGCGGCTGCGGCCCGACTTTTGGGCGAATCTCGGCGGGATGGACGGCTTCTACATCGCCGCGCTGAGAAAAGCCGCCTGACACCAAGGAATACGGTGACTCCGCCGCGGGCGGGCGGTATCATTCAACCCAGATACGCCGCTAGAGCGTCCAGGCAGAGCAGATGATCGACCTTCAGAACCTGAAAGGCCGACGTGCGCGGGTCCTCAACCGGATCCACGCGCGGGTGGTCACGTTTAACCGGTCCTCCGCGACCTTCGTCACCCCGCCGGAGCCGCGGACCGTCGGCAGCTACGCCCGGGGCCGGCAATTGCTCGCGGGCAATTTCCATTTTGCCGGTCACCTGGTGGCGGCGCCGGAACGCACGCCCTGGGAGATCAAGGCCCCTGATGCGGGCTTTGCGCGCGAATTGCACGGGTTCGGCTGGCTCGACGATATGGCTGCGGTGGGCGACCGCGAGGCGCGAGAGACGTCTGCATTCTGGCTTCGCTGCTGGATCGAGCGTTTCGGCGGGGGCCGGGGACCCGGCTGGGACCCGGACCTGACCGGGCGGCGGCTGATCCGCTGGATCAATCATGCGGATTTCCTGCTCCGCGGTCAGCCCGACGACTACTCCGTGAAATTCCACCGGCTGCTCGCGCAGCAGACCCGTTTTCTCGGCCGGCGCTGGCATACCGCCGGCTCTGGCCTGCCGCGCCTGGAGGCGCTGACCGGACTGATCTGCGCGGGCATAACTCTCGACGGACTGGGGGACTTGACCGAACCGGCGGTTCCGGCGCTGGTCGCGGACTGCGCGACACGGATCGATGCCGCAGGCGGCGT